>NZ_JADGIA010000032.1 GCF_019683635.1 Thermogemmatispora sp. | reverse complement strand
AAGGTCCCAGGAAGATCACCTGGTTGATAGACCGGAGGTGGACACCTGGTAACAGGTGCAGCTGACCGGCCCTAATGACCGAACGGCTTGTGCCTTCCTTACGATACTGCAAAAGATCACTGAACGCCTGCTGTTGTCTAGGATGGAGCGCGCGACGCTTCCCCGCTGTCGCGACGGACTTCTCCCTCAGCAAAATTGAGGCAAGACACCTTTCAGTTGGAGGTTTCTCCCTGTTTCGCTGTTGCTTTTTCTTCCAAAAAAGCATATCCAAGAGGCACAGTAAGGAAGCAGGAAAAGAAAGGGGCGTGCCAGTGAGCAACGCCCTTTTTTAATAGCCTGGAGCACCCTTCTGGAAGCGAAGCGGAACATGATCATTGATTTCCACACCCATCTCTTTCCTCCCTCTATTTGTCAGCAGCGTGAGCGCTACTGCGAGCGCGATCCCTGGTTTCGGACCCTCTATGCCAATCCCCGCACTAAGCTGGCCACTGCTGAGGACCTGATCGCAGAAATGGACGCTGCGGGCGTGGATGCTTCGGTGGCCTTCTCCTTCGGCTGGACCGACGCGGGCCTCATCGAGGAGTGTAACAGCTATGTCCTGGATGCCATGCGCCGTTATCCGGGCCGCATCTATGGCATGGCGGTAATCTTACCTACGGCTGGCAGCCGCGCGGTGCACGAGCTGGAGCGCTGTGTACAGGCTGGTATGATCGGCATGGGCGAACTGATGCCTCACGGCCAGGGCTATCGCCTGAGCGATACCCGTTTGCTGGCTCCCCTCATTGAGGTGGTGCGCCACTATCGCTTGCTCGTCCTCTCCCATTGCAGCGAGCCTGTAGGCCACCTCTATCCCGGCAAAGGCGATGTCTCCGTGGCCGATGTTGTCGCTTTCTTGACGGCTTTCCCCGATGTACGCTTCGTCGCTGCCCATTGGGGTGGAGGCCTGCCTTTTTATACTTTGATGCCAGAGGTGCAGCAGGCCTGTTCCCTGGTGTGGTATGATACTGCTGCAACGGTCTTCCTCTACCGTCCAGCCATCTTCCCAACGGTGGCAAGGCTGGTAGGCGCTGAGCGCATTCTGTTCGCCAGTGACTATGGCTTGCTGCGCCAGCGCCGCGTCATCGAGCACATTCAGCAGGCCGGCCTCAGCGCCGATGAACTGACCAAAATCCTGGGTGAGAACGCGCGCCTCCTGCTTGGCCTGCCTGAGCAACCTGCACGCTGATGCCGTGAGGGAAGGCCAGGCTTCCTGCCACGTCGACAACGAAGACGAGGCAGAGCAAAAACTAGCAATGTCAGAACAGGCCCGGGTAGAGAGTCTATGCGCGTGATTTCTCTGGGAAGTGGCAGCAGCGGCAACGCCGTGCTCATTGAGGCCGGCCCCAACGGACGAACCAGACTCCTGGTCGATGCTGGCCTGCCCTGCCGCACGTTGATCAATCGCCTCCATCTCGCCGGCGTCTCCCCTGCCCAGATCCTGGCTGTTCTTCTCACTCACGAACATAATGACCATACGCTGGCCCTTCCCACGCTGCTGAAGCGCTACGATCCTCTCGTGATCTCTGACCCTGCTACCCTGGCAGCCCTGGTAGATAACTCACGGCCAGAATTCCAAGCGACAGCTGGCAGCCAGGTTGATGCGGAGCAGCCTCTCTCTCTTGGTTTAAGAGAGAAGCGCCCTGCCGCCCGGCAGGGACAACACCGTGCTTGCGCGGAGAGAGTGACGACCTCGTTGCCCCTGAGACGAACACTGGCCTTGTCTGCTGGCAGCTCCTGCCTGCTCGGCGATGTCGAGATCGTTTCCTTTCCAGTCCCTCACGATGCTGCTGCTCCTTGCGGCTACCTGCTTAGCGCCGGAGGATGTCGTGTCTGCGTGGTAGTAGATAGCGGCTCGGTCACTCCGATCATGCTAGAGGCGATGCGTCAAGCCGACCTGCTGATCCTGGAGGCCAATCATGATCGCGAACGGCTCCTGCGTGGTCCCTACACCTATGCCCTCAAGATGCGCATCCTCAGCCCCACGGGCCATCTCTCTAACGAGCAGGCAGCACAGGCAATCTTGCAGACCTGGCGCACCGATGGCCTGCGCTGGATCTGGCTGGCTCATCTGAGCCAGGTCAACAATACGCCGCAGCTGGCTTTACGTAGCGTTCAGCGTCACCTGCTGGAGGCAGGCGCCGCCTTGCAGCAGGTCCACCTGGCGCCACTGCCCCGCACGATGGGACCGGCCTGGGATTCGACACGCCTCTGGCACGATGAACACTGGTGGCGCTATGAAACCCTGACAGAGATATAAATGATCCACCACCCGCTCGCTGTAGATTTGACTCTCCCTGCTATCCTCTGCAATTTGCTATGACAGCTCTTGCAGGGCACGATTGGCCCGCTCGATATCGCGTACGGCGCGCAAGGCCCTAAAGAAGCCCAGCGCCTGAGTAAAGTAACGGCGAGCCAGCTCGCGCCACAACTCCACCGCATCAGGTAGCTGAGCGCTGACAGCCTGTCTCTGATGCAACTCGCCAAGGCAGTAGAGGGTCTGGCCTCGCTCCCACGGGAGGTCAAGGCGTTCGAAAAGTGCTAAGGCTTGCTGCAGACAGGTCCGCGCCTCTTCCCAGCGCTGCAGAGCCAGCGCCATACGGCCTTGCGCCCGCCAGGCCCGTCCCTCGGCCTTCAATGCCTCAGACCGGCGCGCCGCCGCCAGCGCCCGCTGACACCACGCGGCCTGCTCCTCAGCAGGGGCGCCGGTCTGAACCAGAAGTTCGGCCAGCAGCGACTGCTGCTCCGGTCGGACAAATGGCTCGTGACGTCGAATCTCCTCCTTGAGCGTCTCAACTGCCCCATCCCAGTCTTGGCGCGCAAGCTGCAAGACTAGCTCCAGATCCAGGCGCAGCAGACGAGAGGTTGCCTGCTCACCGACAAGCCTGAGACGGCGCAGATAGCGTTCCCCACTCTCATAGTCACCCGTCTGATAAGCAATCATTACCAGATGCTTCAGGGCATCGATCTCCCACATCTCTTCAAGCTGATATTGTTCGATCAGCTGCAGAGCCTTCTGCGCTGCCTCACGCGCATCACCCCAGCGGTCCCATTCGTACCAGACATGGATGCGTCCCAGCATACTGAGCAGGAGCAACGGCGGACTTTCCATTGTCTGGGCAACCTGCCACGACTCACCGAACCAGCGCGCTGCCGTTGGATAATCGCAGATAAAAAAGTGCACCCATCCCAGGGAATAGTAGAGGTCGTGCAACTCCTGCCGATCCTGCCTCCCCTGCTGACGAGTAATCTGGGCCTGGAGCTGCTGACGCTGATGCTGAGTGCGATGGGCTTCGGCATAGTCGCAAAGCCTCATATAGATACCGCCGAGAGCGTCGAGGGCCAGCCAGAGCGCTTCTATATCCTGGGCCTCCTCAGCCAGGCGCCGCGCCTCACGGGCGCTCTTGAGCGCCTGCTCCGCCTGCCTGGCTCGCTCATTAACGTCGTTGGGATCATCCTCTCGCGAACGCATATGCCACAGAGCCAGATAGGTCAGAAAGACAGAGCGGTCTCCCTGATCCTCTGCAAGAGCCAGCCCGGCATCGATATATGAGCGTACCTCATCCATATCGGGAGGGGCGTCGTGCCACGGCCCCCAGCGCGTTGCCAGCTCTGCCAGACTATCGTAAAGATAGAGGAGATCAGCCGAAGGCGGCTCGTCCACAGCTTCCAGCAGCTGGAGCGCCTGCCGATAGGCCAGCCAGGCTTCCTTGAGATTGGCGCGCTGCGTGAAGGCGTCGCCCAGCTTCTCATACATGCGGGCCAGGGCACGCCGCTCCGCTCCACTCTCGCTCAACAACTCCAGCGCATCGCTATAAGCCTGGATGGCGCGAATCGTGTAGTAGCTGCGCAGCGCCTGATCGCCCGCGCTCGTCAGATAGAGCGTAGCTCGCTGCCGCAGCTCCTGCAGTGTCAGCTCTGGCTCGGCTTGCTCGGCCAGGCTGGCAAGCAAATTGGGCGTCCAGTGAGCAGCTGCCTGCTGGTAATGATAAGCCAGCAACTCAACAAAGCGATCAGTGCGCCCGTTGACTTGCTCTTCCAGCCAGCGCGCCAGACGGGCATGGCTCAGAGCGCGGTGGGCTCGCGAAAGCGTATGATAGACGACATCCCGCGTTAGAATATGCTTGAAGCTGAAGACTCGATCGTTCTCAACGGGGCTGCGATCGCGCCGCTCCGACTCAGAGATAAAGTCGCGCGTGATCAGCGACTCCAGGGTCTGCAAGAGCGTCTCCTCATCCAGATCATCCGTCAGCTCGCGCAAGCCCGAGAGCCAGAACGTGCGTCCGATGATCGCCGCCTTCTGTAAGACATGCTTCTCGACAGGGCTGAGCAGATCGACACGCGCCGCCAGAACGCCCTGGATCGTATCGGGAACCCGCGGCAAGGGCAGCGTATAATGGAGATCCAGCAGGGCATCATCGGGAGGCCCTGCCGGGCTGGCCAACTCGCTAAAAAGATGCTCCTTCTCGCGGGCCACGCGCCAGCTATCCTGCTCATAGACCAGAAGCCCCTGGTCGATGAACATGCGGATCAGCTCTTCAACAAAGAAAGGATTGCCCTCAGCCCGGGAAAGGATCGTATGACAGAGAGCTTCGGGTAGCTCGGTGTTCTTCAGCAAGGCGCGCACCAGCTCCTTGCTCTCCTCGGCGGAAAGGGCCTCTAGCACAATAGTGGTAAAATTGCGCTGGCCCCCACCCCAGTCCTGGCGCCGCTCCAGAAACTCGGGCCGCGCCGGACAGAGCAAGAGAATCGGAACGTTGCTCAGGCGCTCCATCAGGTGCTCCAGCAGATCGAGCAGGGCCTCATCTGCCCATTGGAGATCGTCGATCACGAGAATGAGAGGCTGCTGCTGAGCCAGCGCCGCGAGGAAGATACGCCAGGAGCGTAGTAAGCTCATCTGAGCACCGCTTTGCTCAAGATTGCGAGTATGGGCCATGCGCTGCCGCTCGCGACGCTCACCGCTCGGTGGCAAAGCTACCGACCTTCCGAGTTGGCGCCCCACGCTCAGCAGGATGGCCTCAGCCACATCCTCGGCCTCTTCTTTGTGCCCGGCCCTCTCCAATACTTCACTGACGAAGGCTGTGAAGCGCCGATGGATATCCTCATCGCTCTCGTTATATTGAACCTGGAGCAAGGCCCGCAGGATCTCGATCAGCGGCCAGTATGTGATGCCCTCGCCGTAGGGCGGGCAGCGCCCATGCATGACCAGCGGCACCGGCAGCTGATCTGGGCCAGTCGTACTGCGGGCTTTCTCCTGCTCGCGATCGATGAACTCGTGCACCAGGCGCGACTTGCCGATGCCCGAGGGACCCAGCAAGGTGATCAGATGAGGCTGCCGCTCGGCCAGTACACGAGCATAGGTCGCGTGCATCAGCGTCAGTTCCAGCGAGCGCCCGATCAACGGGGCCAGCAGGCCGCGTCGAGCACGCGCTACCAGTGAACTGGCGGGCTGCTCGTCCGCCAGGCCCAGCACAACCCAGGCCCGGATCGGCTCCTCCTTCCCCTTGAGCTGCAAGGGCGCCAGCGGGCGAAAGCGGAAGATCTCTCGCGTGGCTAGATAGGTGCGCTCCCCTACCAGGATAGTGTCGGGACTAGCCACCTGCTGCAGGCGCGCGGCGAGATTGACCGCCTCACCCGTCACTAGAAAATCCCGGCGACTGTTGAGGCTGCCATCAGGCCCGGGCGTGGCCACTTCACCGGTGTTGATCCCGATGCGCATCTGGAGAAGCACCGCCTCTGGATCGCGCTGAAGTCGTTCCTGATTGAAACGCACCAGCGCAGCTTGCATGTCGAGGGCAGCTCGAATGGCCCGATCGGGATCATCCTCGTGCGCCAGCGGCAGGCCAAAGACAGCCATGACGGCATCACCGATATATTTCTCTACAGTACCGCCGTGGCGGCGAATCTGCTCTGTCATCAGGTTGAAGTAGCCTGCGAGGATGGCCCGCAAGTCCTCTGGATCAAGGCGATCGGCCAGGGGCGTCGAGCCGATGATGTCGGCGAACATCACGGTCACCACCCGCCGCTCTTCGGGCGTACTCAAAGCTGGCAGCGGTGCTGGTGCCTCCTCCGAAGCCGGCTCCAGCGCCAGCACTGGCGCAGGCAGCTGGGGCAGTGATTCTGGCCACGACTCTCCTTCCTCTCCACCGCGGACAGCTGGTATCGGCAGAGACGAGGTCTCCGTTGGCTCCCGTCCACGTCCCTTCTGTCCCTGAACCCGTCCGCATTCAATGCAGAAGCGGGCTACCGGGGGATTGGCCGTACCGCAATATGGGCAGATCAGGAAGCGAAGGCCGCAGGCAAAGCAGAATTTGGCATGCGATGGATTCTGCGTCTGACAATGCGGACAGCGCAGCATGATCTCTATACTCTTTCGCAACTCCTGCCCGCTGCTCTTGCTGGCGCAGGAGAAACCCTTTCTCGCTCGCTCTTGGGCTTGCTCTGACGACGGCGTAAGGCAAATCTCTAGCTGTTATTCTACTATATTTCGCTGGCTGGGAGATAGCAGCTGTTGATCGCTGGAACCAGCCTGCGAGGAGGCGCGGATCAGTAGAAGCAGAAGGTGAACCTGCGCCCTCACTCATGCTCCACCCGGCCCAGCTTGACGAACCGGGCAGATTTGCGTACTATGAGGCGGATGGAAGGGAGAAGTATACGTATGCAACCGGATTTTCGTGTCGAGAGTCGCAGCTATGATGGAGTGCTGCGTGGCACCTGGCGCTCCTATCGCCTTTCACCAGAGGTGCAGCTAAGCGATCCTCCAACTGCTTCACCAGGAACCGACTGCTTGCGCCTCTGGCTGCCTGCCGGAACACTGATGGAGTGGACCACCGGAACGCGCCCATTGCGCCATCATTGTCTCCAGTTCTTCTGGCCGGAGCGCTGGTATATGTTGAGCGCCTTCTATAATGGCTGCGACCTGCTCTATACTTATGCGACCATTATCTTGCCACCGACTATCGAGGTGGCACGTGTGCGCTACGTCGATCTCGACTTGACGATGCTGGTGCGCCCAGATCTCTCCTATGAGGTGCTGACGCAGGCCGAGTTCGATCACATGGTTGAACTGCTCGACTATAGTGAGGAGACGCGCATTGGGGCTTTAATGGCCCTGCGAACCCTGACAAATGCAGTCCAAATCGGAACGGGCCTCTTTCGTCTGATCCCTCAGCGCCTCCTCCAGACCGATTTTCATCGGGATGACTGCCTCTCGCAGCATGGCCTGAGCTGAGTGGCCAATCACCAACTCCAGATTGCTGCTCTCCCGCCGTGCCAGCGTAGCCAGGGCGGGAGGCTCCACTCAGCATTGGCCACAGCGTGAGCTGCCCGCGCCACTCTCCTTGCTCCAACGCCTGCCTGGCGCCGGCAATACCTCTTATAACTCCGGCCAGCTCCGCCTTTCTGGTCTTCTTCTCTGCCCTCAGCTCCCTTCGTCGCAGCCTACCCTCGTCTCTGGTCGCAAGATCTTGACTGACTGTCAGTCAGATTTGTCAAGAGGGCCTGAAAGCGCTTGGGGAGCGGCACGAGACGCCATAAGAGGGCCTGAAGGGCAGGCCAGATTATGCTATACTTACCTACACTATAGAGATATGTCAGCTCTTCACTGTGACTGTATCGCTTTGCCCAAAATCATGCAACGTCGGCATGATCCAGTGTATTGAGCGAAAGGAAGGAGGTACGCTCAATGACCATCTCCTCCACTGTGCTATCACCCATCGTGCAGCGTCAGAGTCAGGGAGCGGCGTGGCTCTCGCCTGCCGAGTTCGCCATTCTGGAAGCTATCTGTGATACCCTGCTCCCTTCGCTGGAACCGCCCCCCGGAGTGAGTGCCGAAGAAGCTGCCTACTATCGACGGCGAGCTGCCGACCTCCAGGTGGCCCAGCGCATGGCCGAGATGCTGGCCCTGGAAGGGGAAGAGCGCAAAGGGCAGATTCGCCAGCTTCTCGCCCTTCTGAGCAGTCCGCTCACCTCCCTGCTCCTTGTTGGCAGGCCCCAGTCCTTCACAAGCCTGCCCCAGGAGCTGCGCGAGCGCTATCTCCTGGCTCTGGCCAACAGTCCACTTGGTCTGCTGCGTCAGGGCTTCCAGGCCATGAAGCGGCTGGCCGGCTTCATCTTCTTTGCAGCTCTCGATGAGCGGGGTCGCAATCCCAACTGGGAGGTGCTGGATTACACGCCGCCCCAGGACCCGCCGGCGACCGTCGCGCGTTCCCTGCAGCCTTTCCCTATCGAAAACGATACCACTCTGGAGGCCGACGCCGTCGTCATCGGTTCCGGGGCTGGTGGGGGAGTCGTCGCCGGGGAGCTGGCCCGTGCCGGCAAGAGCGTGGTGGTCCTTGAGAAAGGGGGATGTTATAATGAAGAGACCTTTCCAGTTGAGGAAGGGCGAGGGATGACCGAACTCTACCTGCAGCGTGGCCTCTTGACCTCGCGCGACCTCGGCATCACCGTCCTGGCTGGCAGCACGCTTGGCGGAGGGACGGTCGTCAACTGGATGACCTCCTTCAGAACCCCGGAGGACATCCTGGACGAGTGGGCAAGGCAATCAGGCGTGAGCGAGCTGACGGGCAAGAGCCTGCAGGACAGTTTCGCTGCCGTCGAGGAGCGCATCGGTGTCAATATGGAGAATAGCGCTCACAATCGGCAGAATCAGGTTCTGGCCGATGGCTGCACTGCCCTGGGCTACCATGCAGGCGTCCTGCGTCGTAATGCCGTCGGCTGTAACCAGCGCTGTGGCACCTGTTGTTTCGGCTGCCGCTACGGCTGCAAGCGCTCGACGCTCGCAACCTATTTACAGGACGCTTTTGAGGCAGGCGCCCGCATCATCGTGAACTGCAGCGCCGATCGTGTGCTGATCGAGCAGGGGCGCGCTGTCGGGGTCGTAGCCAGCGTGCGTGATCCTCAGAGTGGACGCCTCAGTCGCCTGACTGTGCGGGCCCGGGCCGTCATTGTGGCGGCGGGCTCGATTCACTCGCCGGCCCTCTTGCTGCGCTCCGGCTTGAGCAATCCCCACATTGGGCGCCATCTCTATCTGCACCCGACGGCGGTGGTGGCCGGCCTCTATCCTGACAAGATTTATCCCTGGAAAGGGGTCCTGCAGTCGGCCTACAGCAATCAGTTTGGCCATCTAGACGGTACCTATGGCTACAAGCTGGAGACCGCTCCCGTGCATCCGGGGATGCTGGGCGTGGCCCTGCCCTGGTGGTCGGCGCGCGACTACCGCCGCGAGCTGCTGCAGGCGCCCTACGTGGCGGCCTTCATCGTCCTGACCCGCGATCGCGGGGAGGGCCGCGTCACTGTCGCCAAGGATGGCGAGCCAGTCATCGATTATGTGGTCTCGGTCTACGATCGCCGCCACTTGCTGCACGGCATAGCACAGGCGGCGCGCGTGCATTTCGCCGCCGGCGCACGCTCTGTGCTCTCGCTGCATACGCGGCGCACGCGCCTGGATCGCGCCGCCGACGGCACGCTCGATGAACGGCAGTTCCGCGAGTTCGAGCGCCAGCTTGAGCGCCACGGCCTGGCCCCCAATCGCCTCATGATCTTCACGGCCCACCAGATGGGTACCTGTCGTATGGGCAGCGATCCACGGCAGGCCGTGGTCGATGGCAATCATGAGGTGCATGGTGTGCGCGGCCTCTTTGTCTGCGATGGTAGCGTCTTCCCCTCGCCTTCCGGCGTCAATCCGATGCTCTCGATCATGGCGCTGGCCCACAGGGCAGCGCAATACATCAAATCAACGCTGTAAGGGGAATATGCTCTATCGTACGCACATGATGCGCAGACCCTCACCGTTCAGGCAGCAGAGCGAGGAGGACGAAGACCTCTCATGGCGGGAGCGTCTCGTCCGCTTTGTGCGGAGCGTGCCAGGGGCCCTCGCCGGCCTGGCACGCTCTCTGCGCCTGGTCTGGGAGACCAACCCCTGGCTGACCCTGGGCCTGGGTCTAACCACGCTGCTGCTGGCCTTCGTGCCAGCCTCGACTATCTATCTCAATAAGCTCCTGCTGGATGCTGTCGTCATGGCCATCAGGGAGAGCGCGCGCGCCGACTACTATCTGCGCCTGATCGCCATCCTGGCCGGGCTGCAGCTGTTGCTGAACCTCGTGATGAGTCTGCTGAGCACGCTGAGCAATACATTTCAGCAGATCCTGCAGGATGAAACGGCCAGCCGCGTACAGTATCTGCTGATCGAGCACGCTCATACTCTCGATATGGCCTTTTTCGAGCGCTCCGAATTCTACGATAAGCTGCAGCAGGTGCAGCAAGAGGCCATGCTGCGCCCGGTGATGATGATCGCCGGCACCTTTTCCCTGCTGCGCAACGCTCTCACCTTTGGCTCGATGATCGTCTTGCTGGTGCGGCTGGAGTGGTGGCTGGCCGTCATCGCTCTCGTGGCGCCGGTGCCTGCCTTTATCGCCGACGCGCGCTACGGCTGGCGCGGCTTTCAGCTCAGACGGCGCCAGTCTCAGGAACGGCGCATGCAAGCCTATCTGGTCAACCTGCTGACCACCGACTCCTATCAGAAGGAGATCAAGATTTTCAACCTGGGTCCATTCTTTATCGAACGCTTTAAGCAGTTCGCCGAGCGCTTCCTCAGCGAAGAGCGCCGCCTGGTGGTACGACGCTATCTGGCCGGTTTCGGCTGGGGAACACTGACGACGCTGGTGAGCAGCGGCACCTTTCTCTATGTGGCCATTCAGGCCATCTATGGACGCGTCTCTATCGGCGACTTGACGCTCTATACCCAGGCCGCTAACTCTGTACAGAATAACTTTCAAAATATTCTGAGCGGCTTCTCATCGATGTATGAGCATAATTTGTATCTGAGCACGCTCTTTGAGGTGCTGGCCCTGCGCCCCGAGATGCCGCGTCCGGCCAATCCTGTGCCGCTGGAGCGCCCGTTTACGCGGGGCATCGAGTTCCGCAACGTGACCTTCTGCTACGAGGGACGGCAGGAGCCGGCGCTGCGCAATGTGAGCTTTAAGCTGGAGGGTGGCCAGACGCTGGCCATCGTCGGGCGCAATGGGGCCGGCAAGACCACCCTGGTCAAGTTACTGGCGCGCCTCTACGATCCCCAGGAGGGCCAGATTCTGGTCAATGGTCACGATATTCGCGAATACGATCCTGACGAGCTGCGCCGCGAGATCGGCATCATTTTCCAGGACTTTGTGCAGTACCAGCTGCTGGCTCGCGAGAACATCGGCGTCGGCCAGGTTGATTTCATCGAGGATCGATCACGGATCACGACGGCGGCCCAGAAGAGCGGAGCCGACGAGGTGATCGCTCGTCTGCCGCAGGGCTACGAGACAATGCTGGGGCGCTGGTTCGAGGAGGGCCACCATCTCTCGGGCGGCGAGTGGCAGAAGATGGCCCTGGCCCGCGGCTTTATGCGCGAGGCCCAGATCCTCATTCTCGATGAGCCGACCTCGGCGCTGGACGCCCAGGCCGAGCATGATCTGTTTGCCCGCATGCGCGAATTGACCCGCGGGCGCATTGCCATCTTTATCTCGCACCGCTTTTCGACGGTGCGTGTGGCCGACCTCATTCTGGTCTTGGAGCGAGGCGAGGTGATTGAGCAAGGCAGCCATGAGGAGCTGATGGCGCGCGGAGGACGCTATGCCGAACTCTTCAATCTACAGGCGTCCTCCTATCGCTAGCTGCCCTCTGGTCTGGGGTGGCTTCTGTGCTTGCTCGCCTATCTGCCTGTTTGCCTGCTCTTAACCAGCCTGCACCAGAGAGATGAGGCCCGCCCCGTTCGCTCACTGACGCCGGCTGATGCCCAGGCCACTCTCGACGCCCGAGAGATCGTAAAGGCCGCCCCGCTGCTCGTAGCCACCGCTGAAGGGGTCAGCTGCCAGCAGCATCGGAGTGTCGAGGTCGATGAAGCGGAAGCCGCCTAGACCGGCGACGAAATGAGCGGCAGCGCTGATAGCCAGGCGCGACTCCATCATGGCGCCGATCATGAGCTGAGTGTGGGTGGCGCGACAGACAGCGGCGATGTCGAGGGCTTCGACGATGCCGCTTTTCATGAGCTTGATGTTGACAACGTTAACAGCCCCCATCGCAATCAGGTGGGCGACGTTAGCGGCGCTGTAGGCGCTCTCGTCCGCGGCGACCGGAACGCGGCTGTGCTGGGTGACATAGCGCAGACCCTCGTAGTCGTCTTTGGGAACGGGCTGTTCGAGCAGCAGCGGGCGGATGTCGCGCTCGTCGAGGGCTTCCAGACAGAGCAGGGCTTCGGCTGGTGTGTAGCCCTGGTTGGCGTCCAGGGTCAGACCTGCGTCGGGCGCCCCTTCGCGCACCGCTTCGACTCGTGCCACATCTTCGCGGACGTCGCTGCCGACTTTGATCTTGATGGTGCGAATGCCACGTTCGACAGCGGCCCGCGCCAGCTCGTAGGCGTGCTCAGGTTCGACCAGGGGAATGCTGAGGTCGGTCTCGACAGCATTGCTGGCTCCGCCAAAGAAGGCGTAAAGGGGTAAGCCGTAGGAGCGCGTCAGGGCATCGAGGAGGGCCATTTCGAAACCGGCGCAGACAGAAGACTGGCTGAAATAGAGGCTGCGCAAGAGGCGGGCCAGGCTGCGCCAGTGAGCGGCGTCTTTGCCCTGCAGCAGGGCGGCGCAGCTCTGGGCGGCAGCCAGCGCCGTGTTCTGGTCTTCGCCCAGACTGGGCAGGAAGGGCGCGGCCTCGCCGTAGCCAACACTGCCGTCTTCCAGGGTGATGGTGATGAGCACGTTGCGCGCCTCGCTGGTGCTCCCGGTGGCAATGGTAAATGGCTCCAACAAGGGAATGTTGAGCGGCTCAACGCTGATGGCGGCGATGGTGGTGCGGGTGGTACGTCGCTGATGGATGTGGGCCATAGTGCTTTCTCTGTCTCCTGCTTTTTTCTGCTCTGCTTGCTGATGTGCTGATGCTGAACTGGGCGCTTTCTGGCTTCCTGGCCGCTTGTCTGTCAGACTGGCTGGTTAGAGCTGGAGCCGGGTGCGGTTGCGCTGCTGATCGGTGTGGCGCTCCAGGGCTAGCTCGATCAGGCGGTCGAGTAGCTGCTCGTAGGGAAGGCCGCTGGCCTGCCAGAGCTTCGGGTACATGCTGATGGTGGTGAAGCCGGGCATGGTGTTGACTTCGTTGATGTAGAGCTGCCCACTGGCCTTCTCCAGGAAGAAGTCGACACGCGCCAGGCCGCTCAGGTCAAGGGCGAGAAAAGCCTGAACGGCGTAGTGACGCACCAGCTCAGCGGTCTCCTGCGGCAGGTCGGCAGGGATGACTATCTGCGAGCGGTTGTCGATGTACTTGGCGCGATAGTCGTAGAATTCGTTGCTCGGGATGATTTCGCCAACGACCGAGGCCAGAGGCTCGTCGTTCCCCAAAACGGCGCACTCCAGCTCACGGCAGTCGATGCCTCGCTCGACGATGATTTTGCGATCGTATTCGGCGGCCAGGGTGATGGCCTGCTCCAGTTCCTGGCGGTTGTGGGCTTTGCTGACGCCGACGCTGGAGCCGAGATTGACTGGCTTGACGAAGCAGGGATAGCCAAGCCGGGCTTCCACGGCTGCGATGATGGGGGCCGGATCGCGCTCCCAGTCATGGCGACGGTAGACCAGGTAATCGACGATGGGGAGGCCGAGGGCCTGGAAGACCATTTTCATTTTTTCTTTATCCATGCCCAGAGCGGACCCCAGGACGCCGCAGCCAACGTAGGGCACGCCGGCCATCTCTAGCAGCCCCTGGAGGGTGCCATCTTCGCCGTAGGTGCCGTGCAGAACCGGAAAGATGACGTCAACCCGGCCCGCTTCAAGGGCCTGCCCAACGTTCTCGGGCTGGTTCAGCGGCACCAGGTGCCCCACGGTGGGATCTCCAGGCAAGGCAACCGCCAGGCTCTCGCTGAGAGCTGTCCTCTCTTGACCTGTTTCGGCAGCCAGCAGGCGCTGGGGGTCGGCGCCGAGCAGCCAGCGCCCTTCCTGAGTAATGGCA
Source organism: Thermogemmatispora sp. (assembly GCF_019683635.1). Classification (GTDB taxonomy): domain Bacteria; phylum Chloroflexota; class Ktedonobacteria; order Ktedonobacterales; family Ktedonobacteraceae; genus Thermogemmatispora. Next base: position 19,608 of record NZ_JADGIA010000032.1, on the reverse strand, counting down.
ATGGGTACAACCTCATATTTGTTGGGGTCGAGGTGCTCGATGATCGAGGTGGCAGAGGCGATGGAGACTTCGTGCTCGCCCGAGCGGCCACCGAAGATGACGCCAACGCGCAGCTTGCGCGTCTTTGCTTGGGAGTGCTGCATGCTCTGCTCTCTCCTTCCTCTCTTCCCGCTTATTGTGCGCTGGTTGCTCGCCCGGCTGAGGCCCCCGGTTCGGCTGACCACAGGCTGAGCATGGTTTCCATCGCCATGCCGCGCGAGCCTTTGAGCAGGACCAGGTCAGCAGGTTGGACCTCTGCTATCAGGAGAGCCGCCGCGGCGCGCTTGGCCTCTTCCAGGGCGGCACGGTCATGCGGGTCAGCGGGAAAATAGTGGGTGCGCTCCGGCGGCAGGCCAGCAGCTCTGGCGCCCTCGACATAGTGGCGGGCCTGATCGCCAACGGCCACTACATAGTCAACGAGGCCGCCAAGGGCCTCGCCAGCGCGACGATGCTCGCGCTCAGCATGGGGACCAAGCTCGAAGATGTCGCCCAGCACGGCCCAGCGTCGCCCTCCTTTCTCGACCGGTGTGGCCTGCATGGCGCGCGCGATGGCAATAATCGATTCGGCGCTGGCGTTGTAGCTGTCGTCGATGAGGGTGCTGCCGTTTGGCCCTGGCTTGATTTCGCCGCGTCCTTTGACCGGCGCCAGCGACTCCAGGGCGGCACGAATCTCGGCCAGGGGCAGGCCAGCAGCGCAACCAACTGCCGCCGCAGCGAGGGCGATGTAGATGCCGTGGTCACCGGGAATATGCAACTGAACCGGACACTGTTCGCCATGATAGCTCAGGAGGAAGTGCCGCCCGCGCAGCGGGTCGCCGCCGTCGGGAATGGCTCTCACCTCGGCCTGCTCGGCTGTTCCATAGTAAACGACGCGCGCCTGCGTCCGGGCCGCCATGCCGCGTACGCGCGGATCATCGTAGTTGAGGAAGGCGATGCCATCGGGAGGCAGGGCCTCGACAAGCTCGCCTTTGGCCTGGACGATGCCTTCGACCGATTTGAAGAATTCAAGGTGAGCGCTGCCGACATTGGTAATGACCGACCAGTGTGGGCGGGCGATGGTTCGGCAGAGCCAGGCCAGCTCTCCGACCCACTGGGCCCCCATTTCGAGTACGGCATAGCGGTGCTGCGGCTCTAGACGCAGCAGCGTCAGCGGATAACCGATCTCGTTATTGTAGGAGGCGAAGGTTTTGAGCGTTGGCGCCTGCCTGCTGAGAACAGCAGCGATAGCCTCTTTAGTGCTCGTTTTACCGTTACTGCCAGTAATGCCAATGAAGATAGTGCCTTGCTGACGTTGGGCGCGCTGGCGGGCGATGGCGTGTAGGGCCTGAAGGACATCGGGAACGACAATCTGCAGAAAGGACGGGGGGACGTCCTCAGCGAGTTGACTGCAGAGGGCGCCGCCGGCCCCTAGGCGCGCGGCGTTGGGAATGAACTGATGACCATCGACATGCTGGCCCTTGAGGGCGATGAACAGATCGCCGGGTTCGATCTGGCGGCTATCGTGGTGGGCTGCTGGGAAAAGGCGCTCCGTTTCCTCGGAGCCCAGACCGTAGAAGCGAGCGCTATCGCCGCAGGCCTGACGAATGTCACTAAGGGTGAACATAAAAGCTACGTCCTCTCCTCTCTCCTCTGCCTATATCTGCTACCTTACTACCTCTATCAGGTGATCTGTCTCTCTCTGGCCAGGACCAATTTGCGGGCTTGCGAACTACGGATTCTTGGGGCCATTATACCATAGCCTCTACAGCGCGCATACGTGCCCGGCAGCCGGGGCAGACCGCGCCCGCCCTGACCTGACGCCGCGGTTCGGGGAGAAATGTGATAAGGTTAAGGGAAGAGAGCACGGGCTGTAAGCAGCCTGCGGTCCGAAATGGAATCTGATGGAATGGAGGAACAGTTTCGATGCGAGCAGTCGTGATCACTCGTCCCGGAGGCCCCGAGGTTCTGGCCATTCGTGAGGTGCCGACGCCGGAGCCCCAGGGCGATCAGGTTCGTGTGCGTGTGCACGCTGCCGGCCTCAATCGCGCCGATTTGCTGCAGCGGGCGGGTGGCTATCCTGCACCGCCCGATGTGCCCTCTGGTATTCCCGGGCTGGAGTTTGCGGGGACCGTCGATGCGGTGGGGCCTCTGGCGCGCCGTTGGCGACCGGGTCAGCGCGTGATGGGTCTGGCCGGCGGGGGGGCACAGGCCGAGTACATCGTCGTTCATGAAGGGTTGCTGGTGGAAATCCCCGACCGTCTCGACTTTGTGCAGGCGGCGGGTATTCCCGAGGTCTTCATGACCGCTCACGACGCCCTCTTTACACAGGCGGGCCTGCAGATGGGCGAGCGCGTATTGATCCATGCTGCCGGCAGCGGCGTAGGCACAGCAGCCATACAGCTGGCCCATGCCACCGGGGCCATTACGTTCGGCACCGCGCGCACGCCGGCCAAGCTGGAGCAGGCTCGTGAGCTGGGGCTAGACCATGCTCTCACTGCTCAGGATTTCGCCGCTGAGGTCCAGCGTTTGACGGGAGGTCAGGGTGTACAGGTGGTGCTCGACTTCGTTGGCTCTGCCTACCTGGCTCAGAATATGGAGGCCCTCGCTCCCTGGGGCCGCATGGTCATTCTGGCCACGATGGGCGGGGCCCAGGCCGAGATCAATCTTGGGCTGCTGATGGCCAAACGCTTGCAGATTCGTGGCTCAACCTTGCGCGCGCGCAGCCTGGAGGAGAAGCTGGCCGTCACGCGCCGCTTTGCCACCTCGGTGCTGCCTTTGCTGGCAAGCGGCAGGGTCAAGCCCGTTATCGAGCGCGTCTATCCCCTGGAAGAGATCGCCGAAGCCCATCGCTATATGGGTGAGAATCGTAACTTCGGTAAACTGATACTCTCCCTCACCTAGTTGGCTTCGCGTTTTTGTAGACTGACCAGTTCGCCCAAGCGCCGGCGAGCCGATGGCGACTGGCGGCAGTGGCTGGCGGTCCGAAAGTAGCTGCTCGCCGGCGCGGAGCGCGGTCGCGAGGTCAGTCGGGGGGCCTGCTTCAGGCTGAGGTCTCTTGCTCGTCTTCGCGCGCCTGCTCGCCTGCCTGCCGTAGGCGAATCAGCACTTTATCGACGCGCCGGCCATCCATGTCAACGACTTCCAGCTCAAAATTGCCCAGAGTGATCCGGTCTCCTTCCTGGGGAATGCGATCAAGATGGGCCTGCACCAGGCCGGCGATGCTACTGTACTGGCCGCGCTCTTCCTCGGGAATGGGCGGCAGCCCGATCTGTTCGCGGACTGTTTCGTAGCTCTCCAGGCCGTCGACCAGCCACGAGCCATCTTCCCGCTGCACGATGCTGCGCTCCTCGTCCACATCGTACTCATCCTGGATCTCGCCCACCAATTCCTCTAGCAGATCCTCCATTGTTACCAGGCCGCTCACCTGGCTGTATTCATCGATGACAATGGCGAGCTGGGCCCGTTCACGCTTGAAGCGACGCAGCAAATCGTCCAGGTGTTGCTGCTCCAGAGCAAAAATCGGCGTGCGCAGCAGGCGCAGGTAATCGCGGCTGTTGCTGCCAGTCAGCATATAGAGCAGATCTTTGGCATGCAGGATGCCGAGAACATTGTCGATCGTGTCGCGGTAGATTGGTAGGCGGCTGTAGCCGCTCTCGCGAAAGACGCGCGCCACCTCTTCGAGGGAGGCGCTGGCCTCAATGGCCACGATTTCGCTGCGCGGGCGCATCACCTCGCGCACGGTGCGGTCCGCAAAGTGGAGAGCGCGACGGATAAACTCCTCCTCTTCGCGCTCGACCGCTCCACTGGTGAAGCCTTCATGGGTCAGGTAGACGATGTCTTCCTCGGTGACCTCTGGCTGAGTGTCTGTGCGCTGGCCGAGCAGGCGCAGCAGGAGATTGGTGGAGAGCGTGAGCAGTGCCACGATGGGGCGGGCGAGGCGCGATAGCAGGCTCATGACGGGAGCGGCGGCACTGGCCACGCTTTCGGCATGCTGCAAGGCCAGACGTTTGGGGGCCAGCTCGCCGATCACCAGCGTGAAGTAGGTGATGAGCAGAACATCGATGGCCAGAGCCAGACTATCAGCATAAGTGCCGACGACAGGTAGCGTACGCAGCCAGTCCGCCAGGGGACCACTCAGGCTGGCGCCGCTGAAGGCTGCCGCCAGGGTGCTGATAAGAGTAATACCTACCTGGACGGTCGCGAGAAAGCGGTCCGGTTCCTCGGCCAGCTCCAGGGCCTGTCGGGCCCGTTTCTTCCCGGCCTCCGCTTGCTGCTGCAGCCTGCCACGTCGCGCCGAAACGGTGGCAATTTCTGAAGCTGCAAAGAAGCCATTGGCAACCATTAACAGAAAAATAATGAGCAATTCGATGCCGAGTCTACCGGACATGCCTCCGCTCTCCTCTCTTCTGTCCTCTTCTCTGTATCGTGATCTCTCTCGGGCACTGTGCCAGCAGCCTGACTGCGTAGCTAGTAGGACGTAATGGAGCTGATACCGTGTCACGCCGTGTCCACAAGGCATCTGCTCGCCCAGCAGCACGATGCTGTGTCTGGCCCGCCCGTCCAGACAGTACCCAGCAGAAGTAGTCTCTATTCTAACATGTCTGTCGCTCCAGGGTGAGTATCTGCCGAGCGCCGCCCGGCACCGGCAGCGCTGCCCTTCGCCCCGGCCCAGGATGCTCTCACTTCACAGCGGTCGCGCTTATGGGCTATAATAGCGGTGCAGGGCTGGCGAGCAAACGGTCAAACCGGGCGCGCGGCGCGGCACCTGCAGGTTCTTGGGAAGCGTCAAACACAGCATTTTCAGAACTGTCCTGTATCTAATGGCGCTGCTAGGGGAGCCGTTCCAGGCTGAGAGGGCGGCCATCGACAGATGGCTTGCCGACCCTGAAAACCTGATCTGGGTAATACCAGCGGAGGGAAGCGGCGAGCGCATCCGCCCTCGGCGCTCGCGTGAGATGCCCCGCTCCTGAGCGAGCCAGTCCAGCGAGGGGGATGCACATGAGCAGTCTGCCTCATTGCTACGCACCAAACTTGAGCGCCGCTGCAGGTTAAGATTGGTTTGTCGTGCGTGGCTGCCTCTTTCCCTGCTCAGTTGATTACTCGGCTCGCTACCAGCTCTGAGCTGAGCCGGGAGCGGAGGAGCGAGCCATTGCTGCCAGGCCCGCTCTGCTCTGCGCTCCATGCCGCTGTTTTGGGTTCCTCTCCTGCCAATGGCTGTCTCGGCCCCCTTCAGCGCTCCACTCTGCGCGCCTGCGAGCTGCGCAGACTCAGCCTTGTTAGCGATAGTGGAGCAACAAGCGATGCATTCGCCCAAATTGCAGCTTGAGGGGGTCACGTACCGCTACCGCGCTGGAAGACAGAGCGTGGAGGCGCTGGCTGGCATCGATCTGACGGTCAACGCGGGCGAGTTTGTGACCATCATTGGCCCCAGCGGCTGCGGCAAAAGTACCCTGTTCAACATCATTGCCGGGGTCGAGGAGCCGACTGACGGCACCATTATGCTGGACGGCGAGGTCAATGGCGAGCGCGCTGGCAAGACGGGTTACATGCCGCAACAGCCGCTGCTCCTGCCCTGGCGCACTGTCGAGGAGAATGTGATGCTGGGCCTGGACATTCGCCGGGTTCCGCGCAAGCTCGCGCGCGAACAGGCTCGCGAACTGCTCAAGCGCTTCGGCCTGAGCGAGTTCGCCGACCACTACCCGGCCTCGCTCTCCGGCGGGATGAGCCAGCGCGTGGCCTTGCTGCGCACCGTACTCTTTCATCCCTCTTTTCTCCTGTTAGATGAGCCATTCGGTGCCCTCGATGCCTTGACTCGCCTCTCTTTGCAGATGTGGCTGCAGGAGCTTTGGCAGAGCCTTGAATCGAGTATTCTCTTTATTACTCATGATGTTCGTGAGGCCATCCTGCTCTCCGACCGCATCTACATTTTCAGCGCTCGCCCGGCCCGGGTGCTGCGCGTTGTCAGGGTAGAACTGCCGCGCCCGCGGCGTCCTGAGCAGTTGACCACGCCCGCGGCTGCCGGCCTCGAACAGGAGTTGATCAGCTTGCTGCTGAAGGAGCAGACAGCATGAAGGACGGCGCCCTGAGTACTCTGCGCAAGCTGGCCAGCTATGGACCGGCCATCATTCTCGCCACCCTTCTCCTCGTGCTCTGGGAAAGCTATGTGCACCTGGCCCAGGTGAGTCCTTTTATTCTGCCGGCGCCGACGGCCATGTTGCAGGCTTTGGTGGCTAACTGGGACCTTCTCTACGAGCACACCTTGCAGACGCTGGTCGAGACTCTGATCGGCCTGGCTATCTCGGTGGTTCTGGGCCTGCTCATCGCCGTGCTGCTCGATCTCTCTACCTGGGTGCGGCGCGCGCTCTACCCGCTGCTATTGACCTCGCAGACCATTCCAATGGTGGCGCTGGCGCCGTTGCTGCTGGTCTGGTTCGGCTATGGCCTGCTGCCCAAGGTCTTGCTGGTGATTCTTTACTGCTTTTTCCCCATCGCCGTGGCCTGCGCTGATGGCCTGCTCAGCGTCGAGCCGGAGCTGATCAAAGTCCTGCGGAGCATGCACGCCTCGCGCTGGCAGATCCTCTGGTTGGTGCGTCTGCCAGGGGCCTTGCCGGCCTTCTTCTCCGGCTTGCGCATTGCCGTCACCTACAGCGTCACGGGGGCCATCGTCGGAGAGTACGTCGGAGCCGAGAAGGGCCTGGGCCTCTATATGGAGACCTCGGCCAACTCCTTTGCGATGGCCAATGTACTGGCGGCGGTCCTGATTACTGTCGTCCTGACCATCCTGCTCTTTGGACTGGTGGCCCTCTGCGAGCGTCTGGCCCTTCCCTGGTATTTTACCCAGGCACGGACGCGGCGCTGAACCCTCATCTCATGCCTCAGCTCTTTGGCTTGACTGGAAAAAAGGATAGGTCACCCATGAACAACAGAACACGTTTGACATTGAGTATTGTGATCCCGCTGCTGGTCATTGTGGTAGTCGTTGGGGCCTTCCTCTGGCAGCAGCGTGGCGCCAGCTCTGGCACCAGCGCCGGCCCCGCCGGCACTGGCACGGCGCGGCCTCTGACGACGGTCAAGCTGGCCCTCGACTGGACGCCCAATACCAATCACACAGGTATTTATGTGGCCCTGGCCCAGGGCTGGTACGCCCAAGAGGGGATCAGACTGGAGATCCTCCCGTTTTCTTCGAATGTCTCGCCCGACGTGCTGGTCAGTACTGGCAAGGCCGATGTGGGCATTAGCTCGACCGAGGGGGTGGTTACCGATGCGGCCCTCGGCCAGCCTGTGGTCTCGATCGCGGCCATTATCCAGCACAATACTTCAGCGCTGGTGACGCTGGCCAGGTCTGGCCTGAAGCGTCCGCGCGATCTCGATGGCAAGGTCTATGCCGCTTTCGGCGCGCCTTATGAGACGGCGGTGGTGAGCGCCATTATCAAGCACGACGGCGGCAAGGGGATCTTTCGCAGCGTCACCCTGGATGTCGATAGCATGCAGGCCCTGGAGACGGGGCGCGTCGACTTCGTCTGGGTCTTTGAGGGCTGGGAGGTTATTCAGGCTCAGCGCCAGGGGGTGCAGCTGAATGTCTTCCCGGTGACCAGCTATGGTATTCCCGATTACTATACCCCAACCTTGATTACGGGGCCGCGCCAGATCAAGGAGGAGCCGGATGTACTGCGTCGCTTCATGGCGGCGACAGCGCGCGGCTATGAGTATGCACGCCAGCATCCGCGTGAGGCGGCGCAGATGTTGCTCAATATGGCCCCCAAGGGCACTTTCCCCGATCCTGGCCTGGTCTACGCTAGCCAGGCGTTCTTGAGTCCGCGCTACGCTGACCCAGGCCGCCCGTGGGGCTGGCAGGACTCCGCCCCCTGGCATGGTTATCCTCAGTTCATCTTAGATACGGGCCAGATTAAGAATAGTGCCGGCCAGGTCGTGCGCTCGCTCAACTTCGACTCGCTCTATACCAATGCCTTCCTGCCTCACTAATTGATTGCCTGGCTCTGGCCTGCGCCAGCGCGTACTGCCAGTCCGGCCCAGGAGGGACCGATGGCGGCCAACGGAAGAGAGGGTAGCCGGTCAGCTCTTCCGTTGGCCGCCGTGCTTTTGGGTGGCTCTAGAGTGTTGTCATGAACCCGTGCGGCTGGGCAGGCAAGGCGGGAGAAAGCCGATACCTCGGCGCACTCTCTTCGTTTCATCTAATAGATGGATATCCTGCCATCCTGGATCTATCTGCTCGATAAGCTGCTCTAGCCTTGGTGCGAAGAACCACCATTATGCAAACATCCGACCAGTATACCTTTTGCCCGACGTGCGGGGCCGCCAATAGCCCGGGAACCCAGATCTGCCAATACTGTCAGGCCTCCCTCTTGCCTGCTGCCGAGCCTGCCGCCTCCGACTCTTCGCCGGCTCAGGGAAGTCCGGCTGTGATCAAGCTGGGGCCTGAAGCAGAGGAAGAACCAGTAGACAGCCGCTCGCTTGTGCCGCTCTGGCCCGGTATGGTCTTGCGAGAGCGTTATCATATTTTGCGTATTTTGGGACGCGGCGGTTCGGGGGCTGTCTATGAGGCCAGCGACCTGCACGAAGGCGAGCGCCGCGTAGCCATCAAAGAGATCGTGGCCTTCCATCTGGAGCCGCGTGTGGCTGCTGAGACAGTGGCCGCCTTCTACAGTGAGGCCTCGCTGCTGGCAACCCTGCGTCATCCCAGCTTGCCAGAAGTTTACGAGTATTTTACCGAGCAGGATTGCTGCTATCTGGTCATGGAATTCATCCAGGGCGAGACGTTGGAGGAGCGCTTGCAGCGCAGCCAGGGTGGTCGCCTTCCTCTCGCGGAGGCCCTGGAGATTGCCATTCAGCTCTGCGCCGTCCTTGAGTACTTGCATTCGCGCCCTGTGCCGATCATCTTCCGCGACCTGAAGCCGGCCAATATCATGCTTGATAGTGTAACCGGGCGGGTCTGTCTGATTGACTTTGGCATCGCGCGACGTTTCAAACCGGGTCAGAGCCGCGATACGCTGGCGCTGGGGTCGCCTGGCTACGCGGCCCCTGAGCAGTATGGAAGGGCGCAGAGCACGCCCCAGGCCGATATCTATGGACTGGGGGCCACGCTCCACCAGATGCTGACAGGCGTTGATCCCTCGGAGGCTCCTTTGCGCTTTGCCTCGCTGCGCTCCTTTGATCCTTCGCTCCCGCCGGAGCTGGATGAGCTGGTGGCGCGCATGGTGGAGATCTCTCCCCAAAAACGGCCAGCCAGCGCGGCAGAAGTGCGACGCCAGCTTGACTTGATTCGCCTCCAACTTCCACGGGACCAGCGGACCCGCAGCCTCAAGCGGAGCCAGCAGCCGCTCCCAACCCAGGGGAGACGCCGGCGCCTGGCGGCCCGGCTCTCATCTGCCGCGCCGTCATCGGCAGCTGCGCCAGCAACCCCGACGCTGCCGCGCCGTTTGCTGCTCTTTGCCGCTCCTTTTGTCGTGGGGACTGTGGTAGGCCTTTTGGGAGCGCGCGAGCTGGACCTGCCGCTGATATCGGCCTCGGCCAGCCTTCAGACTCCCACCGTCTTCGCGCGCACGCCAGCGGCCAATCTGCTCTCGCTCCCGCACGTGAGTGTGCGCCTGGCCCGGAGCTACAGCGGCCATCAGGCCCCGGTTCGTGCTCTGGCCTTCTCCAGCGACGGGCAGTATCTGGCCTCTGGTGACCTCGCTCATGTGGTTCAGGTCTGGGAGCCGCTCTCTGGCGAGCTGCTGCTGCACTATGACGATCATCGCGCGGCCATTACCTCCCTCGCCTGGCTTCCAGGCACCAGCGTGCTGGCTTCCAGCAGTGAGGATGGTACGGTGCAGGTCTGGGATGTGGCTCAGCAGCAGCGTCTGCTGGTCTATCGGGGCCATCGAGGAGCAGTGCGAGCTGTCAGGGGGAGCGCAGTGGGTTTGTTCGCCTCGGGTGGTGCCGATGGCAGCGTGCAAGTGTGGGATGCCAGCACTGGCGCGCGCCGCTTGCTGCTCTTGAACGAGCGCCGTCTGCCGATCAATGCTCTGAGCTGGTCACCGGCGACTACCATCCTGGCCTCTGCTGATGAGCAAGGCAACGTGTTGCTGTGGGACACCCGCAATGCGGCGCTGAGCGCGCGTCAGAGCGTACTCGACGCTGTGAGCGGGCAACCTGTGGCCTTGCTAGCGCTCGCCTGGTCGCCCGATGGCTCGCAGCTGGCGGGCGCCGGTGCCGACGGCCAGGTAGTCTTGATCAGCCTGCAGGGCAACGCCTTTCTGGGCGGCCTGGTCGCTTCATCGTCCCCCTGCACCGCTCTGGCCTGGTCGCCGGATAGTCGCCTGCTGCTGGTTGGCAGCGGCAATCAGACCACCATCTGGCTGGCCAGTACAACCGCTTACAGTCCACTCTACACCTATGAAGAGCAGGACGGAAGCGTGGCGGCGGTGGACTGGTCGCTCAATGGCGGGCTGCTCGCTTCCACGGGTGGGAAGAGCGTGCGTGTCTGGAGTGTGAGCAGCAGCTAATCCTCGCAGGCGCTGGAAATGGCCGGGCGGGAGGGCGAGCGGGCTGCCGACGATGGCCCGGGCCGGATCAGAGGAGATCGCTGCACGTGTGGATGATCAAGAGCTGACCGCTGACCAGGGAGATGCTGGCCTCCGGCTGGATTAGCTGATTGCTGACTCCTCGGGGCCGGCCAAAGACGAGCGTCTCCCCGTGCAGCGGATAGTACAGCCCCTGGGTAGCGACACCCTGAGCATCGCCCGCCAGAGGCAGTAGCGAGACCAGATCGCCGATCTGACCACGGATCTGCGTGGCACCGGGACCGCGCAGTAGCCAGCAGATTGATGGTCCATCGATGAGGCGTACTGTCACCTGATCATAGGCTGCCAGCAGCAGGACGTTGGCCAGCGCATGGTCGCAGCGGGCCCCACCCAAGGCTCCCAGGATGGTCACAGCCGTTGCTCCCTGCTCAATGGCATACTGGAGCGCCAGCTCGCTATCGGTCTCATTCTTCTCGACAGGCGTTTGCACGAAACGGCAACCGACGGCTTCAAGTTGAGCTGCCAGGGCAGGAGCGAGCGAATCCAGGTCTCCCAGTACAACTTCCGGCTGCCGGCCCAGGCGAAGGGCGCTCTCGGCACCACCATCTGCCGCCAGAATCAGGTCTGCCTGGCGCAGAGCCTCCTCAACCAGGATGCTCGGGCGCAGCGTTCCACCGGCGAAGATCACCGCCTGCATCTCAGCGCTTGGACTCCTTTCTTTCCGTTGTCGCCGCCGCCCCGCCGTTGGTTGGTTAGTTGGTCCTGCTGGGTCGGGTCAGGGCGGGCAGATCTCGACTGGAGAGCATTGTACCATCTCGCCAGCATAGCAAACGAGGGCTAGAAGGGGGCAGAGACGTGCAAAGCGGCGAATAATGACGTACAATGGCCCTGGTTGGCTGGAAGGCTTCTGGCTGCCTGCTGCTGATTTGCCAGCTAGCCAGCGCGTAGCTCTTTTGGTAAGTTATCCGTTCTACAGGTGGAAGTCTTCACTTCGCCACGTGGAGGAGAGAAGCAATGCTTTCCACGCAAGCAATACCGCAATCATGGGGGCGTTATCCGCGCGTCAAACCTGCGCGCGTCGTACCGATCTACTGGCGCGATCATCTGCCCGATCTGCAGGCCCTGCCTGGGCCGCTGCTGGCCTACGGCTATGGCCGCAGCTATGGCGATAGCTGTCTCAATGAGAATGGAACGGTGCTGGCGGCCAGTCACCTGCGGCGTTTTCTGGCTTTTGATGAAGAGCAGGGGCTGTTGCGCTGTGAGGCCGGCGTCTCGCTGGCCGAGATTCTGGATCTTATTGTGCCTCGGGGCTGGTTCCTGCCGGTCTCTCCTGGCACGAAATTTGTATCGGTGGGTGGCGCGATTGCTAATGATATTCACGGCAAGAACCATCATAAGGCGGGAACCTTCGGCTGCCACGTCACGCGCTTCGAGTTGCTGCGCTCGAATGGCGAGCGCCTGATCTGCTCGCCAACTGAGAATCGCGAGCTGTTTGAGGCGACAATCGGCGGCCTCGGCCTGACGGGCCTGATCCTCTGGGCCGAATTTCGCTTGAAGCGCATCCACAATCCCTATATCGATATGGAGCGTATCCGCTACGATTCGCTCGAAGAGTTTATGGAGCTGTGCGCCGAATCCGACGAGCAGTATGAGTATACGGTGGCCTGGGTCGACTGCCTGGCAAGCGGCAGCAAGCTCGGACGAGGCATCTTTATGCGCGGCAATCATAATCAGTCTCCCGAGTATGCTCACAAGCCGCTGCCGCGCAAGCTGCCGCTGGCTGTGCCTGTTGATCTGCCCTCCTTTACCTTGAACACGCTGACGCTGAAAATCTTCAATACGCTCTACGATCACTCTCAGCTTCAGAAGCGCGTCTTTAAAGTAGTTCCTTATGAACCTTTCTTCTATCCACTAGACTCTATTCATGATTGGAACCGCATGTATGGACCACGCGGGTTCTTCCAGTATCAGTGTGTGGTGCCGTACGATCAGGGCTATGATGTGATGAAGGAGATTCTACAGCGCATCAGTCGCTCCGGACAGGGTTCGTTCCTGACGGTCCTGAAGAAGTTTGGCGACGTACGCTCGCCTGGTTTGCTCTCCTTCCCGCGCCCGGGCCTGACCCTGGCGCTGGATTTCGCCAACCAGGGACCGAAGACGCTGCGCCTCTTCGACGAGCTGGATGCGCTGGTGCGCGAGAGCGGTGGGGCGCTTTACCCGGCGAAGGATGCGCGCATGCACGGCGAGGATTTCAAGCGCTTCTTCCCACGCTGGCAGGAGTTTATGCGCTATGTTGATCCGAAGTTCTCGTCCAGTTTCTGGCGGCGGATGGCCCTCGTGCCTGCGCGGGAAGAGTCTGCCACGGTAGAGGTTTGACTATGGCGTTGCAGAAAGTTGTGATTGTTGGAGCGACCTCGGCTATTGCCTGGGAGGCGGCCAAGTGCATGGCGGCCCAGGGCGCCGAGTTATTTCTGGTTGGGCGCAACCCGGAAAAGCTGGAGACGGTGGCCGCCGATCTGCAGGTGCGTGGGGCGCAGCGCGTCGAAACCTTCGTTCTGGATGTCAACGACGTCGCGCGTCATCAGGAGATGCTCGACACCGCTGTGGCGACCTTCGGCTGGCTGGATGGCCTGCTGATCGCTCATGGTACCCTCGGCGATCAGCGCAAATGCGAGTTGAGCGTTGAGGAGACGCTGCGCGAGTTCCAGACCAATGCCCTCAGTGTCATCGCGCTGTTGACGCTGGCCGCGAACTATTTTGAGCAGCGCGAGCGTGGCTGCATTGCGGTGCTCTCTTCCGTGGCAGGCGATCGCGGTCGCCCCAGCAACTATGTCTATGGTGCTGCCAAAGGGGCGGTCTCCCTCTTCTTACAGGGCCTGCGCGCTCGCCTTGCCAGGCACGGCGTGGCCGTCGTGACCATTAAGCCAGGACTGGTCGATACGCCAATGACGGCTCACTTGCGCAAGGGACTGCTCTTCTCCAGCGCGCGCCGCGTTGGTCGTGGCGTCTACCGTGCCATGCAGCAGGGCCGCCCGGTGGTCTATTTGCCCGGCTATTGGCGCCTGGTGATGCTCATTATTCGCCTGATTCCTGAGCGTGTCTTTCAGCGCCTCTCGCTCTAGCCTGCTGCTGGCTCAAGGCAGAGGTAGGTAGGTGACCTGGCCATTGGGGCCGACCTCCAGGAGGTAGAGGGGGCGGCCCGGAAAGGCGCGACGCAGGCGCTCAAACTCCTCTGGCTCGCTGGCCCTGGCATAGACGATATCCCCCTGCTCTACGAGGGGATTGTTGAGGGGGAAGAGGACGAAATCGTAGAGGGCCAGGTCGGTGGTGACGACAATGGCGTGATGCACCGGCGGCTGGTAGATGGCCTGCAGATTGATCTGCGTTCCGGCTGGCAGCCCGCTGTAGTTCTGATAGAGGCTGATCTGGCGCGGGGTGTAGTAGAGGAGGTTGCAGGCCAGGAGACCAATGAAGAGCAGGGCCGTCAGCGGGCAGCCTTCTGCCAGCAGACCCATCAAGGAGCGCCCGACGATTGGCTCTTGCTCTGCTTTCGTCTGAGGGAGCGTACTGCTCTCCTGCTGAGGCTGGCGCTGGCCCGTCCTGCTGGCTGAGCGGCGTCTCAAAGCCTGTCTGATGCTCCGGGCAATGGTCTGCTCGTTGCGGGCCAGGGCCACCAGACCGCGGGCACTCAGCATGAGTAGAAAGGGGAGCGTCTCGTAGAGGTAGCGCGGCCCCAGATAGATGCCGTGGTAAAAGTAGCCCACGAAAGCCAGTGTGATAGCCGCTGTCCCCGCTAACAGTAGCCAGTCTGCGGTCCGGCTCTGGCCGCTCACGAAGGGCAGCAGCGGCAGGGCCAGCGTGAGATAGAAGGGCCAGCCGAAGAGATCGATCGCCAGAATCGTCAGTTGCTCGTCGAGGTTGACCAGGCCGGAGGCCAGAGTGTGGGCGCCGTAGAAGCCGATACCCTGGCCAAAGCCCCAACGATCTCCAGGAAAGAACAACTCGCGCGGGGTAATCAGCGGGTTGCCCGTCAGGGCCAGGTTGTACAGCAGGTCGAGGGTGAAGAAGAGCAAAAGGAGCAGACTGGAGATGATCAAGGCCCGCAGCCAGGAATTCGGCCAGGGACGCCAGCGTCTCCAGGCAACAAAGAGGGTGGCGCCGCTCAGCATGGCAATATAGAGCAGTGCCACCTGCTCGCGCGTCAGATAGGCCAGCCCGAAGCAGAGCGCCGCCAGGGGTGGCCCCCAAAGCTTGCCCTCTTGCTGAAAACGGAGCAGCGCCCAGAAGCCCCAGACAAGATAGAAGAGCGTAATGGTGTGACTGAGGTAGGAGGCTGCCAGATAGCTATAGAACGGCGAGAGCACCCCTAGCAGCACGGCCAGCGTAGCGACTGTGCGGTCGTAAAGACGAGCGGCGATGAGACCAATGCCCAGCAGGGCTAACGTCCCGAGGATCGGCTCGACGGCGTAGGGCAGGCCGAGCCAGAAGCCCGGCACCAGCGTGAGAGCGGTGCCGGGTGGATATTGCGCGAACCAGCGACCATTAAACTGAACCATGAAGGGACCAGGAAAGAGGTCGGGCGTGGGTGGAAGGGGCACAGCTAGCTGCCCCTGGGCATACATTTTGGCGGCGAAGACATAAGCAGCAGCATCATAGATATGAGGCTGGCCATTGTACTCGACCCGCGCAATCCAGAGCGTATAACCCAAAGAGGCGATCAGAGCAAACAAGGCCAGCGGATGCAGCGCCGTTGTCAGACGCTGCCACCAGCCTGTGAGGAAATCAGGCACTAGTTGGCCGCAGGCAGTCCTGCTGATGCTGGCTGAGAACCAGAGCCGCTTCTGACCGCCAGCTCCGCCTGCGCCTTCCTGGTCAGCGCGAGAGGTGGCTGGACGTCGGACAGCAACCAGTCGCTGACCCACCAGCGAGCCGATACTGGTCAAGGCACTGCTGATCAGCATCAGCAGAAGCAGCAAGGCCGTTGCCCAGAGCAGCGAGCGCACCAGGGTATCAATGACTTCGGCGCCGAATGGGGCAGCAGCGAGCGGGAAAAAGAAGGTACTCGTGAGCTGTGCTGAGTCTGTGCCCTGCTGAGAGGACAGCTCACGAGAGAGCCAGGTCAGGCTAATGCTGCGATCGTTGCGATCCAGCGTAATCTGGAGCATGCCGCCGGCTGCGGTTTCCAGGATGAGCGAGCGAGGAGTCTCTGGCCGCTGTAGCTCCAGGTGCAGGCGCAGTGTCCTGCTGCCCGGCAAGCTCACTGTTGTCGGAGGCGCAGGCCAGGCGACATTCTGTATCAGATGATTACCGCTCCAGACCTGCAGATTGCGCCAGCGGCTGCTCCCCTCTAAATCGCGCATCCAGCTTTGGAAGCGGTAGTACCACGAGGAGGAAATACTATGAATATACGAGAGATCGAGCGTGAAGTTATTGGTGCTATCGCTCCCGTCGATCTGGTACTCATGAAGAGCGGGGTCCTGAGCTGGCAGGCGCAGCCCTATTAGAGGCGCCAGATGGCCTAAGGGAAGGCGCTGGCCTCCCACAAGCAACGACGTCATACCCGGCTGGCTCACCACCTCCACCGGTAAGGCGACCTGATAGCACCAGGCGTCGGCCCCCAACAAGAGCAGCAACAGGCCGCCGAGCAACACGCAGCGCCAGAGCCAGGAGATTTCTCGACGTCGCTCTGGCACCGGCTCAGTGTGGGGAGTGGCTTCTGCACTGCTGGCCATGCTCATCCTTCCACCTTATCTGCATTCAGACAGGAGCGCATCCCAAAGTATCATAGGCCATTCCCGCTCTTCGCAAAGCGGCTCGTTCCAGCCACCAGCGGCTCCGCTGCTCACCTGCCCCTCTTCGTATGATGAGGAGGGCAACAGGGACAACAAGATATACTCCCGACCGACGCCCATAGATAGCAGGCCGGTCCAGGCTGGAGGCCTGTTCATTCACGGTTTGAGGCGCTTGCGCTGCTCCTGCTGGCGCAGGACTTCATAAAGAACAATGCTCCCAGCGACCGCCGCATTCAGCGACTGGATACGCCCCCGCATTGGAATGCTTACCAGCAGATCACAATGTTCGCGTACCAGACGGTGTAACCCCTTGGCCTCGCTGCCCACCACCAGAGCCAGCGGTCCCGTCAGATCGACCTCAGTATAGCGCTGGCGGGCGGTGGCATCCAGGCCGATCACCCAAATATTCCGCTGCTTCAAAAACTCGATGCAGCGCGTCAAATTGGTCTCACGAGCGATCAGCAGGTGCTCGGTGGCGCCGGCGGAGGTCTTGACCACTGCGGGAGTAATTTCCGCGGCGCGATGCTCGGGAATAACGACCCCGTGCACCCCGGCGGCCTCGGCGCTACGCAGCAAAGAACCCAGGTTCGTAACGTCCTGCAACGCATCCAGAATCAGCACGAAAGGGTCTTCCTGGCGCTCAGCAGCACAAGCCAGGATCTCATCGAGGCTCGCATAGCGTCGCGACTCCACCACTGCAATACAGCCCTGATGGACAGCGCCGCTGCTTAACTGATCGAGGCGCGGACGTGGCACACTCTCAATTGGGATCGAGCGTCTCTGCGCCTCCTCGACGATGGCCCGCAGAGCTGGCGCCTCGCGCAATCCCTCGGCCAGAAGCAGGCGCTTGACCCGGCGCGAGGAGCGCAGGGTCTCCAACACTGGATTGCGGCCCCAGACATAATCGGGCATAGCACTCCCCCAGCAGACGAAGGTTAACGGAGCAGACCTGTTTGATAAAGCAAAGCAGCCACAGGACTCCTGAGACCTGTCCGGGCTGATGACGTTGGGCCAGGTGCCAGGTCATCAGAGAAAGAAAGGACAGCCTGTCAAGATAGAGGGAAAAAGCCAGGCTGTCCTCTAGAACCGGGCATCTTCCTCCTGCTCCACGGATTCCAGCGACATGGTCGGCAGAGGTGCCTCAGCAGCTTCAGACTCGGGCAGGGCGCTGAAGAGGCCAGCGACCAGCTCGCGTACTGGGGCAAAGCTTCGACGATGATGCGGACTCACGCCATAGCGGCGCAGGGCGGCAAGATGGGCCTCTGTCCCATAGCCCTTATGGCGGTCGAAGCCATAGACGGGAAACTCCTCGTGGAGACGCTCCATCAGGTGATCACGCGTCACCTTTGCGATCACAGAGGCTGCGGCAATAGAGAGACAGCGCGCATCACCCTTGATCAGAGGGCGCTGAGGCAGAGGGACGCCAGGCAGCGTCAGCGCATCCAGCAGCAGGGCCTCTGGTCGAACCTGTAGCTGAGCCAGGGCCTCGCGCATAGCCCAACGTGTAGCTTCCAGGATGTTGCGCGTGTCGATCAACTCCACTGGGGCTATGCCTACACCCACGGCGAGCGCCTGCTGCTGAATCACCGCATACATTCGCTCGCGCTGCGCGGGAGTCATCTGTTTCGAATCGCGCAGCTTTGTACGTAAAAATAGCGCAGCCGAATCCTGATCGGACTCGGCTTCAGGCGTCTCAGCCGCCGGTGACAGCCGGGCCAGTTGCTCGACAGGAAGAATCACAGCAGCGGCCACCACTGGACCGGCCAGGCAACCACGGCCAGCCTCATCCAGCCCGGCGACGAAGCGGTAGCCCTGAGCAAGCAGCGCCAGCTCTTCCTCTAAGGTTGGCTCCATGTCCTCTCTCTGCTGCCTCGATTTCGCGCTCGCGCTTCTCCTTTCCCGCGCCAGCTGGAAGCAGGCTTAGCGATTGCCTGGTCGGTGGCAGGACTGCCAGCCTCACCAGCCACCAGGCGTGCGCTCAAGAGATAGCGAGCGAGCGAGCGAGGGAGCGAAGGAGAAACAACAGAGCGTCTCAACAGAGCATAGAGAAGGCTGCCCGCGAGGGGAAACTACTCCTCGCCCCCGCGCTCCTCGGCCAGCGCCTCGCGAGCTGCCGCGGCAGCCTCCCTGGCGGCAATCTCGGCCTTGCGCATCGGGCGGATCTCCTTCAGGCGGGCCGACTTGCCGGAACGCTCGCGCAGATAATACAGCTGCTTACGGCGCACCCGTGCGTGACGGAGCACCTCAATCTTCTCAAGACGGGGTGAATGGAGCAGAAAAGTACGCTCGACACCAATCCCATGTGCAGCGATGCGGCGCACTGTAAAGGTTTGATTGACGCCGCCGCCGTGTAAGCGAATCACAACCCCCTCGAAGGGCTGAACGCGCTCATCTTTACCCTCACCGATGCGCACAAGCAGACGGACCGTATCACCAGACTTAATCTCCGGCACATCCTTACGCATCTGCGAGCGCTCTACTGCCTCCAGCAGTGCGCGCCCGGCGGGCTTTGGAATCTCCTGTTTCTCGGCCATATTCCCAGAAACCTCCACTCCGCTCCATTACGCCACCAGAGCAGGTGACCGCGACGAGGCCCGCTCTTTTCGTTCGCATCCCTTTCCTGGACGGGAGACCTCTCTCACTGGCTAACTGGCTCGCTGCCGCCGTACTGAAGACAGGCAAACAGCAGCCAGGCCGTGCGATCCGGCTGGCTCTGATTCTGGTAGCGCCTGGATAGACGGATTGAGACAACACCAAAGCAGGCGGCAATGAGTCGGCTGGCTACAGACCGACCTCTTGCGCTGCTCTCTATCGTTGTGAAGACTATCTTTGCTGAAGAAAGGCCAGACGGCCCTTTCGCCTACTGCAGGCCGACACTCACAAGCCCTACCTGTAGCTGATCGGCCACTGGCTCGATTCTCACCTAGCGACCGACCTGGGCCTGCTGAGGGGAGCTGGCGGCTTTCGCACTATTGAAGAGCTTCATCAAACGCGACTTGCGGCGCGCGGCATTGTTGGGATGCAGCACACCTTTCTTCACAGCGCGATCCAGCGTACTAATGGCATTGCGCACCGCCGCCTCAGCATCAAGGCCACTGGCAATCGCCAGGCGAGCCTTTTTAATCGCCGTCTTGACCGACGACTTCACGCTGCGGTTATACAAACGCCGCTTGCGCTCCTGACGCAGGCGTTTCTCCGCTGACTTCGTGTTGGGCATAGAAGCTTATCGAACCTCCCCGCTTCCTTAGCGATAATCACACGACAGCTACTCGTTG
>NZ_JADGIA010000204.1 GCF_019683635.1 Thermogemmatispora sp. | reverse complement strand
CGTATGAGATTTACTCTACTCCGATGATAAGTTGCCTCTCTACGTGGATTATATCATCTTTTTAAATATCATACTATATCAATTTAGCGCCATCAAAGGCTGGGTCGACGGAGAAAACCAGGGAAAAAGTACCCGGCGCGGGTTGTGAAAGGAAGCCCAGAGAGGAGAGGACAAAGGCACCAGCAGGAAGGCGAGAGACAGATCTCTGGCCGACGCTGAGTAAGCGAGCCGAGACCACGCCTCCCGCATGCCGGAGCCACGAGCTGGGGATTCAGCGCCTCTAAGCGCAGCAGATCGCAAGACGAGGTGGCTAAGACGTCTTGCGACCCTCGGCCTGAGCAAAGGCAGCCTCAGTTTTGGCTGCCATAATAAAGTCATTTTGATGCAGCCCACCCACCGCGTGAGTCCAGAAGGCGACCTTCACCTGCCCCCACTCAGTCACGAGCTGCGGATGATGATCCTGCTCCTCAGCGAGTGCGCCGACCGCATTCGTGAAAGCGAGAGCGTGGGCAAAGTTATCAAAATGGAAAGTCTTTTCGATGCGCTTGATCCCATCCACTTCGACCACTTGCCAGCCTGGGAGCTGAGAGAGCAAGTTGCTGATTTCTGCATCTGACAAAGCCGGTTCGCCGCCACGACAGGGCACACAGCGCATCTGAGCCAAATCCTGCATAGGTACCTCCCATTTTCCCTTGCGAGGAACCTGACGAACAATGCGAACAACAAAACCAACGGAACGAGGTCAAGCAAACACGTAAGAGTGGCCTCTCTTAGGTGTTACAGACCTGCCAGTGCTCTCTCTAGAAGAGTATAGCCGAGGAGGGCCAGCCCCTGCCACTGCCAAAAAAGGAGAGCGTCCAGACCTGCCCACCCCTGCCTGGCCTGGCGGACCCCTCGCTGGCCGACCTTGGGCCAGCAAGTCCGCCCCCAGGATCAGGGGCTGGCCCGGTACGCTCCCCAACATTCCCGACCACGCCGCCGCCCCCACGGGATCGCGCCACACATACGGAAAGAGCAGCCCATTCCCGGCGCTGGCTGCCACTCAGCGCTCAGCCGTCCCTAGTGATAGCCCAGCATTCTGCGAGCCAGCGCGACACTATCAACCTCGTACGTACCCATGACAACACGCGTCTTCAGCACCGCCACCCGCTCCGCGCGCTCCTGTTCGACCATAGCCGCCAGATCCGGCCCGGGCACCGCCCTTTCACCTGGGCACGCCTGTGGCTCATCAGGCGCTCCGGGTCCGCCTGGTCCAACTCCAGCAGGAGAGGAACGTCGCCTGCGAGGCAGCGCGGGCCGCAGATAGCGCTCATCATCATACTCGTGCTCACCCAGCCAGGGCCGCCACCCGGTCCCCCTATCTGGCAGAGACGTGGGCTGCCAGCTCTGCCCCGGCGCACTGGCCTGGGCCGCTTCAACCTTTGAGTGCGTCGCCCTGCCGCGTCCCGCCTGCCCGTTCGCCCGAGTCACGTGCCGAATGCGCATGGTGATCAGGACTCCTCTCTTCTTTCCTCCGTCACTACGTCGCCAGCGATAGCCAACGAATAGCCTGCCGCGGGCACCCGGACACCGGCGACGAACGATCTTCGCTCCCCAGCAGGGGGCCTATGCCTCTTTCCAGTGTAAGAGACGGAACCTGCCCAGGTAAGGGGTATTCGTCGCCAATTCGAGAGACCAGAAGTCCCTGATTATCATCACCCACCTACTACCGTTGCTCACCCTGGTCTTCCATCTGCGCTCTGCTGCTCTGCCCGCCTCCTCTCTTTTACTGGCAATAGGCTGGCAAGGAGCCGCTAAAGAGCGCAGGGTGCAGCAGCTGGACCAGACACTGCAGACCATCAACGAGGCGCGGCCCCGGACGCTGCATCAGATCCGTATTGAGATGGTAGACATGATGTAACTTGAGGGCGGTAATCTGGCCCCAGTTAGGGCGGCGATAGACCAGCTGTGGATCTCCACCATAGCGCGGGTCCTCGGTGAGGATAATGTATTGGGGATTGGCGCGGATCACCGCCTCATCAGTGACCTGGGGATAGCCACCGTTGCTCGTATTGTTGTGGAAGACATTGATCGCATTAGCATCCTGGAGCAGCTCGTCGCCAAAAGTCCCACCCCCAAAGACATAAGGCTTGCCAGGGGTGCTATCGTCGGCCTCCAGCATCACCGTCGGCGGCGTGGTCCCCTTCACCGCCTGGCGGATCTGAGCGATGCGCTGCTGGAGCTGCTTGACCAGCGCATCCGCCGTGCTCTCAGTGAAGGTCAGACGCCCCACCGTCTGAATCTCAGCCAGCATCAGAGCAATGGTATTGTCAGGCAAATCAACCACGTGCAAGCCCAGACGCGTCAGCTGCGCATCGTACTTCTCTGTGAGACCGCCAGAGCTAAGCACCAGATCGGGATGCAGAGCCACGATGCGCTCTACATTATAGTCGCCGTTGGCATCCGAGATACGTGGAAGATGGGTCAGCTGCGTCGGATAGTCCGTATAATAGTCGACAGCCACAATACGGCTCTCCAGGTGGAGTGCGGCCAGAATCTCGCTCATGCTCGGCACCAGGGAAATAAGACGCTGCGGAGCCGTCTTCGGGAAGACCACTGGAGTGCCGTAGATATCGCGCACTACCGTTGGCGTGGGGCTTGGCTGCGCCGCGCTGCCGCCACTCTGGCTCTGTCCACAGGCCGCAAGTAAGAGGAAGCACAGAATCGATAAACAAGGGAAAAACCGTCGGGAGATGACACGGATGCGCATAAAACTCACTCCTCCACTGCAAAAGATAACCGTCCATTGTCACCTCGCGTAGAGGGGGCGCAACCACAACACAAAAGGACCGGAGAAGCAGCGGGTCAGCTCGGTTTAGTGGTTGATAGTACGCCTGCTCCTTTGACGCGAAGGAACATGGGCCGCTGGCATCAGGCAGGTCTCCTGGCTTCTGGCTCAAGCGCACCCTGACGCGCCTTCCCATTCCCTGGCCTGGTCCGCAGACTTAGACCGGTTTACCCTTACACAGGCCCGCACAGGAACAGTGGCTTGCTCGCTCACCTACTCGCACCCGTCCGCAGCGGGGAGCGGACGGGTCGCCAAGGTGCTCACCAGTCACAGTAGCGCGACTGCGCCGGATTCTCACCGACTTCCCTATTCTGCCGGAAATGAGCGCAGGTATTTCCGGCCACCTGATGCGTCGCACGATTCACTGCTGGCAGAGGAAGTATATGCAAGAGGTTGCCTGGCTGTCAACCCAGAGCGGTCGCTGTTCCGGGACAGGAGCCACCCGAGCCGGTGGCGGCAGCTTAGAAGGCCACCGCCCCGACGCCCAGGCCGCCAGTAACCAGCTCGCGCAGGCGCGTGGCATTGCGCAGGGCATACCCCTCGCTATCATTATTGAAATAGGCATAGCACTCACGTCCCTCTGCCGCCTCCCTGCTCAACCACTCGGCCCAGAAAGCCAGCTCCGCCTCACTGAAGCAAGGGCCAGCCTGCCCGCTGTGGAAGCGCAGATAGCGAAAGGCCGCTGTGGCTGGCAGATCCACCGGTGTGGGCAGTTCCCCCCCAACCGCCAGCACCAGGGCACAACCGGCCTCTGCCAGCAAAGCGCATAAGCGCTCACCTTCGGCCCCCTGCAGCCAGGAAGGGTCACGGAACTCAAAAGCTACTGCCAATCCACGCGGCAGCAAATGGAGAAAGTCCGCCAGACGCCCCAGGTCGCTCTTCCAGTGAGGCGGAAGCTGGTAGAGCAGAGGCCCCAGACGCTGACCCAAACCGCGCGCCGCCTCTAGTAGACGCGCCTGTGGTTCAGCCGCATCGCGCAGCTTCTTCATATGCGTGAGGTAGCGACTGGCCTTGACCGCGAAGCGAAAACGCGGATGGAACCTTACCTGCTCAGCCCAAAGCGCAAACTGCGAACGCGGGGGCAGGCGATAGAAGCTCCTGTTAATTTCCACCGTGGCAAAATGTCGGGCATAATACGGTAGATACTCCTGCGGCGGCAAATCAGGCGGATAGAAGCGGCCCACCCAGTGCGGATAGAGCCAGCCAGAGGTACCAATCCAGATCGTCATCGCTCGTTCTCCGCTCGCTCGCACCAAGCGCTCCACTCCAAGCAAAAGAGCCTCGGCATCCATGCATCCCCATCAGCAGCCAGTCAGCAAGCCAGTCAGCAGCCAGAACCAGGACAGCGCGGGCAGAGCACAGCCACCTCATCAGCCCAAGCTATCCGCCGGCAGCTATCTCTATTCTATCCTCGCCATCGAGCGTATCCCTTTGTCCATCGGAGACAGGGCCAGCCGATCCCCAGCAGCTCCACTAAGACCGGGTCAGGGAGCAAGGCAGCAGGAGAAACACCTTGAGGATAGCGGGTGAACGGGCAGGCAGGCAGGCAGGCAGGCAATGGAGGCCGCACGAGCCTGCCGCAGGAGACAAGTGGATCAGTCCGACTTCAGGCAGCGACTTGCAGCACCTCAACCACAATCACACTCACATTATCATCACCGCCGCCATCGAGTGCCGCCTGAAGCAAGCACTGGCAGATCGTCACAGGATCAGCAGTGAGGCCCAGGAGATGCTCAATCTGAGGGTCGCGCACCATCTCCCACAGGCCATCAGAGCACAGGAGCAGCTTATCGCCCCGCAGCAAAGGCACAGCAAAGACATCGACCTCGACCGACGCCCGATCTCCCAGACAACGATAAATCTGATTGCGCTGCGGATGCCGATAGACATCCTCGCGAGAAATAGACCCCGCACTCAATAAGCGGGCCACGACCGAATGATCCTGCGTTACCTGGGTCAGGCCCGTCGCCGGGCGATAGAGATACGTCCGACTATCGCCCACATTCAACACATAGGCGGTACTATCGAGGAGGAGGGCCGCGGTCAGCGTTGTTCCCATGTCGGCCTTCTCAGCGCGATTACGCTGATAAAGCTTCAGATTAGCATGTTGCAGGGCATCGACCAGAACGCCAGTCAAGAAGGTCTCGTCGTTCTCGACCGAATTCGTTAGTGCAGGCAGCACCAGCTCGCAGAAGGTCTCTACCACCAGGCGGCTCGCCTCACGACCATTGGAATGGCCCCCCATCCCATCAGCCACCACACAGAGGCCGAAGGTTTGGCCGCTATGACTCCGCTGCTGCTGAATAGCCAGCAGATTGTCCTCATTCGGCTTATGCTTGCGTTTGAGGCCGGGATCGGTAACGGCCCCCATGCGGATGACCAGCGCACCTTTCGACGGCAGGCTCGCCAGCGTCTCCGTGCGTCGTTCCTCAGCCCCTTTCCCGGCGGGTGTTGACCAGTTAGGTATGGGAGTCTCAAGGGCCTGGTCCTCCACGGCAGAGGGAAAGGCGAGTTGCTCCTCGACAGAGGCGGCCATCAGCGCCGAGAGAGCAGGCGGTGACGAGAGGGAGAGGTCAACCTGGGTGGGGAAATCAGCCCAAAGAGCACGTCGCGCCTCCAGCGAGGGGACTGCACTCGTCTCAGCAGAGGGAGAGGGGCCAGAGACAGAGGCCAGCGGGCGTGTCAGCGAGTCGGGAGAGCCAGGTTTAGGAGCAAGCGGGCGGGAGGCCGACAACGGTTGCGAACGGGACCGCCCCCCACTGCCGGAACGATAGTGCTTCACAACACGCGTCGCCTGGACCTCGGCTTCGCGCAACTGCTCAAGCTCATGCTTGAGCAGCCGGCGCTCCTGCCAGGAGTACCAGCAGGTCCGCAAGAGGCGCCAGCCAGCGAGCAACAGCCCTATCCAGGCCCCGGCCAGGAGCAAGGCTAAGACAGCCAGCCCCAACACAGGGAGCAGAAGAGCGGGGCCGCGGATCGCCCACAGCGCTGGAAGCTGCTGGAGCGTTTGCCAGAGCAGCAGCCAGGCATGGGGAGGAAAGCCGCCCGAAACCCAGATCAGCACAGCCAGGGCACAGAACCATCCCAGCGCCCGCGCGGGCAGCGGAATCTGGCGGACCCCGTAGCCGATGTTGAATTGCCCCAGCATCGCTTCGCTATCCTCTCTATTACCAGTTCGCGCCGGGCACTCGCAATCAGCTCAGCATCGTGCGTTTCTTGACAACTCTTGCCAACAATATTAAGTATACTCACCACTTTGTACAGTGTGCAGCATGACCATCCAAAATTCCTGGTACTTACGCCCGCAAACGCCAGAGAGTGGACGCCAGGACCCCCTTTCCACCACCACCGCCGCCTGCGGGCGACTTGATCCCGGGCTGGAGAGGTGAGCAGGACAGCCCGTCTGGACAGACGAAAAGGGACTTGACAAGTCACAAGAAGTGGAGTATCCTTGTGATGACAATCGCAAAGGAGCCATGAACCAACAAGGAGAGGTCGCATAGAGGCCTAGTGCGGCGGTTTGCTAAACCGCTAGGGATCAAAAGTCCCTCGTGGGTTCGAATCCCACCCTCTCCGCCAGGCCACAGTTAAGTGGCCTGTGTACAGGGGTGTAGCTCAATCGGTAGAGCAGCGGTCTCCAAAGTGCGCCCCTGTGGTGCTTCTGTTCCTGTTGCGGCAGCGCAACATCACTGAAGCGGGTGTGATTAAAGCACGACCTCACCTGGCCCCCGAAAGGGGGCGGGGACAACAGCATGGTCGAAAAGTCCGGCGGTCCACTCCACAGCCAGCGGAGGATGGTTACGCGCCGGGCAGCTAGGCCGGGCATGGTGAAGGCTGGATTGCTTGAACCTCAGTCGCCCGCTTCGCTGGATTGTCAGTCGTAATTTGGAGGGCTGGCAACCGCTTCTCCAGCGAGGCTCTCGCCACGGACACGGACAGTGGCCAGGCGAGCGTGGCGACGAACGAGGCACCTAAACCCGGAGCGGAGCAGAAGTGCAACTGGGGGATCGCCTAAACACCGTAAGGTGCATGGCGACGGAGCATCCATAGTACTCAAAGGCTCAGGGTAATGCCTGAGACACGGGGAAGGGATGCAGGAGGTCTGCCTCCCACGCGAGGCCAACTGGCATCAAGCGCCTGGGCTGGCTCCAGACCTCTGGAGAGCCGGATGCATCGAAAGGTGCACGTCCGGTTCGGGGAGACATCGCCAGCAGCCCGCTGCACACGGGTTGCGGTGGAGCAGCTCCACACCGCAGGTTGCGGGTTCAAGTCCTGCCGCCCCTGCTTAGAGACTACAGCGCGTTGGGGCCGGTGCTCGTCATGAGCACCGGCCTTTTTTATAGCCTCCCTTCCTTCTCTCAACAGTGCGCCCGGTTGCCTTGCCTCAGTCAGCTCAGCCAGCTCTACCACGCGCCGCTCGCCTGCTTTAGCTGTCAGCACAGCCTCACGCATTGCCCCATCTCCCGCAGATATGGTATCATAGGCGACAGAGCAACATGCCAGACGGCAAGGAAGAGCAGCAGGAAAGGCCGGCGCGCCTGCGCGCAAGCCAGGCCAGACAGGCCAAGCCAGAGAGAAGCCCAGGGAGAGGACGGCGGAGAAACCTGCCTGATCTCAGGTGTTCCTTCCTGATCCCGGCTTTCTCCTTTCGCTGAACTGAACGCCAGCCCTGGCTGGCTGCCTGCAGAGAGTGCTCCTGGTTCCGCTGGCAGGTACAGCGGTCGGTCACTCAACAGAGAGATAGACAAGGGCCGCTTCAGCATCGTGAAGGGATGTTCGTGTGAGCAACGAAGAGAAACGTCAACGGATTGCCGTTTATCCGGGCAGCTTTGACCCGCTCACGCACGGCCACCTCGATATCGCGCGGCGTGGCGCCCGCCTTTTCGATACGCTGATCGTGGCAGTCTACGCTGTTCCCGATAAGAACCTGCTCTTCTCTGTCGACGAGCGGGTGCAGCTCTGGGAAGAGGTCATTGCCGCCGAGGGCCTTACCAATGTCCGCGTAGAAAAATTCTACGGCCTCGTCGTTGAGTTTGTGCGCTCGGTCGGTGGCTCAGTCATCATCAAGGGCCTGCGCTCCCCTAACGACTTCGAGGCCGAGTTTCAACAAGGGCTGATGAATCGCAAATTGGCCCCAGAAATTGAGACCGTCTGTCTGCTGACGAATTTGCAGCATCTCTTTGTCAGCTCCTCTCTGCTCAAGGAAGTAGCCCGGCTAGGAGGGAACGTCAGCGACATGTTGCCGCCAGTAGTCATTAAAGCCCTGCAGCGCAAATTTGGCCACAGCGAATCCTGAGCGCTACAGTTGAGCTGCCGGGTGCGAGGTCACAGGCAGAGCAAGAAAGAAAGAAAGGGCGCCGGTCACAGTTCGTGGCAGGCTTCCTGACCGAAGGCCAGAGGCCGGTCGGTGCAGGTAGGTAGGCAGGTAGCAGGTAGGTAGGTAGACAGCGGCGGGCTGAGCCGTACGCTGCGAGCAAGAAGGCGGAGGACGCCAGGCGAGCGCTCTACTCCAACCAGGGCCAGCTGGGGCCGATCAGCTCAGTGGCGCATCGTACAGGCGTTCGCTCACTCGCTCGCCAGTTGTCCAGTCAGCCAGTCGCAAGAGAGCACGAGGAAGAGGAAGGGTCAGTGTGGATATACTCTATCTGGTAGATCGCCTGGAAAACCTGATCGCCAGCAGCCGCAGGATGCCCCTCGTCAATCAGATCATGGTCAGGGAAGCTGAGATTCTGGCGATCCTTGATCAAATGCGTGCCGCGATTCCTGAAGAGGTCAAGCAGGCCAGGCGCCTTCTGCAGGAGAAGGAGCGCATCCTGGCTCAGGCCCAGGCGGAGGCGGCCAGCATCCTGGCAAAGGCCCGCGAGGAGTCCGAGCGTGTCATGGACCGCGAGGGGCTGCTGCGCCAGGCCGAGGAGCGCTCAGAGGAGTTAGTACGCCTGGCAGAGGAACAGGCCCAGCAGCTCAAGAGCGAGGCCAACGCCTACGTGGCGGAAACCTTGCGGTCCTTGCATGAGCACCTGACCGCCATTGAGACGGAGATCAGTCGCACCATTCTCAGTATCGAGAAGGGCCTGGAAAGCCTGGAAGACTCCTCACCTTACGTCGAAGAAGAGGGCGAGGACCAGGCCGCCGAGGAGCTGCCGCTGCCAGAGGAGGGTTATGCCCTCTATGCCGACGAGGAGGAGGCGGAGGACGCTCTCCCCCCCCATCCTTCCCCCCGCCGCTCTTCCCTGGCCGCCGATACGATGGGCGGCCCCATGCTGGGAC
>NZ_JADGIA010000203.1 GCF_019683635.1 Thermogemmatispora sp. | reverse complement strand
GGGCATGTCCTCGACCTGGCCTGTGGACCTGGGGGTTGGGTCCTGGAGGGGGCTTTTCTCTATCCCCAGGTTGATTTCATCGGCGTCGATATCAGCGCGAGCATGATCGAATACGCGCGCGCCCAAGCCCAGTCACGGCGTCTGGAGAACGCCAGCTTCCTGGTCATGGATGTCATGAAGCCGATGTCTTTCCCCGACGCCTCCTTTGATGTCATCAACGGTCGCCTGCTAAGCAGCTTCATGCTGCCAGCGGCCTGGCCTGAGCTACTCAAAGAGTGCTGGCGCCTGCTCAAACCTGGCGGCGTTCTCTGCCTCACGGACACCGAGGGGCCGCTGACCAATAGCGAGGCGACCGAGCGCTTTTTTGCTTTAAGCTTTCAGGCCCTCAAACGCGCCGGCCAGAGCTTTTCCCCGGACGGGCGCCATATTGGCATCACCCCACAACTGGCACCTTTCCTGCGCCAGGCTGGCTTCGAGCAGGTGCGTCTGCGCGCCAGCGCCCTGGACTGGTCCAGCGACTCGCCGGCTCACTACAGCTTTTTCAAGGACGTCATGATTTTGCTAGAGGTCTCGCGCCCCTTCCTGGTCCACATGGGCCTGGCCAGCGCAGAAGAGCTAGAGCGTCTGGCCCAGCAAGCCCTGGCCGAGATGCAGGCCGATGATTTCCGCGGCCTGGTGGTGGCCGTGGCAGCCTGGGGACGCAAGCCGGCCTGATCTGAATAAGCTCGCCCGAACCTGGCCAGGCCAGTCATGGCCCCACGGGCGTGCCCGTTTCACGCCCGCGCGTCAGGAGCTCCAGGTAGCGTGTATAGAGCGCCGCGCAGCGGGTCTGCTGCTCGCCTGGGGTCGTGACCACACTGCGGGCCGGAGCCAGCCGTACCAGCTCCTGGCTCTCGCTCCAGACGCCGGCGGCCAGGCCACCCAGGAGAGCCGCCCCACGAGCGGTAGTCTCTGCCGCCTCCAGCGACAGCAGAGGGCGACCCAGGAGATCGGCGAGCAGCTGGCGCCAGGCCGGGTGCAGGCTGCCGCCGCCGGCAACCAGGAGGCTGCCGACCTCCCCGGCCCCGGGAAGGCTCTCCAGGGCCAGACGGATACCGCAGGCTACGCCCTCCAGGGCAGCGCGCAGCAGATGAGCGCGACTGTGCTCCAGGCGCAGCCCCACAAAGGCCCCTGTCTGTGGCCCGTTATAGTGGGGGCGCTCGGGTGTCAGCGTGGGCAGAAAGGTCAGGCCGTCGGCCCCTGGCGGAACCTGCTCCAGGCTGGCGTAGACCTCTGACCACTCCGCGTGCAATTGGCGCCGCAGCCAGTCGAGGACCAGCCCGGCATTCTGGACTGCTGCCATCCGGTACCAGTGACGTCCGTCGGCAGCGCGATAGAGGTGGGTGCGCAGGGTAGGATCAGGCTGCGGCGCCTCGCAGAGCAGCACGAGCTGCGCCCCCGTGCCCAGACTCAGCAAGAGCGTTCCCGGCGCCAGGACCCCCGCACCAAGCAAAGCAGCGGCCACATCAGCGGCTCCAGTGGCGACCGGGAGGCCGCTGGGCAGCTCCAAGGCCGCCGCCGCCTCTGAAGAGAGCGTACCGGCCTGAGCCGCCGAAGGAAGCAGCGGAGGCAGCAGGTCGGAGCGCAGGCCCAGGGCGGTAATGACCTCCTCGGCCCAGCGATCAGCCGGCAGGTCGTAGAGCAGCGTCGCCGAGGCATCGCTAGCTTCCGTTACCAGGCTGCTGGTCATCTCTATCGTCGAGCGACGCGCCGTCAGACGCAGACGCAGCCAGTCTTTGGGTGAGAGCGCCCGCGCGGAACGAGCGTAGCAAGCTGGCTCATGCTCGGCAAGCCAGCAGAGTAGGGGACCGGCCATGCCCGGCACGAGCGGGTTGGCCAGGCGCTGCCGCAGGAAGCCGGGCAGAGCGCGGAATCGGGCGAGGGTCTTCTCAGCGCGACGGTCGGGCCAGAGCATGGCGGCACGCGTTGGCTGCCCATCGGCTGCCACCATGACAACGCCGTGCATCTGGCCAGCCAGGCCCACACCCACGATCTGGCACTGCGGCGCTCGCTCGCGCGCCTCGCGCACAGCCAGCCGGGTAGCGCGCCACCAGTCGGCGGGGATGCTCTCGGCCCAGCCTGGCCGCCGCGTCAACAGGGCGTACTCGGCCCGACCCTCGCCCAGCAGATGCCCCTCCAGGTCGAGGATGACCGCTTTGACGGCACTCGTGCCCAGGTCGATTCCGAGTAATGCTGTCGTTGCTCCCATCGTGGCATCCTTTGCTGTCGCTTGCTCTTCCTTTTCCGCTTTCCACGCTGGCCTCAGCCCAGCCTGGTATCTGGTCGCCTGACCCGCTGAGGCCGACCTCAACGGCTTGGGACCGAGGTCCCCGAACCCGGGCGCAGCACAGTGCCCGTGATCGAGCCAGAGGGCGGCAGCAGACGCCGGAAAGCTGCATCGACCTGGTACTGCCAGGCGCGACGCGGCCCGGCCATGACGTTGAGATAGTACAGGTCACAGCCTGGCACCGCTGCCACTGTATGGTAGCCGCGCGGCACCAGCACCAGCTCGCCGTCGTGTACTGTCATGGTCTCGTCCAGCCCGTCGTAGGTGTAGACACGCTGAATGGCAAAACCGTCCGCCGGCTGGATGTGGTGATAGTAGGTCTCCTCAAGATAGGACTCGTGCGGCGGATTCTCACTATCGTGCTTGTGGGGCGGAAACGATGACCAGTTGCCGCCCGGAGTGATCACCTCGACGGCGATCAGACGCTCAGCCTCCTGGTCGGTGTCCAGAATATGACGAATACGGCGCTCGGTCTGCCCAGCGCCGCGAATCTCCAGGCTGATATCGGCAGGCCCGATCAGACGCGCCGGCAGATGCTGCTCGGTTGCAGGCGCCGCGGCAACGGCGATCTCCATCTCCTCGGAGCGACAGATGATCTCGTAATGCCCATCGACAGAGAGATAAAGGGCGTAGGGTGAGCGGTCGTCAAAGACGCTCAGGCGCTCGCCCACTTCCCCCAGCGCCTGGCCGTTCAGCCAGGCTTCGCCTACGCCCGTCAGAATCATCACCAGGGCCTCCTGGCCCTCGGCTGCCCCACTGAGGCGCTGGCCTGCACGCAGATGGTAAACCATGAACGATACATACTGCCAGCCAGCCGAGGCAGGGGTAACGGCTAACCGGGCCTGCGGCTCCTCAGCCTGGACCGGCGTTGATGTTGGACGAATAAGCAAACCCATACCAGACTCCCTCGTAACTGTTGCCCTGACAGACCTGCAATGCTGCAATGCTGAGAGCGCTCCCCGATCGGCCAGTCCGCCTTTTTCTTTTTAGTCGTGTGCGCCTTTACCAGCCTGCCGGACGTCGCTCTCTGCTCTTCATCCTCCTAACATGATAATCGAGGGCTGTGGCTCTTGAATAGGGGCAAGATGAGCAAGCAGGAAACGCTCTCGCCCCGGCTTGGGCTGGAGCTGATACTGCCGACACGCAAGAAAAGGGGGAGTCAGACGATAACTCCTTGCGCTTGCGCTTCTCTGCGCGGCAGCTGTCCATGCTGCGCCGCAAGCGCTGCAGTTGGTTGGTACACTTGACTATCTTACAGGGGCAGTGTATCATTACTCCTGTGGGAGTAAGATAGTCAAATGTACCAATTAACTCGGGAAGCGCCAGCCGGGGAAGAAACGGCCTCAGCGACAGACCTGGCTGGCGAGGTGCCCTTCCTGCAAACAACCGCTGCCATGTCGTCTGGGCCAGCTGGGGGAGCGTGGCCTGGAGACAGCCTTTCGCCACCGTTGACCAGGTTCGAAGCATTGCCTGAGCAATCGCTGCTCCGTCGTTGCGGCAGCGCGCGGCTCACGATGCCCGCTCTCTACTGTTGGGCCACAGCGCTGTAACCGTGCCCGGAAGGGCAGCGCAGCCAGTCAGGTGGAGCATTGTGCCTGGTCGGCGGCCTGCCGAAGCATGACATGGCTGCCGCTCGACGAATGAGATGAGGAGAATGTCATGATGAAGTACGTCACGAGCGCGAGATCCTGGCTCTTTCCCATCGTCATCTTGACCATACTACTCGTCATCCCGTTGACCGGTTTAATGAGGCCAGCACTGGCAGCACAGCGGCTGGCGGCCCCGGCACAGACGACCGACCTGGCAAGCCTGGTTGATCCCTTCACGGGGACTGGTATCCAGCAAGGGGCGCCCTTCGGCGGCGGCGACACCTTTCCCGGGGCCGACCTCCCCTTCGGCATGGTGCAGTGGAGTCCCGACACCGTCAGCTATGTCCCAGGTGGCTATTGGTACAATGACAACCGCTTGCGCGGCTTCAGTCTGACTCATCTCAGCGGCGCTGGCTGTAGCGCCTATGGTGATATTCCATTCATGCCCTACCTTGGCACGGTCAGCGACTCGCCGGCGGCTGACCCCATGCGCTACATCGCTACCTTCTCCCATAGCAACGAGCAGGCCAGGGCCGGCTACTATGCCGTCACCCTCGACAGCGGCGTCAAAGTGGAGCTGAGCGTTACCCAGCACAGCGGCATTGGCCGCTTCACCTATCCGCGCGGGCAGACAGCGACCATGCTGGTCAACGTTTCCGGCTCGGCCAACGGGGCCTTTGACGCCGAGGTCACCATCGATCCAGTGAGCCACACCATCTCGGGCTGGGTTAGCAGCGGCCATTTCTGCGGAGCCAGCGACGTCTATCGCCTCTACTTCTGGGCCAGCTTCAGCCAGCCCTTCGCCAGCATCGGTACCTGGCATAACAACGCCGTCAGCACGGGCAGCCGCAGCGCGCGCGGTGGCAGTCAAGTGGCTTCCCAGGTTAGCAAGGTCCAAGCGGCCCAGGCCCAGTTAGCGCGTGGGGCCAGGCCCACGCCCGCCCTTGTCCAGGCGGCCCATCAGCACCCGGATGTCACCGTCTCCGGCCCTGGCTCCGGCGCCTTTGTCACCTTTGACACGGCACGCGACAACGTGGTCACTGTGCGTGTCGGCCTCTCCTTCGTCAGTAGTGACAATGCGCGTCTCAACGTCGACAGCGAAGACCCCGATGGCAATTTCGACCAGGTGCTCCAGCAGGCTCAGGCGACCTGGAACCGTTGGCTGGGCGAGATTCAGGTCAGCGGCGGCACCTCCACCCAGCTCACCACCTTCTACACCGCGCTCTACCATGTCCTGCTGCAGCCCAACGTCTTTTCGGACATCAACGGGCAGTACATCGGCTTCGACGGCCAGGTTCACACGCTGCCGCGCGGCCATGCTTTTTATGCGAACTACTCAGGCTGGGACATCTACCGTTCGGAGATCCAGCTGCTGGCCTTGCTGGCCCCCCAGGAGACCAGCGACATCATTCAGTCAATGGTGCTGGCTTACCAGCAAAGCGGCCAGTTGCCCAAGTGGAGCCTGGCCAATGGCGAGACCTATGTGATGGTTGGTGATCCTGCTGACCCGATCATCGCTGGCGCCTACGCCTTCGGGGCCCGCGACTTCGATACGCAGGCCGCCCTGGCGGCCATGATGCAGGAGGCCACGCAGCCGAACAACATTCGTCCTGGCCTGCGCTACCTGGAAGAGCTGGGCTATCTGCCCCAGGACGGCGGCTATGGCTGCTGCAACTTCTATGGCCCGGCGGCGACGCAGCTCGAATACGACAGCGCCGATTTCGCCATTGGGGCCTTCGCTCAGGCCCTGGGCGATCAGGCCAATGCGCAGAAGTTCATGGCTCGCGCTCAGGACTGGGAGAACCTGCTCAATCCTGCCGACGGCTACCTGGAGCCGCGCAACGCCGATGGCTCCTTTCCCACCGCCTACGATCCAGCCAGTCAGGCGGGTTGGGTCGAGGGCAACGGAGCGCAGTATAACTGGATGGTGCCCTTCAACCTGCGCGGCCTCTTCGACGCCCTCGGCGGCAATGCTAAAGTGCTACCGCGTCTGGACACCTTCTTCACCCAGCTCAACGCCGGCCCAGACCAGCCCTACGCCTTCCTGGGCAATGAGCCGACGCTTGAAACGCCCTGGGAGTATGACTACGCCGGCGCTCCCTACAAGACGCAGCAGGTCGTACGCCAGGTGGTCAACACGCTCTACGCGCCCGGTCCGGGCGGCCTGGCCGGCAACGACGATCTCGGAGAAATGTCCTCCTGGTACGTCTTTGCTGCCCTGGGCTTCTTCCCCATCGTCCCCGGCACCGCCGATCTGGTGCTGGCCAGCCCCCTCTTCCCAAGCATCAAAGTGACGCGCCCCAGCGGCCAGGTGATCCAGATCAATGCCCCGCAGGCTGCCGCGAACGCACCCTATGTCCAGAGTCTGCGCGTCAATGGTCAGACTACAACACGGCCCTGGTTGCCGCCCTCCTTCATCGCCCAGGGGGGCACCCTCGACTTTGTGCTAGATACAGCGCCCAATGCCGCCTGGGGCAGCGATCCTGCTGATGCTCCGCCTTCCTATGCCACCGGCCAGATGGAGGCCCGCATCAGCTTCTCACCTGCACGGGCCAGTCTCGCCCCGGGGGCCAGCACACAGGTCAGCCTGGTCGCTCGTGACCTGCTGGGGAAGACGCAGAGCGTCAGCTGGAGCGCTCACCCCTCCTCTGCCGGCCTGAGCCTCTCGCCGGCCACGGGGAGTTTCAACGTGCCGACCTATGGCTCTGCCAGCCAGGCGCTGACCATCAGTGCGGCCTCCAATCAGCCGGAGGGCTATGCCACCATCACTTTCAGCGTGCAGACCGCCGACGGCTCGACGCTACCCACCGTCACCTTGCCGGTGCTGGTGGCACCCACAGGCAGCCTGCTGCCGCTGGTCAATAACATTGGCATCTCGAACGATAATACGCCAACCATCGCTGACTTCGATGGCTCGCACTTCAGCTACTCGGCCCAGCTCCTGGCCGGCCTGGGCTATACACCCGGCGCCACGGTCACCGTCGACGGCGTCAGTTACACCTGGCCCAACGTCCCGGTTGAAACGCAGGATAATGTCCAGTGCTCCGGCCAGACTATCCAGGTCCCGCCCAAGACCGGTGCGACCCGGCTGACCTTCCTGGGCAGCGCGACCAACGGCCCGTCGGTTGGCACGGTGACCATCACCTATACCGATGGGAGCACACAGACGGCCCAACTTGGCTTCAGCGATTGGACGCTCAACGCCGGCGCTAGCTCACCCGCCTATGGCAATGTGGTGGCCGCCCAGATGCCCTATCGCAATAGTGGCTCGGGAACGCCGCAGGAGGTCGAGACCTACCTCTTTGCCAGCGCCCCGATTGCTCTGGAGGCCGGAAAGACCGTGGCCAGCATTACTCTGCCTGCAACGGTCAACCAGGGCCACCTGCATCTCTTTGCCTATGCGCTGAGCTAAAGCTCCTGTCTCTGTCAGCTCCCCTCTGGGGAGATCCTGGCCTCCACTGGCGCCAGGATCTCCCCGCTTCTCTCGGGCGCCGGTCCGGCTTAGTTGCGACGCTTGACAAACTAAGATAGTGGGTGCTACAATCCTCACCATCATAGCATGGAGGCCCCTGCTTGCTTATGGCTGCCAGTGGTGGAAGCGGGCGAGCGGGGGAAGGGAGCAAGGGCAAGGAAGGCGCTGACAAGAAGGACATATCTGTGGAGCGAGCTATTCATTCACTGTTGGCAGACATGCGCGCCCGGGAGGGTCGCCTGGAGGAGGGAGCTGGTGCGCCGGCGCTGCGCGGAGCTGATCTGCATCGCATTCGTCAATTCAATCGCCTGCTGGTGCTCAACTATATTCGCGAGCATGGGCCGCTGGCGCGCGTCATGTTGGCGCAGCGTCTTGGGCTGTCGCGCACGACCGTGAGCAGCATTGTCGATGCTCTGCTGCGGGAGGGACTGCTGCGCGAGGGGCATCTGCTCGACGCTACGCCGCGCGGAGGCCGGCGTGCCATTCTCGTGCATTTTAATACGGACGCGGGCCGCATTCTTGGTCTCGATGTGGGCCGTACTCATGTGACGATGATCCTGACCAATCTGGCCCCCGAGGTTCTGGCCCAGCGCTCGCTGCCTTTCGATACCGAGCGTGGGCCGGAGGAGTGTCTGGCGCTCCTGGTGGCTGAGGTGCGGCGTTTTCTCGAAGAGCAAGGGGTTGGCTGGCAATCGCTGCTTGGCATCGGACTGGGCATTCCGGGGCCACTCTCGCCGGACCTGCGCCGGCTCAGCTCGCCGCCGCACATGCCCGGCTGGGATAATCTCGATCTCTGGCAGCGGCTGCAGGCTGAGTTTCCCTGTCCCCTGTATATCGATAATGATGCAAACATGGGGGCGCTCGGCGAGAGCCGCTGTGGTGCCGGGCGCGGTGTGGGCCAGATGGCCTACATCAAGGTTGGCACAGGCATCGGTGGAGGCCTGATCATTGATGGACGCATCTATCGCGGCCATACGGGCAGCGCTGGAGAGCTGGGCCACCTGAGTATCGATGAGAACGGTCCGCCCTGCGTCTGCGGCAATCGCGGCTGCCTGGAGACATTGGCGGGGGCGCGCGCCATCGTCGCCGATGCCTGTCGTGGGGAGTCGCTGCGACGCAAGCTGGCGATGGGAGATCAAGAGGCGACCCTGCCTGAGCCAGCGCTGGCGGCCCGCGCGGCGACTGGAGCCGTGGATATTGCCGAGGTGATCGAGGCGGCCCGCCAGGGAGACGCTGCCAGCATCGCCGCCATCGAGCGTGCCGGTGAGCGTCTCGGTTTGGCGCTGGCTGGCCTGGTGAACCTGCTCAATCCCGCAGTCATTGTGTTGGATGGCGGAGTGGCGCGTGCCGGTGAGCTGTTGCTGACGCCGCTGCGTCGGGTGGCCGCGACGGTCAGTCTGCCTGCCGCCTGGAAAGGCACGCAGATTCTACCGAGCGCCCTGCAGGGCAATGCCATCGCCCTCGGCGCCGTTCTTACTGTGCTGGATGCCGCTTTCTCTCTACCTGCCTCGGCCTTCTTTGCTTCGCCTGCTGTCGCGCTGCCGGAGCCAGGAGGAAGCGCTGGGGGAGAGGGGGCGGTTCCGCTCTATCCGGCCCCGCCGTCAGACGCAAGCCGGAGATGAGGTCTCGCGGTGCCCTCCGCTGAGGAAATGGGGAGGGCTGGGCTGGGCCGGGCTGGGCTGGGCCGGAGTCTCTACGGATCGTGCTCGTTCG
>NZ_JADGIA010000202.1 GCF_019683635.1 Thermogemmatispora sp. | reverse complement strand
GGTAGCCACAAGGTTCAGCTCCGCCACCCACCGAATGGATGCGCTATAATAGCCTGCAGTGACAAGGCTCTCGCTTGGGCCAGGAGAGCGAGGGCTGCGGCGGAAGAGAAGGAGTGATCAGGAGCGTGACAGAAACTGCAGAGAGCAAGGCCGCCCGGCCTTTCCAGGCGGTGCTTTTTGATTGGGATGGGACCCTTGCCGATTCGACCCGCGGTATGATGGCGGCTATGCAGTTTGCCTATAAGCAACATACAGGGCGCATCTTTCCGCGGAACATGGAGGAATTTCGCCAGATTTCGCCAATGCGTCTGGCTGAAAGTACAGCGCGCTACGCCGGTCCTCACGCTGCAGAGGTGGCTGCCTCCTACCTCTGGTATTACACCCACGAAGGCTATCGCTCGACCTGTCTCTATCCAGGCGTGCGCGCGCTGCTGGAGGAATTGCGCCGCCGTGGCTATCCGTTGGCAGTGGTAACCAATACCGGGCCAGAGCGCCTCTCGACCGATCTGCGCCATCTGGAGCTGAGCGCGCTGCTGACGGTCACCGTGACCTCCCAGGATACTGCGGAGCGTAAGCCCCATCCCGCTCCGCTCTGGAAAGCGCGCGAGAAGCTGATCGCGGCTGGCCTGATCGCGGCAGAGACCCCAATGGAGGCGCTGGCCTATGTGGGCGACCATCCTGGTGACATGGCCGCCGCTCACGCCGCAGGGATGGCAGCCATCGCCGCTTTCTGGGGAGGCATCTTTCCCCCAGAAAGCGTGCTCGCCGAACGGCCTGAGCATTGGGTGCACCAACCAGCGGAGCTGCTCGTACTCTTCCCATGAGCTGGCTCTCACGCTGGCACGACGCGCCCAATGCCAACGGTCGCCTCGGTTCAGCCTTGGGCCTCTGCTGTAACCAGCCAGTAGAAGGTACCGTCGCGTGTCCGCTCTAAGAAGCGATAGTCATATAGCGCGCGACGCAGGGCTGCGCTATCGTTGATCACGCTATGCTGGCCCAGAATGGCATTCACCTCTTGCTCGCTGTAGCGCCGTCCTGCTTCAAAGAAGGAGGCCAGATAGCTGAGGACGAGCAGCTTATCGCTCAGCTTGGCCGGCGGCCAGAGACAGAGTCGCCCCTGCCGATCGAGGAAGCGACGCACATCAGGAGCATGCGATCCACCACGATGCGTCTCTTCGTCAGCGACGCGCTGCCCCACTGGCAGGCTAACCAACTCTTTCAGCGCGCGAGCGGTACGCACAAAGTAGGGCGAGCTGAGGCGATAGGCCTTTGCAGCTCCACTGGCGCGGCTCTCGTAGAGATAACCAAGCGAGACCAGCTGTTTGAGATGGCGTGAGACATTCGACTGGCTCAGGCCCAGAGCCGCAATCAGCTCCTGAGCAGTCAGTTCATCATGCTCGGCCAGCAGCTCGATCAGGCGCAGCCGCGTCTCATCCGCCAGCGCCGCCAGCCGCGCACGCAGCTCAGCCTGCCCAACGGGAGCAGAGAGCAAAGCCACATCGTAGTTGGGCGGCTCGCTGAAAAAGAGATAGAGCGCTTCCTCATGCTCCCAGCAGCTAACGTGACGCCCCATATGCCAGGACGGTACCAGGATCAGCCGCTCTGCCCTGGCGGCTCGCTCCTCAACAGCTGGAGGCAGCTCACGCCCAGTGAGGGCCAGAAACAGAGCCGCTGCTACCTCTTGCTCTGCTGTTTTTTGATAGTGACTGAATCGCTCAACCTGCCAGCGCAAGATAGGCTGTACCCGTCGCCACTCGGCCTCAAGAAGCTCCTGCCAGAGGGTACGAAGGTGATGTACGATCAACTCTTGCATGGCCGCCGGCTGGTTGAGCCAGCGATGCGCTTCACGCAGCACGGCAGGTTCAGCCACCGTAGTAGGGCCATCAGCATAGGCAGCACAGGCAAGGTAGGTCTCTGGTTCGGCGAGCAGGCGCGCGGGCGACGGCACTGGTGCGGGTCCATCAGCATCGGTGGCAGATAGACGGCGTTCGCAACGCGCGCGCAGGTGCTGGAGCGCCCGATCGCGTAGAACCTCCGGCTCAATCCCAGCCAGCGCTTCCAGGTAGGTGGCAAAATCAGCAAACGAAGCTGCGGCTATCCCGGCTACGAGTACATCGCGTAACCCGCTAAAGATGAGTTTGTGCCTCTGCCACTGTTGAGCAGTCAGACGCTGGGCACTGCGTTCTACCCAGACGTTGAGACCGCGCAGCCGTCCGGCCTCGCAGAGAAGCGCCAGGCTGTTGAGAGCATTGTAGACAGGTGCCAGAGCAATCTGTAGCCGCTCATCTGATCCCATCACCGGCTTGTGGTCCACAGATGAATTTCTCCTTTCGATTCTATGCAGTTATGCACATAATTATCTTGAGAGAATAACATTACCTAGACGAGAAAGCAAGCCCCCTGCAGTGAAAGTGAATGGGAACAAAAAGCGGGGAGAACTGGAAGTTCGTTCTCCCCGCTGGCTAGAGGCAGGCGTTGGATCAGGATTGC
The DNA here is from genome assembly GCF_019683635.1 of Thermogemmatispora sp. Taxonomy (GTDB): domain Bacteria; phylum Chloroflexota; class Ktedonobacteria; order Ktedonobacterales; family Ktedonobacteraceae; genus Thermogemmatispora. The sequence continues at coordinate 6,666 of NZ_JADGIA010000202.1, read as the reverse complement.
TCGCCTTTGTAGGTGAGAATGCGGCCCCAAACGCTCTTCGTGCCCCAGATACCCGAGCGCAGGCATTCCAGCTGCACGATCTGGCTGTGATCGACGAAGAGGTTGACCTCGGGACCGTAGTTCTTGATATACCAGGTGAAGACCTCGGGGTCGGCGGCCTCGAACATCACTTTTTCCAGGCCAAGCTCGGCGATGATCCTGGCTACCGCATCAGTACGCCAGGTCTTGACGTTCTCCGTGATTCCTTCGGACTCGATCATAATCATGTAGGCGCCGGCCTCCAGGAAGCGCCTGGCCTGGGCAATGGCCCAACCTACATCGCGCGTTCCCTCGGCCTCCAGTTCCTCAACGCTGGTCGCGCCGCCAGCGCCGAACTGAATACCCACTTCGGGCTTGGCTTTCAGACCCTCCTTCTGCACCTTCTCCACCAGGCGCAGCCAGTCATCAATAGGGATCGTGATAAAGCCGCTGGAGATCTCGATAATGTCGAAGCCCAGATCGCGGCACTCCTTAACATAGCGATCAACCGCCTGCGCCCCTTGAGTGAGGACATACTCGATGAAACCGCCGGTCGAGACGAGCACATTGTAGCGGTGGGCGGTCTCGTTCAGCTCGCGTACGGCTTTGGGCGGCATCAGCGTGAAGGAGCCACCGGCGTACTTGAGCGAGTCAACGTATTCGCCCATCGTCTCCAGCACGTCCTCCAAGTAGCGCTTCCCCATCGCCGTGTAGTAGGGGCCGCGAATCTCGGTAATACCGCGCGTTCGCGGCTTGCTCTGCCGCTCATTCATGCGTAGGAAGGTAAAGCCACGCTCTGCCATTGTCTCCCTCCTTGTCTGATCGCTCGCTTACTATCTCTCGCCAGGTTCGCTGGCCGAACTGGCAGGTCAGGGACGCCCAGGCAGGCCACAGGACCAGCACGCGCCGGCCCGCCAGTCTCCTGGCAGTCGGCCTGCCTGGCACTCCTCTTGCGCTAGAGGGCAGGCCCGCCAGCGGCTGGCAGGCGCACCCGGGCCAGCAAGGCCGTGAGCTGGCGCACCGGCACCTCATCCAGATGTTGCACTGTCTCGGCGATGGCGCGCCGCAGCTCATCGTCAGTGTAGGGAGCCGCCAGGCTCTCGAACTTCTCTAGTGCCTGCTCCCAGCTCAGCGGACGGCTGTAGAAGCCAGGATAGTCGGCGATCTCCAGCTCATAGCGCCGCCCATCGGTCAGCAGGACACGGATGCGACAGGGCATCTCGGCAGGGAAGCGGGCACTGAGATCGTCGGCAGGTCGCACCTCGACTTTGCGCAGCAGGGTCTGCACATCGCTGGCGGCGATGCGCTCGGGCCGATATTGTTCGGGGGTCACTTTGCCATCGAGCAGAGCCACTGCCACCATGTAGTGGAGACTATGATCAGCCTCCTCCTTGGTGCGCACAATGCGCTTGTCTCCCTCTTCTCCGCCGCCAATAATATGGTAGGCAACATCGAAGGTATCGATCTCAATGCGCTCAATCTGATCTGCTCGTAGCTGGTGCTGCTCTCGCAGCTGCAGGATGCCCTCCAGGGTCGGCTGGGAATGGAACTCAGCGTTGTACTTTTTGATGCTGGTGCGCCGGACAATCTCCAGATTCTCGCGCGACCAGTCGATGGTAAAGCGTCCGGCGATGCTCTCCATGAAGCCCTTATTGCCCTCGAAAACCTCGATCGGCCCGGTCATGCCGCGCATGGCCAGGAAGGTGGCATGAGTACCAGCATGGGCCACCGCCGGGTAGGCCATGCCTTTCCAGTGGGAGATGCTGCCTGTGCGGGTGACGCGCAGGGCATTATAGGCGGTGCCGCTGATGGCGATGGCGTTGGCCGTGCGCTGCGCATCCAGGCCCAGAGCGCGCGAGACGCCAGCCGCCACGGCGTAGGTGCCCTCAACGGTGTGGTCAAAGCCCTTAGCCCGTACCGGGGCCACCTCCGATAGCCGGCACTGCACCTGATAGGCCACGGCCAGGGCAGTCAGGAGATCCTTGCCGTTGCGATCAGCATATTCGCTGGCCGCCAGGACAGCGCCCAGATTATCGCTGGGATGGCAGCTCTCCCCTTTAGCAATGAAGGTATCGTTATAATCGAGATAACGCACCAGGGCAGAGTTGTAGAAAGCCGCTCGGTCTGGTGCCGTTTGACCTCCAGCAATCAAGGTCGACAGCGGATTGCCCCCAAAGTCTTTGATCTGCTCACGTAAAATAGCCAGAGGCCGCCCCTCCAAGGCTCCAATGGCACACCCCAGCGAGTCGAGCACGCGAATCTTTAACTCACGGCGCGCCTCTGCCGAGATATCCTCATAGCTGCTGCGTACCACAAAGTTCGCCAGCTCTTCAACGAGCGTCATGATTGCTGACCTCCTTCCCAATGCCAGTACTCCCGAGAGGAGTGGCTGGTTTCACATACACCTTCATCACTTCACTCAAGGCGTGGGCGACTCAGCGCCGACACCGTTGTGGCGCTGGTGGCGCTGTTCTTGCCACTCTGAGCCTGCCGCGCTGGCAAGGCTGGTGGCACTGGCGGTATGACCCATGTCGTAGGAGGCACGGCGCGCGGCCTCACAGACCAGGGGGATAGCTCGCTCCCGTTGCTCCGGCCCGAGACGAGCGGCGGGCGCGACGAGCGTGAGAGCTGCTGCTACCTGGCCCCTGCTATCAAAGATGGGCGCGGCCAGGCCCGCCACCCCAGCAACCCGCTCGCCTTCACTGCAGGCCCATCCCTGGCGCCGCACTCTTTCCAGCTCGGCCAAAAAGCTCCCCTCATCCCAATTCCGTTCTCCAGCCGCCTGCTCGCTGTCAAAGCGCTCGCGGCTGGCCCGGGCCAGAGCCAGGCGCTCCTCGTCAGAGAGCCAGGCCAGTAAGACCTTGCCAGCAGCGCCTCGATGCAGCGGAAGCGGGGCCCCGATCTCGGCAAAGGGACGCAAATTGTGGGGGCTGCGCACGACCTCGATGACAACCCTGGTCTCGTGCTGGCGAATGTGTAGCTCGGCGTTTTCTCCCGTCTGGCTGTTGAGCCAGGTGAGATGAGGCAGAGCCTGCCTGCGTACATCAATGCTCTCGGCTACCAGCAAACCAAGACGCAGGAGGGTCAGCCCTAAACGAAAGCGCGAGCCTTCTTTCATCAGCAGCCCATGCTCGGCGAGGGCCTGAGCCAGCCGATAGACTGTCGGGAGCGGAAGCCCGGTCCTCTCGGCAATTTCCTGGGGCAGGAGAGCACTCTCTCCCCGCGGGAAAGCCTCTAGAATGGCCATTGCCTTGTCCAGAACTCCCACCCGTGTCGCACGCGCCTCCTCCGAGGGCATTATTTCAGCGCCTCCTTTCCACATAGTGGAATGTCATCCACATAATGGACACCTTAGTATAGCACAGGAGAGCTGGCCTGTCAAATGGGCCGCTGCCACCGACCGTGTCTCGACGCCAGCGTCGCCCCTTTGCTATAATGAGGGCCGGTGAGGGAAGACCTGAGCGGTACTATCGTCTGCGAGCAGCAGAAGGAGCGTATTGATGAGTATTTTAGAGAGCATCCAGCATGGCCTGGAAAAGGCAGCCCAGCAGGCGGCCCGCCTGGCCCGTATTCAGCATTTGCAGCTGGTGCTGAATGATCTGAGCTACAAGGCCAGTCTGGAGCACCGGACGCTGTCCAACAAAGTCATGGAGTTGTATTTCAATGGGGAGCTCAGCCAGAGCGAGCTGCTGCCACTCTGTCAGAATCTCGCCACCCTGGAGCAGCACATCAAAGAAATCCAGCAGGAGCTGGAGCGTCTGCACGGTGAAGGACAGGAGCAGGCCAGTGCCCCGCCAGCAGCGGCGTCAGGTCCCTTGCCTGCTCAGCCGTCGGCCAGTGGTGCGGCTGCTCCTCCTGCGGCCTATCCAGCTTATTCCCCCCCGTTTCCCCCTGTAGCGGCCTATCCCGTTGGTGGCCCGATCGCCTACCCTCCGCCATTTGCCACGCCAATGCCAACAGGGCCTGCTCCCAGCGCAGGCTACGCCCCGCCGGGCTATGTTCCCCCACTGGCGGGTACTCCTGCCGTCACCGCCACGCCCACCAGCGACGGGACTACCGTCGTCGCACCACCGCCAGCACCCGCGAGCACCCCTACAGCAGCGTCTGGGCCAGATCCTGCTACCGCTACAGTTCCCGCTGGCGTGCAGCAGGACACTGTTCCCACCACAGCCGGCGCCGGAGAGCCTCCCGCGCCTCCGGCAGACGTTCCGCCGCTGGGAGCTTTGCCCGAAAGCGCCCTGGATGCAGCTTCATCGGGGCAGCCCTGGTCTACCCGGGCCGCTCGCCCAGAGGAGGCCGTCAGGCGTAGCGCTCCCCCGGGCGAGCCTGGCCAGCCGTAGTCGGTGCTCCAGGTGACCAGCTGATTCTACGAGACAGCGTCGGCGCCGGCCTCGCGCCCCTGGCCCGCCAGAGATCGATCATGGCCGCTCATGTCGCCTGCCCTTGCACGTGAGGCCGGCCCGCGCTACACTGACAAGGTGAGAAAGCACTGCCCTCTCCCAGCAGTGAGAGCATGCAGGACGGTGAGCAGCCTTCATGAGCAGCCTTCAAGTGAGAAGGAAAAGGAGCATGTCGAGCGCAGCGATCCCCAGCTTACCAGCACAAGAGGAGCTGATTGTCGAGGCCATTGACCTGCACAAGGACTACGGCGCAGGGGCTCTCAAGGTCCAGGCGCTACGCGGCGTCAGCCTCCAAATTCGCCGCGGCGAGGTTGTAGCGATCATGGGACCAAGCGGCTGCGGTAAGACTACGCTGCTGAACTGCCTCAGCGGTCTGGATCGGGCAACGTCGGGGACGATCCGCATTGCAGGCCAGGATATTCAGGAACTGACCGATAATGAGCTAACAACCTTCCGCGCGCGTTCAATGGGCTTTATCTTCCAAAGCTACAATCTATTGCCAGTGTTAACGGCTCTGGAGAATATCGAACTGCCGCTACTGGTGAGCGGAGTGCCACCCCGCGAAGCTCGCGAGCGAGCTCTTGTCAGCATCGAGCAGGTCGGATTGAGTCGCTGGGCTCGCCACCGCCCGGCGGAGATGAGCGGTGGGCAGTGCCAGCGAGTGGCCATTGCCCGCGCCCTGGCTACCCGCCCAGCTATCGTCTGGGCCGATGAGCCAACCGGGGCATTGGATAGCGAGGCCAGTCAGGAGATCCTCGACCTGATGCTGGCACTCAATCGCGAGCAGGGGCTGACCTTTGTCTGGGTCTCGCACGCCCTGGAGGTCGCACGCCGGGCACAGCGCTTGATCACTATGCGCGATGGACGCATCGAGGACGATCGTTCTCTCGTCGCTTCCCCTGCAGATGGAGCCTAGCCTTGCAATCAACCCGGCAGGCACAGCATTTACATCTCGCGCTTCTGTACCCTATAATAGAGATATCTTTCAACACGCAGGCAGGCCGGCAAGCGGCCAAAGGGCTTGAGGGGGTCCTTCTATGGGTAGAGTCATTGTTCTTGGCAGTCTGATGACCGACCTGGTAGCCCGTGCACCTCGCTTCCCTTTTCCCGGGGAGTCCTTGATCGGTGAAGAGTTTGCGATGTTCATCGGCGGCAAAGGCTTCAATCAGGCGGTGACCGCCGCCCGCCTCGGCGCCCAGACGAGCCTGATTGGCAATGTCGGTCAAGACGCCTTCGGCGATGCCTTCTTCCCCGCGCTGGCCGCCGAGGGCGTCGATTGTACCTACGTCAGCCGCGATGCCACGGCTGGTACGGGTGTAGGCTGCGTGACGATAGCAACCGAGATCGGGCAAAATGCCATTGTTGCTCTGCCACGCGCGAATCTGACCTTGTCGGCGGAGACGGTACGCCGGGCAATGGAGGAGCTGCTCGGCTCACAACAGACACCCGCTATGACTCCGCCCGGCGTTTTTCTGACGCAGTGCGAGACAGGCATCGAGACCATCGCCACGGCCTTGCACCAGGCACACGAGGCCGGTTTCCTGACGATTCTCAACGCCGCCCCGATCCCCCAGGAGACGCTTCCTGCCGAGCTTTTCAGGCTGGTGGATATTCTGGTGGTGAATGAGGTTGAGGCGAGTTTCCTGGCCGGCCTGACCATCGATACGGCGATGACAGCCAAAACCGCAGCCGAACGGTTGCTAGAGCGCGGCCCCCAGCATGTGATTATTACGCTGGGAGCGCTGGGCGCGACGTGGTGCACTCATGGCGAGAACGGCGCTCCGCCCTTCCATCGCTGGCAGCGCGCTTTCAATGTGCAGCAGGTCGACCCAACCGGCGCCGGCGACGCTTTCTGCGGGGCTTTGGCCGCTCGCCTTTCAATGGGTGCCCCTCTTGAGGAGGCGCTCCGCTGGGCCAACGCCGCAGGAGCCATCACCGTTACGCGCAAGGGCGCTTTGCCTTCTCTGCCTACACGCACTGAGGTGGAAGCCTTGCTGTAGCTTTTGACCCTGCCCTGCCATCCCTTCCTTTTACCCCCCAGGCCAGCCCACGGGCATGCTGGCCCACCCTGGCCAGGCCAGAACTTGCATTCGCTTTGCTTCCCTGCCAATTTTTCATCTCCTCTCATTTCTTTTCCACCTTTCTTTCAATCTCCCCATTCTCTCTTATCTTACTATATCCAATTTCATCACGATCCCCTATATCGAAGAAGTTGATTTCACAATCACAAAGAAGTGCGGTACAATAC
>NZ_JADGIA010000201.1 GCF_019683635.1 Thermogemmatispora sp. | reverse complement strand
TCCAGCAGGGCCGTCAGGAGAGCCTTGACAAGACTCGCCAGCGCATCTTAACTCTCGTCAAAGCCCGTTTCCCTCAGCTCTATCAGCTGGCAGATCAGGTCTCCGCTTCCTTGAGCGACTTCGATGCCCTGCTGCTCCTCCTGGAGCACGTCTATAGCGCTCCCGATGCCGGGCACCTGCATGCTCTCCTGCTCTCTTACCTGCCCGAGAGCTGCGGGCAGACACCGACTGCCCCAACCACGAATGGCATCCAACCCTAGCTAAGCCAGACCCTTTTCCTTACCATCCACTCCCACCAAAGCCGATGCCGGCTGCTCTTCTTCGGTAGTCAGCTCTGGCTCAACCAGAGCTGACTACCTCCAGGCAGCTTCCCAGCTCTTCACTATCAGGAGCGACCATGTCACTCGACGAATTGCTTGCCGAACTCAAACAGACCGACGCCGCCCGCGCTCTCATCGAAGAAGGTCTCAAGCAAGGTCTCCAGCAGGGCCGTCAGGAAGGTCTCCAGCAGGGTCGTGAGGATCTGATCACGGGGGTCCGCAGCCGCTTTCCCCAGCTGGAGCCGCTCGCCAGGACCGTCGCCCCTCACCTCCAGTCGCTGCGCACTATCCATCAGCTCCTGCTCGCTGTCGGCCTGGCCCCCGACGCCGAACACCTGCGCGCTCTCTTGCTGGCCCACCTGCCCGACAGCGGCGGCCAGCCACCGACTGCCCCAACCGCTAACGGCTCCCAGCCACGCGAGTAGAGTTCCACAGGCAAGGCATTCTCAGCAGCAGAGCAAGCGTCGTTTCGCCTACCCTCTTCCATAACCAGGCTCGCTTTGCACTGCGAAGCCGCTTCTTGAGCACCTTTGCTCGCTCCCTTAAATATCGCTCGCTTGTTTATTGATAGTCGCTCTTGTATAAAGCGAGATATCGCAAAAAGCTCTTGATCTATGTCTCCAAATCTGCTATACTCAACATACACGCCACCACCGCAGAACAGGAGGCTTGCTCACAACTCTATGGCTTCTCGTTGGGACCGGAGCATGAAGCGACTCTTCGGGCTGGCGGCCCAGGACCTGATCACCTTTGTTCTGCCGCAGGCCCGCTTTCTGCAGCACGCTTCTGGGGAGTTTGTCCTGAAACCCGATCCGTCCCTTCCTGAGCTAGGGCTGCTCGCCGCTGATACGCTGAGCGCCTGCTCCCTGCAGGGACAAACTCTACTCATTCATCTGGAGTTTCAGAGCCGGGCCGATGGCAAGATGGCCCATCGTCTGCTGATGTATAATATCCTTGCAGACGAGCGCTACGGTTATCCTGTGCTCTCCTGTGTAATCTATCTACGCCGCTGCGGGGTGGTCACTACTCCCTACCGGCGTCAACTACCCGATGCGACTCCCGTTTACGACTTCTACTTTCAAGTGATCAAGCTTTGGGAGCTGCCAGCACAGGAGTTGCTGGCGCGGCAGCTTCCGGGATTGTTGCCGCTGCTGCCGCTCTCGCGCGACGGGCGCAGCCGCCAGGTCATCCGCACCATGATCGAGCGGCTCCAGCAGACGCGCCAGTACGAGTTACTCGAAGTTGGCTTGTTGTTAGCCTCGCTGGCCTGGGCCGACGCTCCCGCCAGCGAGCGCCTGTGGCTTCAGGAGCAGATCCAGATGCTGACAGAGTTTCTTCAAGAATTGAAACAGACCGACGCCGCCCGCGCTCTCATCGAAGAAGGTCTCAAGCAAGGTCTCCAGCAGGGCCGTCAGGAAGGCATCCAGCAGGGCCGTCAGGAAGGTCTCCAGCAGGGTCGTGAGGATCTGATCACGGGGGTCCGCAGCCGCTTTCCCCAGCTGGAGCCGCTCGCCAGGACCGTCGCCCCTCACCTCCAGTCGCTGCGCACTATCCATCAGCTCCTGCTCGCTGTCGGCCTGGCCCCCGACGCCGAACACCTGCGCGCTCTCTTGCTGGCCCACCTGCCCGACAGCGGCGGCCAGCCACCGACTGCCCCAACCGCTAACGGCTCCCAACCTTAGCCAGCTAAGCCGGACCCTTTCTCCGTTATCCACTCCCACCGAAGCCGGAGCTGGTTTCGCTCCTCCCGTGGTCAGCCCCACTCCAAGTGGAGATGGGGCTGACCCCCCATACCGATAATCGACCACACACCCAAGCTGGAGTTAACATGTCACTCGACGAACTGATCGCCGAACTCAAACAGACCGACGCTGCCCGCGCTCTCATCGAAGAAGGTCTCAAGCAAGGTCTCCAGCAGGGCCGTCAGGAGGGCATCCAGCAGGGCCGTCAGGAAGGTCTCCAGCAGGGTCGTGAGGATCTGATCACGGGGGTCCGCAGCCGCTTTCCCCAGCTGGAGCCGCTCGCCAGGACCGTCGCCCCTCACCTCCAGTCGCTGCGCACTATCCATCAGCTCCTGCTCGCTGTCGGCCTGGCCCCCGACGCCGAACACCTGCGCGCTCTCTTGCTTCCCCATCTGCCCGCCAGCGAAGGCCCGTCCGAAGGGGCATCCCCTGGGAGCAGCTCCTAAAGCCAGCGTCGGGCCGGCCATCTCAGTCCGCAGAAGAGACAAAAAGGCACCCGCTCTATCGGGCCAGGACAGAGCGGGTGCCTTTGCTTGCCGTCTTTCAGCTGCGGACTGGCCACCCAGGTCCAATGCAACGGTCCAGTCTGCCTCTCAGCGCTCCCCGCTCCCCACCGTCTCGCCGGGCGCCGGAGCTGGCTCTACCTCCTCTGCCCTCTCAGGCCCATGCTCCTCGATCTCAAAACCCAGGTCGCGAATCATCTGCCACGTCTCCTCGTAGTGCTGCCCCGGCGTCGTTAGATAGCCCGACACAAAGACCGAATTGGCCACATAAAGCGCCAATGGCTGCAAAGAACGCAGATGCACCTCTCTTCCAGCTGAGACGCGAATCTCCTGCTTCGGATTGGTCAGGCGCATCAGGCAGAGAATGCGTAGACAGTCATAGGGACGCAAATAGCGCGTGTTCTCCAGCGGCGTTCCCGGAATCGGTAAAAGGAAATTCACTGGGATCGACTGCGGCTCCAGCTCGCGCAAGGCCAGCGCCACATCAATAATATCCTCCAGTGACTCACCCTGACCAAAGATTGCCCCACTACAGAGATGCAGGCCCGCCCTCCGCGCCGCCTGCAGCGTCTGCCAGCGATCCTCATAGGTGTGCGTTGTACAGATAGACGGATAGTAGCGCTCGCTGGTGTTCAAGTTGTGGTTGAGCTGCTCCACTCCCGCCTCATACAGCTGGCGTGCCTTCTCCTCGGAGATCAGGCCAACGCTGCAGCAGATAGCAATATCTACCTCTTCCTTGATGCGCCGCACGGCTCGCACCAGAAAGTCGATCTCTCGATTGTTGGCTCCACGTCCGCTAATGACGATACAATAGCGTCGACAGCGCGCCTCTTTCGCCCGGCGCGCCCCCTCTAGCAGGCGCTCCAGACTGACCAGCGGATAGCGCTCGATGGCCGCACGCGAAATACTCGACTGCGAACAGTAATGGCAATCCTCGGGACAAATCCCGCTCTTGGCGTTGATGAGCATGTGGAGATGCACACGCTGACCACAGAAGGTGCGCCGCACGCGATAGGCGGCGGCCAGTAGCTCTAATACCTGCTCATCCGGGCAGGTCAGCACAGCACGACACTCCTCGCGCGTGAGCACCTCCCCATTGATGGCCTTATCAGCCAGGTACTGGAAATCAACGAGCATTGATTTTCTTTCCTCCCCAGACAGCTTGCTGATCATCAGGCGCCCGCTTCATTGAGCGGCTCGGTTGGAACCCCCTCTTCCGCCGCGGCTGCCGCACTTGCAGCGATCCTCTCGCCCTCGGCGATGTCAAGCGCCATGCCCTCCAGCAATTCGGCAGATAGCAGCCGACTGCCAGCTGCCGTCAGGGCCTCCTCGCTCAGGTCGGCAAGATGGGGCAAAGGACCATACAACGGCGCCGGACACCAGCGCCGCAAGGCGTCGGCATTGCTGCGGACCGCTGGATCACTCTCGTCGGGCGGGACCGGATGATTGAGGACCACGCCCAGCACCCGCGTTCGCTGGCTGGCCACCGCCACAGTCAGGCAGCTGTGATTGATGACGCCAAGGACGTTGCGCGCGACGACCAGCAGCGGCAGCCCCAGCGTGACGGCCAGATCAAGCATGGTCTGCTGGGCCGTCAGTGGCACCAACAGGCCGCCAGCCCCCTCGACAAGCACCACGTCATGGGTCGCCAGCAGCTCTCGATAGCAGCGGACGATCTCAGCCAGCTCGATAGTGACCCCGGCCTCTTCCGCCGAGAGGGCCGGCGCCAGCGGCAGCGGCAAGGCATAGGGCACCACCAGCTCCAGCGGGGCCGCACAGCGCGCCACCCGCCGCAGCAACTGCGCATCGTGTGCCCCCTCACGCCCCTGCTCCGGGGGACAATCGGTCTCGGCTGGCTTCATGACCCCGACACTCAGCCCGCGCTGCACCAGGGCTGCGGCCAGGGCCGCCGTGACAATGGTCTTGCCAACTCCCGTATCGGTGCCAGTGATAAAACAGGCCCATTTCATGAAAGCACTTCCTCCGCAACTTTCTCTATAGCAGCATACGTAATGTCCAATAAGCGCACTAGCTCAGGATGGGAAATCGCCAGCGGCGGCATGATCACCAGGACATCGCCAAGCGGACGCAAGATCAGACCACGTTTGCGCGCCTCCTTGATAACACGGACGGCGACCCGCTGCTCGGGCGGGAAAGGCGTCTTGGTCTTCCTGTCCTGGACCAGCTCGATCCCGACCATAAAACCGCACTGGCGAATGTCGCCAACAATCGGCAGGGCGTGGAAAGAGCGTAGCCATTCCTCCATCAAGGCGATGCGAAGCTCCAGGCGCTGCAGGGTCTCCTCTTGCTCGAAGACTCTCAGGTTGGCCAGGGCCGCCGCGCAGGCCAACGGATTGCCGGTGTAGGTGTGGCCGTGGTAGAAGGTGCGCCCGGGGCCAAGGAAGGCGCGATAGACCTCTTCCGTGGTCAGGGTCGCTGCCAGCGGCAGATAGCCCCCGGTCAGGCCCTTGCCGATGGCCATCAGGTCTGGCTCAATACCCTCATGCTCGCAGGCGAACATCTTGCCGGTGCGCCCGAAGCCAGTGGCGACTTCGTCAGCGATGAAGAGGAGGCCGTGGCGCTTGGCGATCTCCCAAACAGCGCGCGTGTAGCCCTTGGGATAAACGTAGATGCCCGCCGCCGCCTGGACCAATGGCTCCATGATGACCGCCGCTAGCTCGTGAGCATGGGTGCTGATGACCCGCTCTACTTCTTCGAGACAGGCCATCCGACATGACGGGTAAGTCTTCTGCAGATGACAACGGTAGCAGTAGGCGCTACGGGCTTCGATATGAGGGAAGAGCAGGGATAGATAGGAATGGCGATACATCTCGATGCCGCCGACGCTCATGGCGCCAACGGTGTCGCCGTGATAGGCGCTGTGCAGGGCGAAAAATTTGGTGCGCTGCGGCTGGGGCGAGGGACACTGTTGCCAATACTGGATAGCCATCTTCAGGGCGATCTCGACCGCGGCGGCCCCGGTATCGGAGTAAAAGACGCGCTGCAAGCGGCCCGGAGCGAGATCGACGAGCCGCTGCGCCAGTTCGATGCCAGGTGGGTGGGTCAGGCCGAGAAAGGTGGTGTGGGCAACGCGTTCTAGCTGCTCGCGAATGGCCTGATCAATGGTCGGGTGACGATGCCCGTGGATGTTGACCCACAGCGATGAGACGCCATCAAGGTAGGGATTGTTGTCGCTGTCGATGAGATAGCAGCCATCGGCGCGCTCGATGACAAGCTGGGCTTCCGCCTCCCAGTCGCTTTGCTGGGTGAATGGGTGCCAGAGGACGCTTTTGTCGAGATTCTGCCAGCGAATGCTCTCGCTGTGAGAGGCCATAGCTTCTCCTTTCTCCTCCATAGATATCTCTTTCCCTCTCTCCGCCGGAGCCACCGCTCTTCTATCCCTGCGCCGTCTTGCCCTGCTCCTCTGTGCCTGCATCTTGCCACTGCCTTGCTGCCACCGTTCTCTTCCCTCGCGCTGGCCTGCTTCGGGTCAATTGGATCGCCTGGCTTTCAGAGCAGCCCTAGCTCGCGCCCGACGCGTTCGAAGGCTTCCAGGGCGAAATCGAGGTCGCTGCGCTCGTGGACGGCCATGACACTGGCCCGGATGCGCGCCATGCCCTCCGGGACCGTCGGCGGACGGATGGCGACGGCAAGGACGCCATAGTCTTGCAGGCGAGCGGCCATGCTGAGAGCCTGCCCGGCTTCGCCGACCAGCACGGGGACAATATGGGTGCTGGAGGTCAGGGTGTTAAAGCCAAGGCCCTGCAGTCCCCGACGCAGGTAGGCGGCATTGGCCTGGAGACGCTCCACAAGCGTGGGCTGCTCTTCGAGGAGGGCGAGCGCGGCCAGAGAGGCGGCGATGACCGGCGGCGGCAGAGCCGTGGTGAAGATGAAGGGGCGCGCGACGTTGATCAGGTAGTCGATGAGGAGAGCGGGGCCGGCGACGAAGGCGCCAAAGCTGCCCAGGGCCTTGCTAAGAGTGCCGACGGCGATGACGCCCTCGTAGTCGCTGGCGACGGTGGCGAGCAGTCCGCGCCCGCCCGGGCCAAGGCAGCCGGTAGCGTGGGCTTCGTCGACGAGCAGGAGCGCGCCGTACTGACGGCAGAGGGCGATCAGGTCCTCCAGGGGGGCAACGTCGCCATCCATGCTGAAGACGGAGTCAGTGACGACGAGGATTCGGCGATACTGGCCGCTACGGTGCGCTTCGGCGAGCAGGTGGGCGACGGCATCGCTGTCGTTATGCGGGTAGACTTTGCAAGTGGCGCGGCTGAGTCGACAGCCGTCGATGATGCTGGCGTGGTTGAGGGCATCGCTGAGGATGAGGTCGCCGGGGCCGACCAGGGCGCTGATGATGCCGATGTTGGCAACGTAGCCGCTGTTGAAGAGGAGGGCGCTTTCGCTACCCTTGAAGCGGGCTAGGCGGCGCTCTAGCTCGGCGTGGAGATCGCTGCTGCCGGCGATGAGCCGCGAGGAGCCAGCGCCGCAGCCGTAGCGGGTGCTGGCCTGGCTGGCGGCGGCCTTCAGGGCTGGATGGGTGGCCAGGCCGAGGTAGTTGTTGGAGCTGAGATTGAGCAGACGGCGCCCATCGCGCTCTAGCCAGGGGTCGCTGCTTCCCAGCTCTGGACGTAGCTGACGATAGAGTCGGGTCTCACGCAGGGCGTGGAGCCGCGCGCGCATGAAATCGAGAGGCTTGCCCTCCTGCATCATCCTACACGTTCCCTTGTGCTGCTGAGGTTGCTCTAGTCTGGCCCGCGGGGCCTTATCGCGGTTGGTGCCTGGCCAGCCCGCGCTGAGGCGACGCGGTTGGTCCTATTGTAGCGAAGCCGGTTCAGGCTGACAAGGGCACTGAACCGGTCCTTTTGGGCGTCGATCTGAGTGATATGGCAACCTCTGCAGGCTGGCGCCAGTGCTCTTGCCTGATCCTGATGGGCAGCAAGGGAGAGCGTAGGCGGCTCGGCCTGGCTCGACACGCTGGCTCAGTTGAGGCTCTCGCGTCGCGGCTGGTCGCGCAAGGTTCTCCCCAGGCGCCGCAGCAGGCTGCGCCCAACGCGCAGTTCGAGGGGCAGGTCTTTGGCTTTCATGCCGCGGCAGGTGCGTCTCAGAAAGCTTTCGACCAGGCCCAGTAGCCAGCGGATCTGGTGAATCTCAGGCTCTGTGAAATAGACCAGGAGCGTCGCCCGGCTCGCCATCGCCTGCTGACAGCGCCTCTGCAGAAGTATGAGCACGTCCTCTATTTCTCGCATGCTGCACAGGGTGCCCTGCTCGTTTTCGCTGAGCTGCTGGGCAATGGGACCTTGCAGCCAGAGCACTTCCCGTGTCTGCAGCCAGTGCTCCCAGCAGGTTCGTCCAGTGGGGGAGAGCAGGTCAAAGAGCAGCTCTTGTAGTTCGGCCAGCATGCGCCCGGTAAGCACCCATTCAAGCAGAGTGGCCAGCGGGAACGGTTGTAGTCCGGCCAGGGGCGAACGACGGTGCGGGCGATCAGGCTGGCGCGCCTGGTAGGAATGACGGCGCCTGCTCATGGTTTGCGCCCCCAAACGGCTATTCCTCCGCTGCTGGTGCGCAGGCGCTCCCATTCGCGGGGCAGAGCGGTGAGCGTTGCGGCGATCTGCTCGCGGGGGATGTGATTCACGGCGGCAAGCTGCGACTCCAGTGCCTGCAGGGCGCTCAAGACGTCTTCGCGGAAGAGGGGAGCACCTCGTCGGCGTCCGAAGAGGGGCATCTGGAAGCGCAGAATCTGCGGCTGCAGGCCACGCTCTTGTAGCCAGTGGGGCAGATTCAGGGCGGCATCCAGACGCAGACCGCGGCGCTCCAGGAGGGTGGTGAACCAGGTGCGAACCTGCCGGTGAAGGGGGCCTTCGTTGCCGGTGTCGCCGGTGGCCTCGACTAGCTCAAGCCAGCCGCCGGGGCGGGTGATGCGCAGCAGGTCGTCCAGGATGCCGGGCCAGGCGGTGACGGGAATGGCGGTGGCCAGAAAGCGCTGGTGGACGTAGTCAAAGCGGGCTTCGGCGAAGGGCAGGCCGGTGAGCAGGTCGGCCTGGACAGGCTGGCAGTGAGGGGGGAGAGGCTGACGTAAGAGGGTGAGGTCTTTGTCGAGGGCGACGAGTTGAGCGCGGGGCCAGCGGCGGGCGGCTTCGCGCAGCCAGACGCCGGTACCGCTGCCGACGTCCAGGATCGCGCCCGGCTGCTCGATAGGCGCCAGGAAGTGGGTGCCGAGCAGCTGACGCAGGGCGAAGTGTTGTAGTTCGAGGCGGGCCTGTTCCCGGCGTGAGCGCGGTAGGGCATAGGTCTCGGCGGGACCGGGAGCGGCGGCGTTGGCGCCAGTTGCAGCCACGATTGGGGAGCTGGCGGCCCCCAGGAGACGCGCGAGCCAGAGCCAGATCATGCCTGTCCCTCCTCTCGCTCGGACAGCAGGCGCCGCAGCTGGGCGGCCCACTGCGGTCGCTCTCCGCCTGGCAGGATGATGGGCAGTGCTTGCGCGAGACAGAGACTGCGGCAGAGGCAGCGCTCGCAGGGCGGTTGTTTGTGCGCTATGCTTGGGACACAGGGCTGGGGCGCGGTGGCCATGCTGAAGTTTCCTCCTTTCTTTGACTGCCCTCTT
>NZ_JADGIA010000200.1 GCF_019683635.1 Thermogemmatispora sp. | reverse complement strand
GTATTATTCTCTAATTCATCTTATCATTGTTCAAGAGATAGAGAGACCAGGCTCCGCTATTCTCAGGTAGATCCTCACTATGCCCAGCTAGCCTGATGCCTGGCCTGTACTATGAACGAGCATTCAATACGTACTGGCACCAGAAGCCACAGCCTCTCTACAGAATCGGCCTGCATTCCCAGCAGGGCCAGAGCTGTCATGAAATACTGCCTTGCTTCTATTTGATCCCGTAGGATATCGATCAGTGCGGAGACCTCGCTTAGAGTTTAGAAAAGATGAACCTCATCTGTCAATTTGAATATAAGGAAAATGGGGGCTGTGATCAATGTTAACAGATTTTTAATGCACTGCTGCTAGAGGTATAGAACCGGGGACAGGGCGGCTTCAGGTGAGAGCGCGCGTGAGCGATGGCAAAGCGGTGCAAAACAATAACTGGGAGATAGGGGGGGCCTGCTTTTTGACCGGCCTGACGGCGTAGCTTGGAATCACTATGGCTGTTCAGTCACAGCAGCTGTAATGCGACGGGCAATGCTCACAAGCGTTTGCTCCTGAGCTGCAGGAGGCAGAATAGCAAGCGGCTTCTGAGGATCAAGAGCTGGCTGGAAGCAATGCAGCTCACTTTCCTCAAAGAGACAGGGGCTGACAATGATGGGGATAATTAAAGTGCCGCCAAGACGGGCGCGCTCCAAGAGCTTCGGCAGCTGATTGTTCTGGATAAACTCGGACGCTAGAAAATCGGCACTGACCAGCACAATGGCCACACCCGCGCGCAAGATGGCGTCCTCCAGCGTCTGCTCCCAGCGGCTGCCAGCACTGATCAGCGTATCGTCCCACAGATCGAACACTCCCTTCTGTTCAAGGGGAGCCAGATGAATACGCAGACGCTCCAACCACCGTTTATCTTGACGGGCATAGCAAATAAAGATTTGCCGCCTGCTTGGTGCAGGGCGTTTGCCGACCTTGCGAGCCAGCTCCTCCAAATTGCAGTGGCGTAGATAGAAAATAAGGGTCGGATCTTCCGCCAGCAACACGCCAACTGTGGGATCACAGAAGAGATGATACGCCAGAGGGGGATAGGAGGCGATCGCCTGAGACCAGCTTTCCTTGAAGAAGCGCTCCAGATCGCGGGCGCGTCCTGGCTCCTGCTGCTGGAGCAAGGAAAGCCAGAGGACTCCCTCGCGGTTCTGCCTCAGCTCTTCCAGCAAAGTGAGACTGGTCTGATCATAAGGCCCGCCAGCAATAGCGAATTGCTTGACGGCGAGATCAAATTTCACCTCCAGCGTGCCCATCAGATCCTGAACGGCCTTATCAAACTGATGCCGGATGGCAACTTGCGATGGCTGCGTCTGAAGAACATTATTTTCCACGCAGAGATAGTAGCAGAGGAATTGCGTCAGAATAAAGCTTCCGTCGACCAACCGAAGAATATCCTCCTTGCGCTCAAACATCACGTTGAGAGCCTGCTCTCCCTGCCTGATCAGTTGCAGAATCTCCTCATCGCTGGCGCGGCCCATCTTAAAGCGATCGAAGCGCATAGCCGTATCGAAAGCGACGGCACTGACGAAGCTCTGGCCCGTGCCCGGAATACCAATGATCACAAGCTTACGGTCTGTGGGCTGTGTATCCGCCAGCAGCTTCAAATAATCGACCAGCTCCTGGCGCAGGTCAGGCTCCAGGCGGTGGAAGTCATCGATAATCACCACACCGCGATGCCACTCTGAGAGAGAGCGTAGCCGCTCGCGGTCAGCGGGCGCGCGGGCGCTCAAGAAAGTGATCGTCGGTCGCTCTGCTCTAAGTATCTCTTCCTCTCCGAGTTGCTGGACGGCTTTTTGCACCGCCGTGGTCTTGCCGATGCCCGAAGGCCCCTCGATGACCACGCTGCGCCCTGGCTCAACAAGAGCTAGCTTCAGCTGCTCGAAGATGGAAGGCGGCACAAAGGTCACTGTGGGCAGACCCGTACGCTTAAAGACCTCATCCAGGCGGTAGCTCGTGGGAAGCAGCTCTGGTGCTGCCAGTCCGCGTGTCCTGCTCTCCGAAGAAGCAGCTGGTGAGGAGGGCGAAAGGCGTCGTCGATTCTGAAGCTCTCTGCAGGTCAGGAGGACCTCATGAAGGATTTCCAGTAGCGCCCGCTCTCTGGCAATTTCTTCGCTCAGCGCGCGCCCATCGCGTGGGAGCAGTTGCAAAGAAGCGAGCGGTGTTCTCTCAAGCGAGATAGGCCGGGCAAGAATGGGGAACAGCTGTAACTCACCCCGTCGCGCGCGCTCTAATCCTAGCGAGATGGCTCTTGTGTAGATCGGCGATGCCAGCAGGTCGGGACTGATCAACAGCAGGAGCACATCGGCGGACTCGATATGCCTAAGTAACTCCGCCTCCATGTGAGCACCGGGCCGTAGATCTGTGGATGTGCGGAGAACGGCGCCCAGCAAGAACTCTAAGTAGTTCATAAATGGGAGAAGCAGGTAGAGAAGACGATGATCCTCGCGAGCGCAGATTATAAAAATAAAGATAGTGGCTTGACGGTCAGGCTGCTCCGTTCTATCCATCGATAACTGGCTCCCTTCTCGCGTCTCCCGGTGGCCGATGCTGATGTGCGCGCTCGCGGCTGTGCTGACCTGCCTTAAGCGTGCCGCTGACCGGGATTAGATATTATCCAACTGAGTGATTTTCCACTCGTTATCGATCTGCGTCAGCTGCAGGTACACATCATAGGCCAGGCCGCTGGAACGGGTGACATGCACGACAACTGTTGCCGTACCTCCAATTGTACTGCTGCTTGTGATCGAATAGCTGGTTACAGGCCCATTCTGCTGATCGAGAGCCTGGGCTATCAGCACAAAGCTCCCCTGTGTTACGCTAATCCGCTTCCCCTGGATAGTCAGCGTATCGGTCAACAGGTAGGAATAAGCCTGCTGATAATCTTGCTGCTTAATAGCCGAGTAGTAGTCATTCACGGTTGAATCAGCATTTGTCTTAAGAGCCGCGATGAAACCCACCAAGGCGCAGCCGCCGCAAGCAAGCACAATGACCCCGGCGATAATGGCCAGGGTAATCCAGAGCCAGCGTAAAGATTGGCGTGGCGGCTGCACTGAGGGTATCCCATACCGACCGACACTGGGAGGAACAGAAGCCACCTCTGGGTAGACTGGTGGTGGCGGTGGAGTCACGTATGGCGATCCATACTGCGTCGGGCCGGCGTACTGCGTTGGCTCATAGCCTCCCGGAACAGACGGTGGCGGTGGCGGTGGAGTCTCATCTCCTTCCTTTCCTGCAGGCTGGAACCCGTGACTATAACCGCCCTGCGGCTGGTGAGGATCATAGCCCATGTCAGTTCGCTCCTTTGGCTCGGCTCTCTAACGGACAATGTAGGCGGGACTGCGGAAATCAGTCTCACCTGCCTCTCTGGCTTTGCACGAGCACAAGACAGTCAAAGGTTTCTTTCCCCGTTTCTAAAAAGGAAACGTATCTACACGTAGAAATTTGCCTCTGTCTACCATCGCCCAAGTGGCTTGATCAGCGTGGGCAGATCAGATCAGCGCCCGAAAAAGGGGAGTGGCAGAGTCTCTTGACCGGCGCTTGTGAGCAAGTTATGCTCATAAACAATGGAGCGACGTTCTTTTGGCCTTTGAAGAAAGGACTTCAGGCATGGTCGACAAACAGACTGCTCCCGAACTCTTCCGCCCGCCGTTGGGCTATCCCGAAGCTCCTTATGATACCCTCGTCCGAGCCGTGGCAGAGCGGCAACCCGAGCGGCCCGCCATTATCTATCACAACCTCAGCCTGACTTACTGCGAAGTCATCGCCATGACCAATAGCCTGGCCAACGGCCTCCGTGCTCTGGGCCTGGGCAAAGGGGACATCATCTGTCTCTTCACCTTCAACCGACCCGAATACACCATCGCCTTCCTGGCGGCCTCCTCCATTGGCGCCGTCATCAGCCCGATGAACCCCTCCTACAAGGAACGGGAAATCGCCTACCAGCTAGAGAACAGCGAAGCGCGCGCCATCCTGGTCCAACGTGAGCTTGTGCCCATACTCATAAGCGTCCTGCAAGGGCAGACCTTCCCGGCGCTGCGCCATATCATCGTCACCGGGTCCCAGGTGCCTGAAGCGCTGCCGCAAGCTGTCCCTTTCGCTCGTCTGCTACGCGAATCCTCGCCGCGCCGGCCTGCACCTGTTGACCTGGCTCCAGATGACCTGCTGGCCCTCCCCTATTCATCGGGCACCACCGGCCTGCCACGCGGCGTCATGCTCTCACACCGCAATCTCGTCTGCAACCATCTCCAGGTGGTGACCGCGGCCAACCTCTCGCCTGCCGATGCCACCCTGATCTTTCTCCCCCTCTACCACATCTACGGCGTCCTGCTGACCGGTACCTTTCTCATCGCCGGCGGCAGGCAGATCCTCATGGAACGCTTCGAACTGGATACAGCCCTGGCCCTCTGCGAACAGCAGGCCGTCACCTGGTTCTTTGCCGTTCCGCCGATTGTCCAGACACTCCTCAACGCCAGCGACGAGCAACTTGCCAGGTTGAGGACAGTCAAATACCTGATGTCCGCTGCTGCCCCCTTAGCACCCGAGCTGGCGATCCGGCTGCGCGAGCGCACCGGCATCAACGTCATCCAGGCTTATGGCCTGACCGAAACCTCGCCCGATACCCACTTCTCCCCACTTGATCCCGCGCGCATTCGCCCAGCCAGCGGCGGCCTGCCGGTCTATGACACTGAACAGAAAATCGTCGATATTGAGACTGGAGAGCGCGAGCTGCCTGTCGGCGAGGATGGCGAGATTGTCGTGCGCGGCCCCCAGGTCATGCTTGGTTACTGGAAAGACCCGGCTGAGACGGCGCGTGTCCTGCGCAACGGCTGGCTCTACACCGGCGATATCGGCCACATCGATGCTGACGGCTACCTCTACATCGTTGATCGCAAGAAGGAGATGATCAAGTACAAAGCCTTCAGCATTGCCCCTGCCGAGATCGAGGCCGTCCTGCTGGAGCATCCTGCTGTTCTCGATGCTGCCGTCATTGGGGTCGATGATCCTGAAGCCGGAGAGATTCCCAAGGCCTTTGTTGTCCTTCGCCCCGGCCAGACGGCCACGCCCGAGGAGCTGATGGCCTTTGTCAACAGCAAGGTAGCGGGCTACAAAAAACTGCATCTGGTCGAATTCATCGAAGCTATACCGCGCGTGCCCTCGGGCAAGATCCTGCGCCGTCAACTCAAAGAGCGTGAGCGTGCGCGTCGCCTCACCAACACCGAGGGACCCGTTGTTTAGAGCGCCAGAGGGTCAGGTCAGCTAGCTGGGCGTGTTCTCCAACCGGGCGCCTTCAACAGCACCCAGCGCGAGCAGGGCCTGTTTCTCCAGGGCGCTCAGGCCCTGCACTCCCTGGATGTTCATCCCTTCATAGGGGCGCGGCAGGCTAAGAATGCGCTCCAGGCGCCCGGTTGCGGCCTCCCAGAGGCGGATCTCTCCCTCATTGCCGCCGCTGGCAAGCAGGGAACCTGCCTCAGCCGGTGCAAAGCCCAGTGCGCGCACCATATACTCGTGGCCACTCCTTAGCACATGGTGCAGCCTGCCATTGCTCTGCCAGAGGCAGAGCCTCAGATCATCACCACTGCTTGCCAGCCACTGACCATCGTCGCTAAAAGCAAGGCAGCGCACCCGTCCGCGATGGCCCTGGAGACGTTGCGGGGGTGCCTCGCCCTCGATCTCCCAGAGCAGCACCTGACTATCCTCGGCTCCGCTGGCCAGCAAACGACCATCGGGGCTGAAAGCCAGCGTGCGCACCGGGCGGCTGTGGCCCATCAGCGTACGCACGCAGCTGCCGCTATTGACGTCCCAGAGGCGCAAAAGCGTATCGTCACCCCCGCTGACGAGCAAGCAACGGCCTCCCTCTTTCCCCGGCCTGAAGGCCAAAGCCCGAATCCAGCAGCCGGCTCGCAGCTCATGCACCATCTGGCCGCTGGCCAGATCCCACAGGCGCACAATCTCATCCTCGCTGCCGCTGGCCAGCCAGTGGCCGTCAGGGCTGAAAGCCAGGCTGTGCACCCAGTCGCGATGACCAGCGAATTGCCGTTGCACCTGGCCCTCGGGCATCGACCAGAGCCAGATCACCTCATCCTGGCCGCCGCTGGCCAGCCATTGCCCGTCGGGACTGAAAGCCAGGCTCAGTGGTTCATGCCGCGACTTGTGGAGCAGCTTCAACAGATGTCCGCTGCTCCAGTCCCAGATAGCGATTCCTTCTCCCTCATAGGCTGCCGCCAGCCAGCGACCCACGGGATCAAAAGCCAGCGACCGAATGCGGCGCGTATAGCCATGCAGGCGCGTTAGCACATGTCTCTTAGCCCAGTCCCATAGACAGATCGTCTGATCATCACCGCCGCTCACCAGCCAGGACCGCCTGCTCTCAGGGTGGAAGCTGACCGTACGCACGCCATGAGTATGACCCGCCAGCGTAGCAACCTGCTCTCCCGTCTGCGTCCGCCAGAGGCGAACGGTCGTGTCCTCGCTGCCGCTGGCCAGCCACTGGCCGTCAGGACTAAAAGCCACCGCCCAGACACGATTCGCATGGCCGCGCAAAACGGCACGTTCCTCCCCGCTGGCTACCTTCCACAAGCGCACTGTGCCGTCGTCGCTGCCGCTGGCCAGCACCATTCCAGCAGCCCCAAAGGCCAGCGAACGTACCTGATCGTGGTGTCCCTGCAACACATATAAAGGCTGCTCCCAGCCTGGCAGGTGCCAGATCCGCAGCGTGCCCGCGCCGTCGCCGCTAGCCAGCCACTGGCCATCAGGACTCAACGCGACCGCCCAGATTCGCCCCTGATGCCCCTCCAGCGTGCGCAGGCACTGCCCGGTTTCCAGGTCCCAGAGGCGCAAAGTCTGATCATCACTCCCGCTCACCAACAGGCGATCGTCAGGGCTGAGCGCCAGGGCCCGCACCCGATTGGTATGCCCCTCCAGCACACTCAGACAGCGACCAGTCTCCAGGTCCCAGAGACGCAGCGTCCGGTCATCGCTGCCGCTGACCAGCCGTCGCCCATCATGGGTAAAGCCCAGGGCCCATACCCCGTCAGCATGGCCTTCCAGCTGCTGGAGCAAATGCTCGCAATCGCCATCATAGAGACGGATCTCGCCGCTCGCCGTTCCCACAGCCAGCCGCTGCCCGTCGGGGCTAAAAGCGCTGGCCAGAACATTGGTCAGGGTACTCTGAAAAACCGTCGCCACGAAGTGCGCGAAGGCGAAATTCACCTCTTGCAGGCGTGCCCGCTGCAGGTAAGCCTGGCGAATCGTCAGCCTTGAGAAATCAAACTCGCGCAGATCCCACTGCAGATAAATCAGCAACTGAAGCACGTTGCCAGCAAGATAGCCACCATGCGGGTAGCGCGCCTGCCGCTCTCGTTCGAGCGCTCGCTTGAGCCGCTCCTTAAGAGCCGTCTGGCCCAGCTCGCTGCAGACCATCTCGGCCAGCGGGGCCAGGAGCATGCGCATCTGGCTCTCGCGCACATAGGCACGTGCCTGCGCTTTCACAAAAGCGAACTGTTCCCAGGTCAGGAACGTCTCCTGCAAGCAATCCTGACAGGCGCGGCGCACCAGCTCATCCTGGATATATTCCATGATCACTGGTTGCAAGGTAAACTGCCCTTGCTCTTGAACCTCGATCAGCGAACGGCGGCGCAACGAATCCAGCGTCTCGATCAGCTCCCGCTGAGCCTCTGGTCGCAGCAGATCAGCTCGCAGCTCTTCCAGAGTAACCGCCTCCTGCTCAATCGCCAACCACGAGAGCACCTCATGTTCGCGCGGCGCCAGACGCCGCAGCTGCTCCTCCAATACCTCACGAATATCGCCGAAGGCGGCCTGGTTTGCGGCGAGGAAGGCCGCAATCTGGCCAGCAAACAACTCGCGGATCGTCTCCGCCACCAGGCGCAGCGCCAAAGGATTCCCCCCATAGCGGCGCAGCAAGCTGGCCACCTCTTCCGCGCTGCCGAAGATGCCCTTTTCCTCAAGAATAGCTCGCCCGGCCTCGCCACTGAGACCCTGCAAGGTCAGTGAGCGCACCGGACTGCTCTGGCCCTTCAAACGCTCAACCTCGCGCAACTTCTCGCGGCTCGTCACCAGAATCACACTTTGATGCGCCTCACTGCCCAGGCGCTCTAGCAAGCGACCATAGACCTCGTACTCGGGGCGATAGGCGCCGGCCCGCTGGCCACTTTGCAGGAGGGCATCGAAATTATCGAGTACCAGCAAGCAGCGGCTCTGGCGTAACAGCTCCATCAAGAGCGAGAGCTGCTCCTCCACTGACGAAGGTGGGGCACTCAGCTGCTGATTGGAAAAGAAGAGCAACCAGTCCTTCAGCACCTGACTCAGCGGCGGCGCGCTGCGCAACGAGCACCAGTAGCCATACTCAATCTCTGCTTCCACCTGCTCAACCAGGCGCGCGACCAGCGTCGTCTTCCCGATGCCCCCGAGGCCACAGACCGCAATCAGGCGGCATTCTGCAAACCATTGGCGCAACGTCTGTAACTCTTGCGTGCGCCCGAAGAAGTGGACAGGGGCAGGCTTCGCCCCCCACTGCGTGCGGGGCTGCTCGATAAGCCCTAGCTCTTCAGGACTCTTCTCCAGCACCTCGCACAGTTTCCGCAACAGAGCGGGACGGGGCAGGCCATCACCAGTCTCCCAGCGCTGCACTGTCTTCTTGTCCGAACCGATGAGCGCGGCAAGATCCTCCTGTGACCAGCCCCGACGCTGTCGCTCACGCCTGAGCTGCTGATGAAATGTGATTCGAAGCATGGCAAGCTCCCCTCTCGTCTCAAACCTGGCGGCTTCTCGCTTATCCCATTGTCAGAGCGTAGCTTCAATTGAGACCTGGCTCCTTCCTTCTCTTCTGCGCCTCCGACTCACTACGAATGCTCTCCTCTCTTGCGCGGGCCATTGAGGCTCTGTCTCCCTGGCGGCCTCAGAATGTCCGGCCAATAGCCCCTAAGAGGGACTGAAATGTCTCCGGTTTTGGATTTCTCTGCGACCTTTTTCCAGCTATCTTTTATCTCAGTACAGAAACACATCCAATACATCTCGATAGATAAAAATTTGTATTGATCGAAATTCTCTTTTAGTTATACAGGCAAGCGAGGAGCACTCACTCTTGCTTGCCGGGAGGAGAAGGACAGATGGGCAG
>NZ_JADGIA010000199.1 GCF_019683635.1 Thermogemmatispora sp. | reverse complement strand
ATCTCACTCTCTCCTTTGCTCTCTTTATGGAGCAATATTGTAATTATAATATATAACACGGATAACATATTTTTTGAAGAAAGTCAATAAAGAGAAGCAAAGAGGGGTTTCATTATGGATATCTTTTGGCAGCAAAAGGAAAGCTTGTCTTCACATTATATAGAACCGCCTGGCCTGAAGATTTAGAGGAAGATAGAAGAGGAAAGCCTATGCGAATAGGAGCAATGTCGATAAACATAAGCACAGCCATAACAAGGAGGGCAGCAGCGGGTTCGCGGGCAAGAACGGCCACCAGGGGAGGCCAGGGCGTGCCATCGTTCAGCGAAGGTACTCAGAGCAGGGCCTCAGCAGGCAGATAGATGCGCACCGTCACCCCTTCATCTGGGGCGCTCTTAATCGTCAAGCTGCCGCCGGCAATAGCCAGGAGGGCACTGTGGGTCAGCAGGCCGCCGCCGGTACCACTCGTAGCTGCGTTGGCAGCCGCGATTCCCACACCATCATCGGCCACCACCACCTCCAGATCGGGGTCACAGCGCGCCTGCAGGGTCAGGCGCAAGCGGCGATGGACATCGCTGCCGCGGGCATGGCGAGCCGCATTGCGCAGCACCTCCTGCACAGCGGCAAAGATCAGCTCAGCGATTGCTGGCGGTGTTACCTCATCGATATGAGCGGCAGTCTCGTCATCCACCTGCCAGCAGACCTCATCGAAGGCATCATGAAAATCCTGCTCCAGCATCGTCCGAATGGCCTGTACCAGCCCCTCGCGTTCCAGACGATAGGGCGCCCCGGGCGTCGTCGCGCGCATCAGAGCTGCTAACTGACGATGGGCGGCGCTCACCAGCTCAACCGCCTCCTCAAGCGCCACACGAGCCGTTTCCTGGCCCTTCTGGTGTGTCACCGTACGCAGCGTCTCCAGATGCAGCAGCGCCAGATGCATCTGAGGCAGAATCTCGTCGTGCAAAATCCTCCGCTGCTGAGCACCCAGCAACTTGACATCGACGATGCGGCGGCGTAGCAAAGCGGCGACAGCCTGCATCGCCTCATGATCGCCAATGGTATCGAGAATGCGCTGCCCACAAGCCTGAGCCAGATTCATATCCTCCTTCGTAAAGGTCCCACCATCCTCACGCGGCCCCAGAAAAAGGGTCGCCACCAGTCCGCGCTCATCGTAGAGAGGCATCACCCAGCAGATCAGCGGCTCACCGCTCGCCAGGCGCAGACGCAAGCGATAGGCCAGCGGCGTGCCGGCGCCGCGTCCACCAGGCGGGCGCCGAGGCACCAATCTCACCAGAGCATCTGTCTCGGCGGAGACCAGACCATCGCCGCGGCGCGGTAGCTCTGTCCCATTGAAGCGGGCGTCAGCCGGCCAGCGATAGCTAAAGGTGCGCCGCATCGGGCCGGCCAGAATCACCAGGCGAGCGCAGCGCACCGCCAGGACACTCTGGCAGAGTGAGAAAAAGAGATCCTCCAGCTCGCGCTCGCTCTTCTCCGCGCTCGTATTCAGCCAGTGGCGCAGGCTCGTACTACTCAAAAAGCGGCCCAGCAAAGCAATATAGCGATCATGGGCCCGATAGCTGCTCCAGGTAAAGAGAGCATAGGCCAGCGTCGCCAGGCAGGTAATGCAGAGCAGTCCACCCAGACTACTATGTGTCAGCGAGACCAGGAGGGCAATGAAGAGCGCCACCGCCGTCGCCACAATGACGATGCCGCGCCACTGCTCAAAGAAGCCCCGCCGCGCCAGCGGGCGCTCAATCAGGATACCATGACGGACAATCGAGTAGCCGATGACCAGAATGATCAAGGCTACCACCAGGTTGGCGATCAGATCAAGCAAGAGCAAGCCCGAGGGAATAGTCCGCAAAGGCGGCAGAGCCAGCAGCGGCGCCCCACGTCCAAGCCAGCGCAGCATTGACCACAGCCCGGCCAGGCCCAGGCCAATGGTCAGGGCCACCATCAGGAGGGCAGCCAGCAGCAAGGCCGGGCGCGCCAGGTGCCAGGAGAGCTGCGGCTCCTCTAGCAATTCTACCTCAGTGGGATCATCCCAGAAGGCTTCCAACAGCGCCCGCCGCAAGGCAGGCCGGGTCCCCCCTCTGCTCCGCGCCCGCAGACTCATCCCTAAAGTCCGCCCGCCGGCCACCACCACCTGCTGAATGCGGCTGGAGGTAAACCAGGGGCCGATGGCGCAGAAGGCCACATAGACCAGGAAAAGCAGCGGTAACAGGAAGAGGGACGAAATCCAGGCGTGGCCTGCACTGGGCGGCGGCGTGCTATAGGCCAGCAGCTGCAATGTCTCAACAAAGGTAAAGGTCCGGCGATTGAGCAACAGCAACAAGAGCAGCGCCGTCCCGAGCACGGCCCCCAGAGCCAGCAGCCAGGGAATGCGCCGTCGCCAGCCGGCGTTGATCAGCGAGGCATAGTGCAGGCCAATGGCGAACCAGATGTAGGGGACCCAGAGCGCCGGAAACCAGGCTGCCTGCCAGAGAATGTTGAGCAGAGGACGCAGAGCGGGCTGATCAAGCGGCAGCGTAATCAGCAGCGCATGCACAAAGAAAAAGAGGGCACTCAGCGCCAGACCTACTACCCCCCAGAGCGTGATGCGCGCCCGGTGGTCGCCGTTCAGCCAGACCGTACTCGCCAGCCAGAGAAAGGTCACCAGATTAAAGATCGAGACCGCCAGCGTCAGCGTGTGCAGCAAGGTGACCGGAGCAAGCAGTGTCTCAAGAGCCATCATTTCCCTCAGTACAGACAGACAGGCCGGCCAGCCCGGCTAAGAAGAGGCTTCCTCGCCCTCACTGGTATAGAAGGGCACCCATTCGCCCTTGCGATTCTGCACGTAGGCCACCCCTTGCTCATCCCAGACAATCATGCGATTGAGCGTATAGATCAGCGTCGCCCGCGCGCGCGCCACCTTCTCATCGACCGCCGATTCACTCAAGCCCCAGGCGGCATAAATGCGACCATTCGTGCGGCTCACCGCGCGCTTATCGTGCAGATTCAGGCGAGCAGCAATTTGCTCATTGGTCATGCCCTGGGCCAGCAGCTCGGCAACACGCAATTCGTTCGGCTCTAGCAAGGCGCGCGGAGACTGCTCATCCAGGCTGCGCACCTCCTGCACGCGATCCTCAATCTCGGGGTCAACAAAGCTGCGGCCACTGATAGCATCACGCAACAACGGTATCAGCATACTCGGCAAGAGATAGTTGCTTTTGCGGACATAAGCGTAGTGCGTCAGAATGCCAGAAGCCCGGAACTCGCGATAATACTCGTCGTCATCCTGAATCGAATAGAAGACCACCGGCATCCGGGGACGCTCACGGCGAATAGCGACCGCCGCAGCCACCCCACTGATGGCCTTGCGTCCCAGGGCAGGATCACGCAGCTGGACGTCCATGAGGATTACATCCATATCCAGCTCGAAGGCGCGCGCCACGGCCTCACGACCCGTGGCAGCCTCGCCAACCACCTGGACAGCGCCCGTCGCCTCCAGGCCCTCACGCAGGGCCTTGCGCAAGGGGCCGTGATCATCGACCAGCAGCAACTTCATGGGAGCATCCATAGCCGGAACGGGAACAGCCCTCCTTTTGATCCGATCCGTTGGGAGCGCCAGAGCAACAACACCTTGCAGATCAGCTCAGGCGCCAGGTAAGGGCAGCGTCTTGACAGCCTTCCTGCAGACTAGAACGTCCCTGTGCGACGCCAGGGAACAGTGCGCGCCTTTATTATACATCGCAGCCAGCCCAAGAGGATGGGCCAAGGGTTTAGGACAGATCAGATCTCGCCCGGCCCGAGAGTGCCTAAATCCTGGGAGGCACCAGAGGAGAGGGAAAGGAGAGAGCGCCGGCGGACGAGAAAACAGGTGGGCCGACAGCCGGGGGTGCCTTTCCTCGCCGGGAACATCAACAGGCTGTCGACCCACCCGCCAGCAAGGCGCGGAGAGCGCAAGCTCTACCGCTATCCCGCCAGGCTTCTCCTCAGCAGATCACCAGCAGAGAAGCCAACAGTGACAGGAAAACAGAGCTGCATGGACGTGGCCGCATCGCCTCACCGACTGGCTCACCTGACTGACCAGCGAGCGCCTGGTCAGCCCTAGTAGCCAGCGGTCTGCTCAAAGGCCTGGGCAATCACCTGGTAGCCTTTGTCCGTTGCATGGATATCGTGGAACACGCTGCACATCCAGGTATAGCTGCAGATGTTGTTATTGGGAACGGCAGCACCTCCAAAGGCAGAAAAAACATCGACGAGCACGCCAAATCCCTGAACATCGCTCGCCAGATGGTCATTAATCTGCTGGCTATAGGGCACCGTATTGGGGCAGGTGTTCTGGTAGGGATCGTAATAGTTCATCACGAGCAGGTCGCCCGTCACCTGCCCGTTCACGGTGAGGGCCGCCTGCAACTGGGGCAGAATCACCTGGCGCAGATTGTAGTCCAGCGTCTGCAGGGCACTGGTGCTGCCAGCCGTATCGATGGCACAGGTCTGGGGATTGAGATAGGGCAGGACATCATTAGCCCCGATATCAAGAGTCACAGGACTGACCTGGCCCGGATGGGCGCGCAGGAAATTGAGCGCGGCCTTCAGCTGCGAACCAAGGTAGGGATACTTGCGCAGGAAGGGGTAGGGACACTTGCCGTTGAGGAAGGTTACGCTGGTCTCGCCCGGACAGGCCAGGTTGACCATGTTGGTAGTGCCGTGAGCCTTCAGGTCCTGGAAAAAGTAGTCACTGTAGCCGTGCGTGAAGTCAAGGTCAGGCTGGAAGCCAAAAGCGAGGGAGTTTCCCAGGACAAGGTAGTACTTCTTTGGACCGACCAGCTTCAAGCCCTGGGCATGAGCTGCACGCACATCAGGGGCAAGAACAAGGAGGAGTAGCAAGGTCAGGACGAAGGGTAGCACCAGGCGACAGCAGGAAGGTATGCGTTTACCCATACATGACCCCCTTTGGTGTCAGGGCTAACGTTGCAGCAAGCAGTGAGGAAAAGCACACACCCCTGTTACATAGTATACATTCTGAAACAAAATAATACAAGACATTACATAGCAAAACAACCGTTTGCCCCCTCGCAGGCAGCGGCGGCGACAGCCGAAGGGTGAGGCGCGGGCGGCCCGGCCAAGCCTTGACCCCGAGCCTCCTTCTCAGCTATAGTCTTCAGAGAAGCAACCGGCTGGTTACGGCGAGGCCCAACTGGGCCGGAGCCAGACAGACGGTCGCTCTGTTTTTCCTCCCCGATCGCTCGGGAGAGCTTGAGGTAATGAGGCAGGTAAAGCGGGTATGGAGCAGACAGAACAGACAGGCCAGCAGCGGCGCCGACCGCGGCGCATTTTAGCTATTCAACAGATCTCGGATGATCCCCCCGGCTACCTTGGTGAGATCCTCGCGGAGCACGGCATCGCCTGCGATACTGTGCAAGCCGAGCGGAGACCCCTGCCGGATCACCTGGGCAACTACGGCGCTTTGCTGGTGTTGGGCGGCCCCCAGCACGTAGGCGAGGAGGAGCGCTATCCCTATCTCCGCCAGGAGCAGGCCCTGATTCGCCAGGCAATCGAGCAAGACATTCCCTACCTCGGTATTTGCCTGGGGGGACAATTGCTTGCGAATGTTCTGGGAGCGGATGTCAAGCGACACGATTTTGTGGAACTTGGTTTCTACCAGGTACAATTGACTGAGGACGGGCAGCGCGACCCGCTCTTTGAGGGGTTGCCGGGCTATCAGCAGGTCATCCACTGGCATGAGGACGTCTTCGGATTGCCCGCCGGCGCCGTCCTGCTGGCCACCAGCCCAAGTACACCTCATCAGGCTTTCCGCTATGGGCGCTGTGCCTATGGACTGCAATACCACATCGAGCTGACGCCCGCTATGCTGGACATGTGGCTCTATGCTCCCGACTACCGTGAGGAGATTATCTCGCTCCTGGGACCCGACGCCATCGGGCGTCTGGAAGAGGAACGTGCTCGCTTCTATCCGCTCTATCGCCAGCACGCGCGCCTGGTTTTTGAAAACTTCCTGCGTCTGGCCGGGCTCCTGGCGGAGTGATCCCAGCTGTGAGCCCGGCTGGACTGGCAGCGACCGCGCAAGCCGGGCTTTCACCTTGCTCTTCCGCTGGCATGCCTGTGAGCAGGGTGAGGGGTCGCCGCCTGGCCCGCGCCGGTGGCCGTGTCTTCACCACGCTTCTGTCTCGTATTTGCGTAAGCAGTTGACCAGACAGGGATGGCATACTATAATTAGCGTAAGCGCGATCAAGGGACAATTTCCCTCGCTATCCCTCGCCTGGCGGGGTTTGATGCTTTCCTCGCCCACTGCGAGGGATCGGTCGCCGTCCATCGACACGGCCAGGCCCACCGCAGGATCAACCTGTCGCGCGGCGCTCCAGGTCCAGAGTCCGTGCCAGGCGGCGACGCAAGCGCGCGGCCAAACACGCTACCATACCTGCACCAGACTCGTCTTGTCCTGGTCTATATCGCTATGTCGAGACCAAGCCGTGGAGTGGAGCTGAAGGAGTCATTGATTACGATGCCGCATACAAGAGGCCGCCGGCGCCAAGCCAGCGTCGCCTCTGAGTCGTCTCGCTTTGTTTTCTCTGCTTGTAGCATCCCCTGTGAGAGGCACCCCGAGCACAACGAGGACAGTTTTATCTCTGATGCCTCAACCGGCCTGGCCGCCGTCTTCGATGGCGTCGGAGGCAGCGCCGCCGGCGAAATTGCCGCTCGCATCGCCGCCCGCTGCACACACCAGGGCTGGAAAACAGTAATGCGCCGCCTGCAGCAGCGCTACCCCAGCGGCCTCTTGCTGGACCAGCAGGGAGACCACCATCAGGAACTTGGCCGCTACTTACACGAGGTGCTGGAGGGGGCCGACGAACTGATCCGCACAGAAGGCGCGCAGCTGGCCGGGACCGACGATCTGGCCACCACGGTCGCGCTCGGCGTCTTCTGCCCTCTCTCTAACGCTCCCGGGGCCTTGCTCCTGTATGCCCACGTCGGCGATAGCCGCATCTATTTGCTCCGACCCGGCGAGTCGCTTCGCCGCCTGACAACCGACGACGGCTTGCTGGGAAAGCTGGTGGAAAATAAGGTGCTCAAGGATAGCGATGCCCTGCGCATCGATCAGGCCATGCGCTTCGAGGACCTCTCGGACCTGGAGCTGAACTACTTCCGCTGGCGCGGCGGCATTACCCAGGCTCTCGGTGGCCCCTTGCCCCCGACGATTCATGTGGACCAGACAACGATCGCCCCTGGCGACCGCGTGCTCTTTTGCACCGACGGCATCCACGATAATTTGACCGATGAGGAGATCGCGGCTTTGCTGAAGGCTGGCCCGCGCTCTTCGGTGGCCCGCCTCCTGGTCGAACGCTCGCTACAGCGCTCGCGCGAGGAGCGCCATACGACAATTCGTGCCAAGCCCGATGATATCACCGCCGTCGTTGTAACCTGCCGCTTCTAAATCTTCTTCTGGAAGGATAGCAACCTCTTCTCTCGCTGTGCATGCTTAGTCTTCGCCCAAAAGTACCAGGCATATTTGTCGATATGCCTATGGATTGAGACGATATGTTACACTGTTTCCTGCTTAAAGGCTTTCCAGTAAGGTAGAGAGCTGCTGCTCAGCATGAGAAGAGATCGGCTGGCTTTCAGGATGATCAGCCTCTTTGTGCTGCTGTTGTTGCTGCCCGCCTGCGCAAGCGGAGGGAGCGGCAGCGGTCGCTCTCAGCCAGGACGCGATGCGGCCCACACGCCCCCCGGCAGCGGGGCCTTAACCAACCTGGAGCGGCTGGCAACGCCTACCCCTACGGTGCTGATCCCTAGCCAGCATATCACTCCCACGCCTTCCCCCCAGGCCAAGGCGACAAGCGGCGCTCAGGCAACCTCGGCGAATGCCGCCGCCCCTTATGGCCCTCCTCCCCCGCTGACAGCTCTGGAGCAATACCTGGCCCAGAAGCTCTTTGAGCAGATCAACAGTGATCGAGCTGCTCAGGGCCTCTATCCTTATACCTGGAATGCTACTTTAGCCGCCGGTGCTCGCTTGCATAGCTGGAATATGTACCATTGCGGCTTTAGCCACACCTGCCCCGACGGCCTGCCCCAGTGCACGCGCATCGCCAATGAGGGCTTAAGCTTCAGCGATTGCGGCGAGAATATTGGTCTGGCCGGCCCCTCCAATCCCGCCTGGACCAATGTCTATCAGGTCCAGGAAAGCATGGCCAATGAGCCGGCAACAGGCTGGCATCATATCCATCTCTTTAGTACAACGCTGCACCGCGTAGGCATCGGGGTCTATGTCGATCCTTCAGGTTGGGTCTGGTTTACAGAGGACTTTATCAGCTAGGCCGGACGGGACCGCTCCCTGTCTCTTTCTTCCCGTTGCCATCCCTGATGACTGAGGAGGAGCAGACAGCAAAGCGGCCTCTTGCTGGCTACTGCGCTCCTGACGGCCCGCTTTACTGCCCGCTCCTTGATGGATGCTCTTCTATCCCTGCCTGCCGGCGGCCTGAGTCTGGCTTTCCTGACTGGCCGCGCTCTCTTCTTCGATCAGTTGCGCCTCTATATGGACGTCAATGCGTTCGCTGACCAGCCAGCCGCCAGCTTCGAGGGCCACATTCCAGTTCAGTCCCCAGTCTTTGCGGTTGAGCGAGGTGGTGGCAGTGAAGCCCAGGCGCCTCTTGCCTTGCCAGTCACGCGAGCGGCCTTCCAGGGTGACATCGAGGACAACGGGCCGGGTGACGCCACGAATAGTGAGGTCTCCGTAGAGCTTGCCCGTGGTGTCACTAAGCGCTTCAGCACGCGTGCTGCTAAAGGTGATGGTGGGGTAATGCTCGACATCGAGGAAATCGGCAGACTTGAGATGGGCGTCGCGTTGCGGCTGGTCACTATCAAGGCTGGCAGCCTCGATTTCGACGGTGACCCGCGTCGCTTCAGGATGGGCCTCGTCGAACTCGATGGTTCCCGACCATTGCTTGAAGCGCCCCCGCACGGTGGTGATCATCATGTGCTTGGCGCTGAATTCGATGCTGCTGTGCGCCGGGTCGAAGCGCCAGGGCATGGTTGGCCTCCCCTTCTAAAATAAGAATAGCCAACGACTCAACAATAGTTACTTATATTAATATAGTAACTAGAGAAAGTATAGAGTAGAGGGTGGCATTTGTCAAGGCATGCTGCTGCGACAGGTGTGGTGGACGCCAGGAGCTGGCTAGAGAAATGGGGCCGTTGGCCAGGGC
>NZ_JADGIA010000031.1 GCF_019683635.1 Thermogemmatispora sp. | reverse complement strand
TTGCTGGGCCGCGCTGGACCTGCACAGCGCCTGGTTGAGGGCCGCCTGCTGGCAGCAGTCTTGTTGCCGCGCGCCCTCGATAGCTGAAGCTGCCAGGCTAGCGAAGGCAAGGCCAGGGCCACGGGCTTGCCCCTTGTATGAAGAGGGGAACCAGCCCTGCGCTTAGGCCGGTGTTGACCGGATCTTGGCCTATCTGTGCGGCTGCTGCTCCTCGGGCTTCTTGCTTGGCAGGCGCTACTGAGAGATCGCGAGGAGCCGCTGCTGCTGAGCGGCCTGGCGGCCCTCTGTACCCTCGCGTTCCTGCGCAAGCTCTGGATCGAACGGGCGCAGCGTGGAGGAAGGGCCGGTGGAGAAGGCGGGAGCGCTATCAGAGCACGTGAGCGACGTGAGCCGGTGCTGCTCCCCGTTGGCTTACTGGCCTGGTCGCTGCTGCCGGCGTCTGACCGTTAAGGCATGAAAGAGGGTTGCTGTGAGAGGCTCAGGCTGTCGAAATAAGGTGAAGCTGGTCGCGGGAGCAGCGGGGAGATTGGCGCAGCCCTGGTGCTCCCGCTACTGGCTGCTGGTGCGCGGATGACCACACTCATCGCTTGTCTTATAGCCTGAGAAGTCACCTGCTCCTCGTCGACGATGGGAGTGAAACGCTGGTGTTCATCCAGCTTGCTCCTACAGATGAATCGACAAAAGAACAAGAGTATCTCGCTATTTCAGCCGCTGTTGACCTCACCGGTCTTGCAGATCACTGCTGGGGGCAATGTGCCTTTTGCTGTTCGGCTCAGTCACCAGGTCAGCCAGGATTTGGAGAGAGCTGAGCTGGTGATCCTCCCTCCCCTTGGTGGTCCTGCTACTCGTGATCGTGTGGAGCGGTCTGGTGGTGGCTAGCTTACCTCTCTGCAGCGCTGGCATCACCGTTTTGCCGGATGCCAGTGTCATCCGGGCGCTCCTGGTTCCAGCGACCTGCGATTGCTCGGCGATTTCAGCCGGTGAGCACCAGCCCCGCTACAAGCGCATTGGAGCCGCCTGGGCTGGCGAATAAGCAAGCAGCCAGCGCTGACCTGTCAGTAGCTGGCTCAACCTCCGCTGTGTTGAAGCAGTAAGGTCGTTTGGGATCTCGTGGTATGGCTTGCTGTTCCCTGTGAGTCTTACAGCTCTCTTGAAGACCCTTGCTTGATGGAGATGAATTCTGCGCCTCTCTATACTGGGGGTAAAGACCAGCTAGCTTCAATGGCGAAGCGGTTATAAGAGATTTTCCTGGCCCTCATGGTGGTAGCAAGTCATGAGGGCAGGTGTCATGTAGCCGAACTAAACGGCTTATCAAGGCGAAACGAGGAGATAGAATCATGCCGCGAATGACAAGGCGCAGTTTCCTCAAGCGAACCTCCGTCGGCGTGGCCACCGGAAGTGCCCTGGTGGGGGCCTTTGCTGTGGCGAAGCCGATTGAAGCCCAGCCAGCAGGGGCAAGTACTGCAGGCGCGGGTCGGGTGACGTATGCCGACCTGACATCCGCGCCAGCGAACGACGAGCCGCTGGTGCTGCATGTACGCCAGCGTAGCACAGGAGAAGTCAGCATTCTCACCGGCACGCGCGAGATCACCTATCGCGATCCACGCCTGGTTGCTCACCTCCTCAAGAAGGTTGCACGGCCATGATTATCGCCTGCACGTGGCAGGGGAAGGAGAGGTAAGGTCAATGTCCTCGCATCGCGAAGCTCCAGAGATTGCCAAAGATCCGGTTGCCGACAATACCGACGTCTATGCCTTTGTCAGCCCAGACAGGCCGGAGACGGTTACCCTGATCGCCAACTACATTCCGCTCCAGGAGCCAGCCGGGGGCCCTAACTTTTACGAATTTGGCGACGATGTCCTCTACGAGATCCACATCGACAACGACGGCGACGCCCTGGCCGATATTACCTATCAATTTCGCTTTGAGACGGAGGTACGCAACCCCGATACCTTTCTCTACAATACTGGGCCGATCACCGCGCTTGACAGCCCCAACTGGAACCGGCGTCAGTTCTACACGGTGACGCGCCTCGAAGAGGACGGTACCAGCAAAGTGCTGGGGCGGCACCTGGCCTGTCCGCCTTGCAACATTGGGCCGCTCTCAACACCCAACTATGAGGAACTGGCCAAGGCAGCTATTCATCAGCTGCCGGGCGGTGCTCAGGTCTTCGCTGGTCAGCGCAACGAAGGTTTCTACGTGGACCTGGGGGCTATTTTCGACCTGCTCGACATTCGTCCGTTGCAGAATCTGCATCTCTTTCCGCGGCCTCCCCAGCCGGGGGT
Source organism: Thermogemmatispora sp. (assembly GCF_019683635.1). Taxonomy (GTDB): domain Bacteria; phylum Chloroflexota; class Ktedonobacteria; order Ktedonobacterales; family Ktedonobacteraceae; genus Thermogemmatispora. The sequence goes on along the minus strand of NZ_JADGIA010000031.1, from coordinate 31,561 downwards.
TGATGCTACCAAAGATCTCAATGTTCACAGCATTGCCCTGCAGGTGCCCAAATCCAGCCTGACGCGTGAGGGCTATGCCGCTACCGATCACAAAAATCCGCGCTCGGTTATCGGCGTCTGGGCCTCAGCCAGCCGCCAGAAGGTGACCCTACACGACAATGGGCAGGAGCCTGCCCATACGGGGCCGTGGGTGCAGGTCTCGCGCCTGGGCAACCCTCTCTTCAACGAGGTCATTGTCCCGCTGGGCAAGAAAAACCTCTGGAATCGCCTGGCTCCCAAGGATGACGCTGCCTTCGTCAAATACGTCGAGCATCCAGAAGTAGCGCGCCTGCTGCCTGTACTCTACCCCGGTGTTTTCCCTCACCTGCAGGCCCTCACGGCCCCGCGTGCTGACCTGGTAGCCATTCTGCTCACGGGAATCCCCGCCGGCCTCATAGACGGCTTCCAGAACTTCACCGGCTCGAAGCCTGCCGACCTGCTGCGGCTGAATGTAGCCATTCCGCCCGCCAGCAAGCCGAACGTCTTCGGACTTCTGGGCGGCGACCTGGCTGGCTTCCCCAACGGGCGGCGTGTCTTCGACGACGTGGTGACCATTGAGCTGCGGGCTGTGGCCGGAGCCACCTATCCGCTCATCGATCACCACTACATGCCCGATGCGGCTGTCTCCAAGCTCACCGGTGGTGTTCCTCCTCGCACCAACTACCTGAAGCACTTTCCTTACTTAGCCACGCCCAAGAGCGGCTTTGAGGTGCCGGCGAGCTGAACGACAGAGCGGGCGGCCCAGTCCGAGCCATACCGCGGTCGTTGAGCCAGGTGCCACACACGGCTGGCTGCTGCCTGGATTGCCCAGCAGCCAGCCGACCAAGATCGTTCAGTCAGGGGGCGCAGGTTGGCTGCCTGCCCTGCCGGTCTACAGCGCAGTACAACAAGTATAGTGACAGGTCCATAATGGCCAGGATGGGAGGTAAGGTAAGAAGAGATGGAAGAAAGTCACTCGTTTTTTGAGCGTGTTCACAGCGAGCCGGTGGTTCTGGAGATTGGGGGCGAGATCGGGGCCCTGGTCCTGTATACCGACCCTGAGCTGCGCGGCAAAGAGATCGAGGTGAGTCCCGTGCAAGAGCCACAGCGACGCACCCACACGGCGGTATTAGAGCGACATTTCAACGGCAAGCAGCTCTTCGCCGCCGTCTTTGCAGCCCTGCCTGCCGGCGTCTATACCTTGTGGAACCTCGACGGCCAGGCGGCGGGCACGGTGGCCATCACGGGCGGCTGCGTCAACGAAGTCGATTGGCGACAGCGTCAACCGGCGATTGCAGGCCGCTGAAGCCAGCATAGCGGGCCGGGCGCTCTGTCAACCGCTGCACCCACGAGGCGGAATTGCACTTTCACTGCGCGTTGGCTATAATTGGCGATGGAAGCGTCAGGATGATCGGCGCTGCGGCGATTATCTCTTTCACCTGCCTCCACCTCCACAGGCAAAGGACCTGGTTGACCGCGACTAGCCGGCAGGAGTGGAGCGCAGGCAGGAGAAACGGGCGCTGCAACCACGTCTGGAGCGATCGATCGTCCCGTCCTGTGGCGCAGCTGTACTCGCTAGGGGAGCTTGGTGCAGCCAGGCTGAGAACACCACCGGAGTGTGTGGGGGACCCTGAACCAACCTGATCTGGGTAATGCCAGCGAAGGGAACGCGGGTGATTGAGAAAACTGTGGCCTCGTCAGCAGCTGTCATAGTTTTCTTCTTCCCCTCCATTCATCCTGCAATCGGCGATTCCTGGCCTGAACGCTCTCCCCGCGCTTGATCCGCTTTGTGGAGGTCAGGTCATCATGTCTGCCGCTGAAATGTCCGCCGCATCTACAAATGGCAATCTCTCCTTCCGTCTGCGCGAGAGTGTCCTGTCCCTATGGCAGCGCCAGCTGCAACATCCCTTTGTTGTCGCCCTGGGCGACGGCTCGCTGCCGCGCGCCAATTTCGAATTCTACATTCGGCAAGATGCCCTCTTTCTGGACGTCCTTGCGAAGTGCTTCGCCTATGCCGCGACGCGCAGCGAAGATCACGCGGAGATCGAGCAATTTGGCCGTCTGTTGCTCAACACCCTCGTGGTTGAGCAGGATCTCCACCGCCGTTATGGCGAGCGCTTTGGGCTGACGCCCGAGCAAATGGCCGCCACGCCGATGGCGCCCACCAACTACGCCTATACCCGCCATCTTCTGGCGATCGCCACCACTGGCTCTCTTCCCGAGATCATCACCTCCATGCTGCCCTGTGCCTGGATCTACGCCGAGGTGGGCACGCATCTCACGGGCAACAGACCGCCAGCCCCTGATCATCCCTATGCCGATTGGCTGCGCACCTATGCCGATCCCGAATTCGATGCCGTGGGGCGCTGGCTCCGCGAGCGTCTGGATCTGCACGCTGAGCGCCTCTCGGCAGAAGCCATTGCCCGTCTCTACGAGATCTTTCGCATCAGCACCTGCTATGAATGGCTCTTTTGGGAAATGGCCTGGCGACAAGAGCAATGGCCGGCCTGAGCGCCAGTGACAGGGAATACTGCCAGAGGCTAGGAATGCCATCGAGACAAAAGAAGAGCGAGGAAGAATATGAGCGAGGAGCAGCGACACCCTCGGGCGTTGACCATCGCCGGCTCGGATTCGTCCGCTGGGGCCGGCATTCAGGCCGATCTCAAAACCTTCGCCGCCCTGGAGGTCTATGGACTCTCAGCCATCACGGCCATCACAGCCCAGAACACCCTGGGGGTGCGGGCCGCTTTCGAACTGCCCCCGGAGCTGGTGGAGGCCCAAATCGACGCTGTGCTTGAAGACATCGGAGCCGACGCCGCCAAGACTGGCATGCTTGCTACAGCCCCCATTATTGAAGCCGTCGCCCGCAGCGTCGCTCGCTGGAAATTGCGTCTGGTCGTTGATCCGGTAATGGCCGCCAAAAGTGGAGACCCGCTGCTGCGGCCCGAGGCGGTCGCGGCCCTGCGCGGCGTCCTGCTACCTCTGGCGGAGGTGGTAACGCCCAACCTGCCGGAGGCTGAGATGCTGACCGGACGGCACATTGAGACCCTGGAGGAGATGCACGAGGCGGCCCGGGCTATCCACGATCTCGGAGCGCGCCACGTCGTTGTCAAAGGTGGGCATCGTCTGGATGCCCCGATCGATGTCTATTTTGATGGAACCGGCTTCAGCGAATTGCGCGCCGAGCGCATCGAGACCCGTCATACCCACGGCACCGGCTGCACCTTCTCGGCAGCCATTGCCGCCTTCCTGGCGCGCGGCCTCTCCGTTGCTGAGGCTGTAGCCGAGGCCAAGCGCTATGTGACCGAAGCTATTCGGCATGCACCGGGTCTCGGTCACGGTCACGGACCCACCGAACACTTCTGGCAATGGAAGCAGAGCAAAGAGGCAGAGACCCCATGAATCAGCAACAAGAAAACGAAAATGCCAGCTCGGGAAAGCTAGAAGGACTGGCGCCCCTGGTAGGAGTTATTCGTGCTCGCAAGCCCCTGGTGCATCACATCACCAACATGGTAGTGATGAACGACACTGCCAACGTGACGCTCGCCATCGGGGCCTTGCCCGTCATGGCCCATGCGCGCGAGGAAGTGGAGGAGATGGTCAGTCTCGCCGGCGCCCTGGTGCTCAACATCGGAACCCTTGTGCCCGAGCAGATCGAGGCCATGCTCCTGGCTGGCCGACGAGCGAATGAGAGGCAGATCCCCATTGTCCTCGATCCTGTCGGCGCCGGAGCCACACGCCTGCGCACCGAGAGCGCTCTACGCCTGCTGCGGGAGCTGCACATCACGGCTCTGCGCGGCAACGCCTCCGAAATCGGGGCCTTGCTGGGTGTGGAGGGCGAAACGCGCGGCGTCGAGTCGATCTCTTTGTCCGAGGAGCGGGAAAGCGTTGCCCAGCGGGCGGCGCGCCAGTTCGGCTGTTGTGTAACGATCACTGGAGCGCGCGACGTCATCAGCGATGGCCGGCGCCTGGCCTATGTCGAGAATGGTCATCCCTTGCTGGCCAGCATTACCGGCAGCGGCTGCATGGCTACCACCCTGGTGGCGGCCTTCCTCGCCGTGGAGCCGGATGCCTGGAAGGCCAGCATCGCTGCTCTCGTGGCCCTCGGTCTGGCCGGAGAGCTGGCTGCCCAGAAAGCGGCTGGCCCCGGTACCTTCCGCTCCCATCTGATCGATGCCGTCGCCGCTCTTGACGAGGAGACCATCCGTCGTGGACAGAAAGTGAGAGTGATCGCCTGATGTCGGAGCTATTGCCCTGTGGCTGGAAGCGCGAAGAGTTGATTCCGCGCCTGGCGTTGCATGTCCTCACCGACCGCGAGTGGTCGCGAGGGCGCGATATGCAGACGGTGGCCGCGGCGGCCCTGGCTGGTGGGGCCACGATTATCCAACTGCGCGATAAGCAGGCGACAACACGCACCCTGGTTGAGGAGGGCCTGGCGCTGCGCGAGCTGACTCGTCGTCACGGTGCCTTGCTGATTGTCAACGACCGTGTTGATGTGGCCCTGGCGATCGAGGCCGACGGCGCTCACGTGGGGCAGGATGACATGCCCGTGGCGCTGGCTCGCAAGCTCCTAGGCCCCGGGCGCATCCTTGGAGTCTCGGCGGGTAACCTCGCGGAAGCCGAGCAAGCGGTAGCCGAAGGGGCGGACTACCTGGGCGTCGGCCCGATCTATCCGACGCGCGGCAAGGCCGATGCTGGACCGGCTACCGGTCCCGCGCTCCTGCAAGCTATCAGCGCCCGCTATCAAGTGCCGCTGGTAGCGATTGGCGGGATCACGGCGGCCAATACGCCGGAGGTGATTGCGGCGGGCGCCTGCGGTGTCGCCGTGATCACCTCCGTTGTCAACGCCGAGGACATCACCGCGGCTGCGCGAGCTATTGCCGAGCAGGTCAGGGCGGCGCGGGCCGCGGCTGGTCTGACCGGGGAAGCGACCTAGCTAGACCTGGCCTGGCCGGGCGTCGTGAAATGATCCCAGCTCTGTACTGATAGCGGCTCCTCGCGTCCATCTGGCCAGCGCAGACGAAGGCCGCTCGCTGCCTCTGTAATCTGTCCAATGCGGGTGATGGGAGCCGCCCCCGCCGCGGCGAAGCGCGCTTGTACGGTCTCTTCGTAGCCCGGAGCGACCGTAAAGAGCAGCTCATAATCCTCGCCACCGTGCAGCACCCAGGCCAGTGGGTCGCGCCCCACGGTCGCGGCCAGAGCTTGCAGCTCCGCGGAGAGGGGCAAACGAGCCACCTCGATGCAGGCTCCCACGCCGCTGCGCTCACAGATATGGCCCAGGTCGCCGCTCAGACCATCGCTCACATCGATGAGCGCCGTCACAATCTGCGGACCGAGCTGGCTCAACAGGCGTCCCTCGGCCAGGCGTGGTCGCGGCACACGATGGATGGCGCGCAGCCGCTCACAGGCCGTTGGAGGATAAGGATGGTCTGGATAGAGCAGCGAATGCAGGCCAGCCGCCGAGTCACCTGGACAACCGGTCACGAAAATGGTATCACCAACGCGAGCGCCGGCGCGCGTCAGCACCCGCCCGCGCTCGCTCTCTCCAAGTAAGGTAATATCGATCGCCAGCGTCTCCGCTGTCCCGGTGCCGCTGACGTTGCCGCCAACGATCAGCGTCTGGGCGGCTGCCGCTTCCTGGCGCAGGCCGGTGTAGATTCCTTCCAGGACCTCCAGCGGGCAACGACGCGGAATATGTAGAGAGACCAGGGCGTAGCGCGGCTCGCCGCCCATCGCCGCAATATCGCTGAGGTTGATGGCCAACGCCTTCCGCCCGATCTCCTGCGGTGAAGAAGTGCGCAGCGTAAAATGTACCCCTTCGACCTGGCTGTCACAGGTCAGCAGCAAGAGCCGTGGACCGCCAGTATCGAGGACGGCGCAGTCATCCCCAATGCCAACCACGACCTCCTCAGCCGAGGGCAAGCCGGCTGTCAGGCGGGCAATTAACTCAAATTCGCTCCAGGTCCCTGCAGACATCGCTTGGCAGTACCTCCAGGCTTCTCTCTGTCTATCATTTCTCTGTCGCTCCTTCCTTGTGCTGCGAACGAGACAGCGCAGGCCCGCCAGGCAGCCAGGACGCAGCAAGGAAGAGCGAGCGCGCGTGCGCTCCCTCTGGCCGGGGTGCGCTATAGTCTCTGGTAGAGAGCAGCGTATTCTATCTTACTTACAGTCTTATCGCACGGAGAGACAGCCCATGCAAACGATCATTAGCCTTCTCGGGCAGGTCCACATTCCTGCCATCATGGCTGCGCTACTTCTCTGCCTGAGCTATCTGCCGCCCCTCTGGGGAGATCTGCGGCAGCCCCAGGCGGGGGAGCGTCCCAGTCAGGCACGCTGGCGCCTGCTGGCCTTCCTCGTGGCCATCGTCGCCTTTCTCGCGGTCCTGGTGACCCCCATTGATCACCTGGCGCGTAGTCAGCTCTTTCTCATGCACATGCTCCAGGTGATTGTCCTGAGCACTGTTTGCGCACCCCTCCTCCTGCTCGCCTTGCCAACTGCCCTGGCCAGGCGGCTCCGGGTGAGCGAGGATCAAGCCAGGGCCAACGGGTCTGCGCTGCTCCGCTGGCTGACCCGCCCCTTGCCGGCCTCCATTCTCTATAACGGCCTCTTCCTCCTCTGGCATCTGCCGCCGCTCTACCTTGCGATCAGCGAGCAAGCTTTCCTCTATGATCTCGCCCTGGTGATCCTGCTGCCGCTGGCCTTGCTCAACTGGTGGCCACTGCTCGGCCCCACAGAGGAAAAGCTGCGCCTCAGCTACCCGGCCCAGATGCTCTACGCTTTTCTCGATGGGCAACCGATTGACATCTTTGCCTTCCTGCTTGTCTTCTCGGGGACCCTCTTCTACCCTATCTACGCCCAGCAGCCGCATCCGCTTATTGCTCCGCTCAGCGACCAGGAGGCCGCTGGGGCTATGTTACTTGTGCCGGGCCTTGTGGACCTGATCGTCATGACGCCCCTCTTCTTTCGCTGGCTGGCTGCGCTTGAAGAGAAAGCCAGGGTGCGCGATCAGCAGCTTCAGCAGGCGCTGGAGGCAGAAGAGCAACAGCGAGCATTGTCAGAAGACCGGCAAACAGCACCTTCACCCGGCTCGCCGCGCTTGGAGTGACAGGGAAAAGCCTGCCGCCTGGCAACAGACTGGTTGAGGACAGACAGACCAGGAGACAGACTGACTGACCAAGATCGGGGCCTGTCCTCAACCAGCCGCAGATGGCCGACCGCTCTGCGGCCCTTTCGCTGTTTCTTCCAAAGTCGGCCTCCTGAACAGAAGCGGACGAAGGTGAGGGGCACTCAGGCGCTACCACGCTTCAGCGCTGGCACCCCTTGCGGGCGCAGCCGTGGGCGTAGCGAACGCAGAAGAGCCAGCACCAGCGAGCCATCATGCTGATGGACGCGGTAGAGCGCCAGGCCAACCTTGGGCAGGCTCAGCGTCTCCGGGTAGACCAGATAACGACTTTCCCAGCGCGGCTGAAACTTCTTCTTAAAGGCCAGGAGTGAAGGACCACCTGTCAGGCCGGAGAGGCGGCCCTTCAGGAAACTGATGCTCGCTGCCAGCAGCGTCTCATCCTCCTCCTGATTGCAGTTGCTTAAGGGAGCCAGCCCCAGGCTTACCACTTCTGCCCCTCGCTCCTTCAGGAAAAAGAGTGAGCGGCTCAGCAGCAGCTCCATCGTGCCAGGAACAGCTTGAGATGAGCGACGCATCAAATCCAAGGCCCAGCCACGGCGCCCATAGATCGGGACAAAAGAGACAAAGGCATGGACCGTTTGCTCTTGATCGACGGCCAGCGCATAGAGCTGAGGAGATGTCTCGAACGGATGGAAACGGCTCATACTGAAGCCCATTTCGGTGCCGCCCTTTTGCTGGAGCCACTCACGGGAGATACGAGCCATTTGCGTCACATGTTCGGAGGAGGTCACGCGCCCCTCATAGAAGACCACAGTTAGCCCGGCTTTCTCAGCTCGACGCGCGCTCGTCCGCAGATTCGCCATAGCGCTACCCTGGAGCGAGAAAGAAGGCAGCTCAACGATGGCATCCTCACCAATCTTCAGCAAATGCAGACCAGCGGCGCGATAATAAGGAGCCAGCTCAGCACGCACCTGCCAGAAGACCGGAGTCCAATCCTGCAGCTCGCAGAAAGCCAGAAACTGGCGGATCAGCCCCGGCAGCTCGGCCTCTGGTCCCACGGGATCACCGGCCACCACCGCCGTCGTCCCCTGGAGCACAAAACCGATCACTGCCCGACCCGAATCCGCGAAGAAAAAAGACTTTTCACCGACCAGCAAGTGATAAGAAATCGAATTCTGCCCGTAGAGGCGGACCAGTTCCTCAACGCGCTGACGTTCTTCGGTCTGCGAGAGCAAAGCCGCCGCCACCGGGCGAAAAAGCTGCAGCATGCCATAGCCCACGGCGCTCATGCACAACAGCGGAAGCGCACGCGCAAAAAGAAAAGCGGGGGTCCCGCGTGGGAAATGGAGATGGGCCCGGCTCAACAGTCCCAGGAGGACAGTTTCCAGACCCCAGCGGTCGATCAATGGCTCGAAATCGCTGTAGAGTGTTAAGAAGCCACCAAGGGTATAGAAAAAGACGATACCCAAACCCAGTGCCAGCGCCACATAGCCGCGAAAGATCGAAGGAGGGTCACTACGGGCCTGGAAGAGGGGAGAGCAGCAGCCCAAGAGAGCGGTCAGCCCCAAGACTACGAGAGAGGGAAGCGACAAGCCCCCATGAGGATGATGGAGCAGCAAGGCCGAGAGCAACAGTAAGACCAGGGTGACCACCCAGGCCTGGCGCTTGCCTCGGGCCAGGCCGTAGGAAAGCATCAACAGAAAGAAGCCTACCACCGCAGTCAGAGGATGGGCGTGCGAGTGAGAGACAGGGAGCGCACCTAGCCAGGCATTGGGAAGGATATCCCAGGCCGCCAGAGCGGGCACAAAGAGAGAAAGCATGTCAACCAACCCCACCAGACCAATCACCGCGACGATCCCCAGGCGGCTCAGGCGGCGCAACTGTCGGTTAGCAACGATGCGGCGAGGAAAAACAGCCCCTAGCATAGAATTTCTTCTTCAACTTCCCTTCTATACTGAGCGATCGTGTTGCCTGTTCTGGTAAAGAAAACGCAGGCCGCTTCCATGCAGGCCAGCGATAGGCCACCTGAAAGGCGCCTGGAGATATCTTTGTCCAGGAGAGTCGGCTCAATCCTTTCAGGTTCTTCTTCTCCTTCTGCTAGAGTTAGACGTAGAAGTGGGTGGGAAAGTTGCGATTGCTAGGAGTTCTGGAGTGTCCGCCCCCTGGGAAGCTCTTCCCGGGCCGATCGGCATCTGGTAGAGCCGCCTGATTGCTTGCATTAAATGCTGATTAAGAATATACTGCATAAAAGGAAGATTATCATAGAGGAAGTAACCAAAGAAGTGAATAGAAAGGAGGGAACATGAACTTCTCACTCCTCAACAGGCTGGTTCAGGCGGCGAAGCGGGACGGCCTCACCCTGCAGTGGAGCCTGATCCATCTGCTCGATCGGCTTGAACGCTACGAGCAGCGGCTGGGCTATCTCCGTTACCGGGATGGAGACAGCGACGAGAGCGAAGCGCAGCAGTTGCGCCTGGACAATGAGGCTCTGGCTCTCGTGCTGCTCGCCGTCTTAAAGGCCTATCCGGCAGGGGCTGATATTGCCCTCGAAGAGCAGCGCTTGCCCGAGCTGGCCTCTCTACTCACTGAGCTGGCACCGGAGCGCCGTGATGGGCAGACGGGAGAGAAGCGCGAGCGTTGCTAGCCGTGACCAGGTCTGCAGATCGGATCGAGGGCAGCGAAGAAGGACCCGGCAGACACGAGACACAGCCTGCGTAGATAAGCTGAGCTGGCAAAGGTTAGTTTCTGCTTAGAAAAGCCTACAGCGGAGCTTATCCGCCGCTGCTGCGCTTGTCATCCCCGGCAGAAGACGCTACCCTGTTTAGCAGGAAGAACGAAAGCGAGGCAATGGTGTATGCAAATAGATCAGAAACAAGAAAGCCCCTGGCGAGGAAAGCGTGGAAGCGATGGGCATCTTGCCCAGCGTGCCCTGGAGGGAGACGAAAGCGCCTTTGAAGCGCTTGTCCAGCGCTACAGCGGTCCGCTCTTCAGCTTCATTTGCCACTTTCTAGGTGACTACGATCAAGCCTGTGATATTTTGCAGCAAGTCTTGCTCCAACTCTATCTCTCGCTGCCCGGTCTCCATTTGGGCGTTCCTCTCAAGCCCTGGCTCTTTCAAGTCGCGCGCAACCGCTGTCTTGACGAGCTGAGAAGGAAGCGAGCAGTAACCTTCTCCGAGCTGGAGAGTGGGGGAGAGGAAGGGGAAGAGCTACCTGTCGCCGTTGAAAGCATTGCGGACGGACGCCCGCTACCCGATGAGCTGGCTGAACGCCATGATCTCCAGCGACTGCTCCTAGAGGCCATACACAGCTTGCCGCCCCGTTTTCGGGCCGTTGTGCTACTGCGCTACACAGCGCAATTGAGCTTTGCTGAGATCGGGCAGGCGCTCAGCATGCCCGAGGCCACGGCCAAAACCTATTTCCAGCGCTCCAAGCCTCTCTTGCGGGCTTCCCTCGTCGGACAGGTGCGAACCGGAACCCCCTCCTGACAGGCCAGAAAGGATGCGGCCTGCCAGGCAGATGGTGGGGCCCCAGCCCAGCCCAGTCGTTCTAGAAATTCGAAGCGTCCTTCACTTCCTCACGATAGAGCGCAGCGATACGCTCTGCCGTGGTCAGCACCGCCGAACGCAGACGCGCCGGACTCAGCACCACGGCCTCGCTGCCAAGAGAGAGCACATAGGCGACAGCCTCCTGCAGCGACTCCTGTTGCACACGTACCAGCACACTGCCATCAGCCTCTTCCCGCAGCACCGTATAGTTGCCACGCAAGCGATGGCGCGCTGCTGCCTTGACACGCAAGGTTACCGTCAGCGGCTGCTCCTGTTCGGCCAGATGGCGCCGTGTCTCCTTCCAATAGGTCTGCAAATCAAAATCCGGTGGTGGCTGAATCCGCTCCTGGCGAACACGCAGATCCTGAATATAGCCAACGCGGAAAGTCTCAACCTGCTGACTCGCATGGCAGAAGGCTACCAGATACCAGACCCCGCTGCGCACCTGGCGCGAAGTCAGACCTTTATAGACCAGGCCGTAGGGGTCAACCCGTAGCCAGCGCAGAGCAGGCATCGCCTGGCGGGTCGTCCAGGGATAAAGCAGATCGAGGCGGTGCCCTGCCAGCACAGCGTGACGAATCCTTTCTAAAAACGCCCCCGTTGTCTCGTCGCCCTCCCAGGCCGTGGTATCGAACAAGATATGCTCGCGCGCTGCCTTGATATCGGCGCGGTACTCCTCCGGCAGGGCGGCCTCCAGCTTAAAGAGGGCCCGATGCAGACCATCGTCGTCGGCAAAGAGGCTATAATTGCCGGCCATATCCACACCGAGCACCAGCGAGACCGCTTCCTCGCGTGTAAAGACGGTCGCATCGAAGTGATAGTTGTCTGCAAGGTAGTAGCCGCCGCCCGGGCCGTAATCCATCGCAATGGGGACATGAGCAAGCGAAAGGGCATCGATGTCGCGATAGATGGTGCGTGCTGAGACTCCCAGAATGCTCGCCAGGCGCTGGGCCGTCATCTTCCCGCGTGTTTGCAGGAGCAGAGTAATCGCCAGCAAGCGCTCTATCTTCTGCATACTTCTAGTATGGAACGATCCTTCTGAAAAGACAAGGGATACTGCGGAACACACTGCACAATTGTGCCGCTCTACACACTATCTGCTCTTTTCTGGGCTTGAAGCGAGCGCTGAGATGGCCAGGCTTCTCCCAGGCGCAGCGAATTTCGCGGCCTGCCTCCCGATTGAGTGAAAGACTGACACCCACCTGTCAGCTATAGGCGCCTAGACTGTTCCTGGAGGAACACCCAAGTCTCCCGATAGACGGAGCAGCCCCTTGTCGGGCCTGTCCGATAGAAATCCTCGCCTGTTGCTGTCGATGCCTGCCAGAAAGGAACACTTCTCATGTCAGCGATCGTCGCCGAATCGATGCCCAAAACATTCTTTTCCATCGATATTGGGTGGTGGAGAAGCAACTGGCGCATCTGCAAGCGGATCATTGGCCTCCTGCGACCCTACTGGCTAGCCTCATTGGGGGCGGTCATCTCAATGGTCCTGGCCACTATCGCTGCCCTTGTCGTCCCCTGGTTGCTAGCCTGGGTCATCGACGTGGGCATTCGTGGGGGGCAGTTTCACAGCCTCTTGCTAGCTGCGGGTGCCATCCTGCTCATCAGTGCGCTGCGTGGCCTCTTTTCTTACGGCCAGAGCTATCTCTCGCAAGCTGTCTCCTATCATGTCGCCTATGACCTGCGCAACCAGGTCTATGATCATCTGCAGCGGCTCGACTTCTCCTTCCATGACGATGCCGAGACGGGACAGCTCATGTCGCGCCTGACCGTTGATATTGAAGGGGTGCGCAACTTCATCCCCTTGGGGTTACTGCGTGCCCTGGTCGCGATTGTCACCTTTGGCGCCGTCGCCATTATCCTGCTCCAGCTCGACATCTTTCTTGCTCTCATCACGCTCATCAGTGTGCCTCTCTTGATGCTGCTCGCCGTTCAGGTGGGCAAGCGACTGCGCCCGCTCTGGGAGAAGGTCCAGCAAGAGAACGGCGTGCTTGGCACCATTATGCAAGAGAGCCTGAGCGGCATGCGCGTCGTCAAATCCTTTGCGCGCGAGCCTTTCGAAGTCGAGAAATACGACCGACAGAATCGCAAGCTGCGCGAGCTGAATCTGGAGGCCATGCGCCTCTCGGCCTGGAATCAGCCCTTGATGGTCCTCGTTCTCAATCTGATCACGGTACTGCTCGTCTGGGTAGGGGGAGTAGCCGTAATCGGGCATCAGCTGAGTCTGGGCACGCTGGTGGCTGTGACGCAGTATGTGCTCGTGCTGGGCACGCCGACGCGCACCCTGGGCTTTATGGTGACCTGGTTCATGCGGGGCATCTCTTCTGCGGCGCGCATCTTCGAGATTCTCGACACCTCTCCCTCCATTACCGATGCTCCCGGGGCGCGTGAGCTGCGAGAGGTGCGTGGCCATGTGCGGTACGAGCATGTTTCCTTTGCCTACGCGGGCGGGCAGGAGGTGCTGCACGATATTTCGATCGAGGCCAGGCCGGGCGAGATCATTGCCATCCTCGGTGCCACCGGGGCCGGCAAGAGCACCCTGCTACACCTGCTTCCACGCTTCTATGATGTCAGTGCGGGGCGCATTACCATCGATGGCCACGACGTACGTGAAATCACTCTCGCCTCCCTGCGGCGCTCAGTAGGGCTGGTCCTACAAGACGTCTTTCTCTTCAATGCCACCCTGCGCGAAAACATTGCCTATGGCGTCGAAGAGGTCAGCGAGGAGCAGATCATAGCCGCAGCCAAAATTGCCCGCATCCATGACTTCATCTGCAGCTTGCCCAATGGCTACGATACCTGGGTAGGCGAGCGCGGTGTGACCCTCTCGGGAGGGCAGAAGCAGCGCATCGCCATCGCGCGTACTCTGCTCCTCAATCCGCGCATCCTGATCCTGGACGATTCAACCTCCAGCGTCGACATGGAGACCGAATATCTGATTCAGCAGGCTCTGGAGGCGGTCATGCGTGGACGCACGACGTTCGTCGTGGCCTCGCGCCTGCGCACCATCAAGCATGCCCATCAGATTCTCATTCTTGATCGCGGTCGCATTGTCGAACGCGGCACCCACGAAAGCCTCCTGGCGCACAACGGCCTCTATCGCCGTCTCTACGACCTGCAGCTACGTGAGCAAGAGGAATTTGAGGAGCGCTATCGCCATCAGCGCATCAGTCAGGAGCAGAGAGTGACTCAAGCTCAAGAGGAAAGGAAGTCTCAGGCCGAGGCGGAGAAGGAAGGCTGTTGTCAACAGAGAGGAGGGAAGAGATGAAGGATCAGCGGCAGAAAGCCGAGCGGCACCAGCGCAGTCGCTCTTATTTGGAGCAGCGGCGGCGCCTCCTGTGGGAAGAGAATACGCTGGCCAGCGCCGATGAAAGCGAGACGCGGCGCTTTGACTGGCGCTCCATTCGCCTCTTTGGTGTCTACCTCGCCCGCTACAAGGGCCTGACCGCCCTGAGCGTCCTGCTGATGCTCATCTACACCGCGACCAATCTCGCCAATCCCTATCTGATCGGGGTGGCTATTGACAACTTCATCACCCGCGCCGACCTGGGGGGCCTGGCCCTGATCTGTCTGCTGCTCCTGCTTGTCAACGTTGTGATGTGGCAGGCCCAATACTGGCAGATCTGGACCATGTCCTGGGCGGGGCAGCAAGTGCTCTATCTGCTCAGCTCTGACATGTTCAACCATTTGCAGCAGCTTTCACTGAGCTTTTACGATCGTACTCAGATCGGGCGCGTCATGTCCCGCTTGCAGAGCGACATTGACGTCCTGGAGAGCATGCTCAGCTCTGGGCTGCTCTCCATACTCGGCTCGCTGGTGGCTCTCGTGGGCATTATTGGAGCCATGATTGCCATGAACGCCTGGCTGGCCCTGCTCTCCTTCGCCGTACTGCCAGTCATGTTCGTCATTGCCGCCTTCTGGTCGCGTCACGCCGAGCGCTCCTTCCGGCGCACGCGAGCAGCCATCTCGCTCGTCAATGCCACGCTGCAAGAGAATATTTCAGGCATGCGCGTTATTCAGAGCCTGGCGCGCGAAGGACGCAACCGCAGCGAATTCGACGAGCTGAATGCCTACAATCGCGATACCAACCTGGAAGCGAACCGTATTTCCTCGCTTGTGCTCCCGCTAGTCGAGGTTGTAGCTGCGATCGCCATCGCCCTGGTAGTAGTCTACGGCGGCATGGAGGTCGCGCATGGCGCCCTACAGGTCGGCGTGCTCGTGGCCTTTACGCTTTACATTAACCGTTTCTTTGATCCCATTCGGGAGCTGAGCATGCAGTACACGCAGCTCCAGCGTGCTGCCGTGGCTGCCGAGCGCATTTATCAGATCCTCTCCATCCCAGTGGAGATCAAGGACAGGCCGGGAGCCTCTGAACTGCCGCCGATTCGGGGCGAGATTGAATTTCGCAACGTCACCTTTGGTTACACGCCCCGCTATACAGTGCTGCGCGGGCTGAATCTGCACATCGAGCCTGGGCAGACCGTGGCCATTGTCGGGCCGACGGGAGCTGGCAAGACGACCATCGCTGGCCTGGTCACCCGCTTCTACGATGTCCAGGAGGGGGCTGTCCTGATCGATGGCCATGATGTGCGTGACGTCACGCAGCGCTCGCTGCGCCGGCAGATCGGGGTTGTACCGCAGGACCCCTTTCTCTTTACGGGGACCATCAAGGAGAACATCCGTTACGGTCGGCTGGAGGCCAGCGATGAGGAGGTCATAGCGGCGGCGCGGGCCGTGGGCCTGCACGACCTGGTCGAACGCCTGCCCCAGGGCTACGAGACGCCGATTCGCGAGCGTGGGCGCAACCTGAGCATGGGTCAGCGACAGCTGATCTCTTTTGCGCGGGCGCTGCTGGCTGATCCGCGTATTCTGATTCTCGACGAGGCCACTGCCAATATCGATACCGTAACCGAGCTAATCGTGCAACAAGGACTCCAGCGCCTGCTGCAGGGGCGTACGGCCATTGTTATTGCTCATCGCCTCTCGACGATCAAGAACGCCGACCTGATCGTTGTGCTCCAGCAAGGCCAGGTGGTCGAGCAGGGCAGACACGAAGAATTGCTGGCCCGTAACGGGGTCTATGCCAAGCTCTATGCCATGGGCTTTCGCGAGGCTACAGGCAGCGAGACGAGTGAATCCGCCGGGCACGACGCGCCAGATCGGCTGCAGGAATGGGCTATTTCCTAAAGCGAGATAGATAGAGAAAGCAGGTGAAAGCTGTATAACGAGTAAAGAAGAGCTAAGCAGGGGGCTGTGCTGCTCATGCCGGCTTGACAGAGCGGGGTAGAGCTTCTTATCATCAATCATAGATAGGATGGTTGTCAGGTGGTAGCGTGGCCTGCCCGGGATGTGCAGGACCGCCATCGCCCAGGAGCCGCGCGGCTTTTCTCCTCCGCTAGCCGGCTACCTTGCGGGATGAGCCTGGTTGCTCCTGACGCATTGCTCCCCAGAGGGCATGCTGTAGCGTGCCGCCGTCGTTGTCTCGCTTGGGCTGCCACGCCCTTGGGAGGACGGTGATGCGCATCTCGTCACGTACTGCCGCGCTACTGCCCTTGTGAAAAGGAGCTTTATGCGAGTTGAAACGCAGACTGAAGCCGATCCTGATCGACGTACGACTCTAGTCCCACCAACCACTCCTGTTCCTCGATCTGTTGTCCCCTGGTGGGAGGATGACCTTGATCCTGTTGTCCGAGCGGAATTGCACCTTCCGGACATTGCTGATGAAGGTCCTCCCGCCCAACCGCTGGATGTTGTAGTGATTGGGGCCGGCGTTGCTGGCTTAAGCGCGGCGCTGAGCGCCCGCCGTGCGGGTGCGCGTGTCCTGGTGCTGGAGCGCAATGCGCTCATTGGATGTGGTACGAGTGGGCGCAATGCCGGCATCTTAAGCGTTGGCATTAATGCCGACCTGACGACCCTGCCTTCAGGGCATCCAGCGCTTGCCCTCTGGCCTGCCACGACCGAAGTTCTCTTCTCGCTGGTCAGGGAGGCGGCTCTCCCCGATTCGCTGCTCTCCCTGCGTCTGACTGGCTCACTGAGCCTGGCCGAGACCATCAGCGGGGCGCGCAACCTGGCGCGTGAGGTACATCTGCGGCTGCGCATGGGTTTGCGCGCGGAGCTGTGGACCCCGGCCCAGGTGGCGGAGGCTACCGGAGGCCGACTCAATGTGCGCACTGTCTATGCGGCCCTCTGGCTGCCGGATGAGGCGCGCGTGCACCCGCTGACCCTGCTGGCGCACCTGGCGCGACGCGCCCGTCGTGCTGGCGTTGAGCTGCGCGGCAACGCTCCGGTGATCAGCTATGAGGAGGTGCCCTTGCCCGGTGGGGCAAGTGGCTGGCGCCTGCATCTGGCCAACGGCTGCACACTACTGACACGGGGGTTGATCCTGGCCGTAGGCCCGGGCGCCCGCCCCAATGCGCGCCTGTATGCGCTGGCCTTCCGCGCCGAGCTGCCGCCCGATTTCCCCGTCTTTGGGGATGCCCTGCCCTACACTTACGCGGACTTCAGGCCGGGCGAGGGACGGCTCACGGTGACCGGTGGTCGCTACGGTCGCGCCGGGGTCACGCGCAATGACGCTCATTACCATTGCCGGCTCAAGGAGTTGACCTATCGCTGGCTGCCCGAACTGGCGGAGCAGGAACCGGCCTACACCTGGGCCGTGGACCTGGAGGTCACGCCGCAGATGGTCCCCGAGTTGCATCCTGTGGGGGCGGTGGCTCCTGCTCTGGCTGTCGAGGGGCTGGGTGCTCTGGGCATGCTACCCGGTATGGTGCTGGGCGAGCGCGCCGGCGAACAGGTGGCTTCCGCGGTGAGCCGCTGATGCGGCGCGGTATGCCTCTTCTCGCCTCCGTAGAGGAGTGCATTCCTCGCTGAAGCGAGGACGTCGGGCGGGCGGGCACGTGTTGTCTCTCCAACGACTGTGATGAGCCAGGCGCCTCGTCTGCCCGACGTCCAGGCCCGTCGTCTCTCTCTGGTCCCTCTGCTCTTCGTGGGCTTTTGCTCACAATGCGCCAGCCTCCGGCTTTCCTCGATCTGTTGTCCCCAGCGTCACCGTCATGCTTGACGTGCGCTCCGCACTCTCTCCAGAAGCCAGAGCAGGTGGATGGGCTTGCCAAGTTGCTCTTCTCCTGGTACTCTTGTGCCTAGAGGTACAAATGAATAGTTGTATAGATCACATAGCCACTTAGCCGCAAACTGCCGTCGGGCGATGGGGCGGTAAGTGGCATGAGCGTACAAGCGCGTACACATGCCTTTTGTTACAGGCGTGGCCGCGTTTTATATAATACTGTGGTCGCAGGTAGAAAAGTTCTCTTCTCCTGGGAATACTCCACAGTGTGAGATACCAGCTGTCAAATCACTGAACCAGTGAAGGAGTACGTATTTGGGCAGATTCACCTTTCAAGGAGCGCATCTTGTCGATGCACTGGCCGAGTTGTCTGACAGCAGTATTACTGTTGCCGATGGGCGTATTGAGCCGGCGAGCGGAGGAGAGCAGTCGGGCTTAGTCATCGAGGCTGAGGATGCCCTGGTGCTGCCGGGCTTCATTGATGTGCACACTCATGGTGGAGGTGGCTTCAATCTCAGTACGGACGACGCCAGCGAGATCTGTGCCTATGCCCGTTGGGCGCCTAGCAGCGGGACCACGGCCTTTCTTATTGGCGTCATTGGGGTGCCCTATACCTTGCCGGAAGAGCAGCTGAGGGCGGCGGTAGAGGCTATTGAGCGCTGTGAGGCCAGCCAAGAGCCGTTGGCTGAGCCGCTGGGCATCCATCTGGAGGGTCCCTATCTTAATATTGCGCGCCGGGGGGCGCACCTGCCCGAGTGGCTGCGCCAGCCCAGCGAGGCGGAGGCCGAGCACATTCTGGAACTTACCCGCGGCCATCTCCGGCTGGTGACCCTGGCGCCCGAGCTGCCCGGGGCTGAGGCCATGATCCGCCGCTTCCTGGAGGCGGGGGTCACTGTCAGCCTGGGGCACTCTGATGCTTCGTACGAGCAGGCGCGACGGGCCTTTGCTCTGGGGGTGAGCCACGTCACGCACTGCTTTAACGCCATGCGTCCCCTCCATCATCGGGAACCGGGGCCACTGGGAGCCTTGGTCGAAGCGGGACATGTACGCGGCGAGCTGATCGCCGATGGGGTGCATGTTCATCCGGCGGCCATGAAGGCGCTGGTCAAGGCCCTTGGACCTGAGCGCACCGTGGTAATTACCGATGCCCTCTGCGGCGCGGGCAGCCCGGAGCGCTCCTTTGAGTTTGGGGGGCAGCGGGCTACCGTCATCGATGGTGCGGCGCGCCTGCCGGATGGCACTATCACGGGGAGTGTGCTGACGATGGAGCAGGCCTTACGCAACGTTGTGCAGAAGCTCGGTTTCTCCTTGCGCGATGCTGCCCGCATGCTTGCTTATAATCCCGCCCTGGCTGCCGGCGTCGGCGAGCGCAAGGGCCGGCTCCAGCCTGGCTACGATGCTGACCTTCTCATTTTCGATCGGACACTCGCGCTGCAGGCGGTCCTTTGCCGGGGGCGGCTGGCCTTCGTCAGTGCGTCCTGGCGTGAGCGACTGGCTCGCCTGCTAGAATAAACGGCAAGACAAAGGATGCCCCGGACAAGCGCCGGGGCATTGCTTTGTCTTGTCAGGTGAAACAAAACAGGCGGAAAGACAGGTAGTCGGGGCTGGGAGCGCCGGCTTAGAGCGTCAGCGTGACCTTCTGGAGGCCGCGCGGCACATCTGGATTATAGCCGCGGGTCAGCGCCAGATGGAGGGCCAGCATCTGGCCAGGAAGAATCGCCGTCACTGGACTCAGCCAGTCCGGGACGCTGCTCACCAGGGGGAGAGGTGTGCGGGCCAGAGCCAGGGCCTCGGCCTCCTCCGAGATCACCAGCAGCTCTGCGCCGCGGCGCTGCAGCTCCTCGGCCAGCTCGCGCATATCGCTGTAGGTCGCATCGCGCGGCATAATCAGAATGGCCGGCAGACCGGCGTCGACCGTGGCGATGGGGCCGTGGCGGAAGTCCGCCGAAGAATAGGCATTGGCCATTACGTAGGTCAGCTCCTTGAGCTTGAGCGTCAGCTCAAAGGCCGTGGCATAGTTGAAGCCACGCCCGATCACCACACAACGATCCATATAGCGATAGCGCTCGGCCAGGCGGGCGATGTCTGTGGATTGTGCCAGCACCTGGGCGACAGCGGAGGGCAGGGCCTCTAGAGCCGCCAGATGGCTGGCCGACTCAGGACTCCAGGCGGCGGCGAAGAGGGCGAGGGCTGTCAGCTGGGCGGTGTAGGTCTTGGTGGCGGCGACGCTGCGCTCGGCTCCGGCGTGCAGGGCGACCACATGGTCGGCGGCCCGGGCCAAGGGAGAGCTGGCATCGTTGGTAATGGCCAGCGTCGGACGGCCCTGGCGGCGGCCCTCTTCAAGCACAGCGACAATATCGGGTGACTGACCTGACTGCGAAATGCCAACGACGAGGGCCCCATCCAGGCGCGGAGGCCGACCATAGAGAGTATAAAGCGAGGGCGTGGCCAGCGCGATGGTATGGCCGGCCAGGGCCGCCCAGACGTATTTCGCGTAGAGTGCGGCGTGGTCCGATGATCCCCGAGCTGCGATCAGCACATAGGTGAACGGTGGCAGGGAGGTGACAATCTCCTCTACATGGGGGCGCTCCCGTTCGAGCAGGCGGGCGAGGACCTCGGGCTGGCTGCGGATCTCTTGCTCAAGCAATGATGAGGACATGCAGACACTTCTCCGTTCGCTCGTGGTCGGGTAGCTAGCTTGCTGCGTCAGGCCGTCCCGTCTGGTCTGTCTGCAGCAGGCATAGCGGTGGCTCAGCCTCCTTGGCTGACTCGCTCAGGGCGCAGGCGGGCGCGGCTTAGCCCGGCCATCAGCCACCACGCCACTATCCTACCACGTTGTTGGCTGCTTGCCCACTGTCTTACGGCCCCATCCTCACCTGAGCGAGACCAGTCGCCTTCCACGCTCTCCCCGCTCCGCTCGCTCAGTCAGCGTCAACCTCAGCGGTGGCCTCCAGCCGTGCCTTGCGCAGACGGGCTTGCAGATAATGAGGATCGAGGCGTAGAGCTTCTTCGACGGCTGCCAGGGCCTCGGCGCGGCGTCCGAGCACCCCTAAAGCCCAGGCCTTGCCGTCCCAGGCAGGGACGTACTGTCTATCCCGACGCAGGGCTTCCTCAAAGGACTCCAAAGCCTCCTCATGGCGCGCCAGCAGGCAAAGGCAGGCTCCGCGCAGGTACCAGGCAGCGGGATCGTCGGGCGCCAGGGCTAAGGCCCGCTCGACGGCGGCGAGCGCCTCGGGATAGCGAATCGCTCCCCACAGCTCGCGCGCATAGTTCAGCCAGAAAGCCGCCTGATCGTGCGCTGAATCCTGAGACTGCGGGTGCTCGTCAAGCTCCTTAGACATCTGCTACCTCCTCGCTCACACGCGCTCCATGAGCTGGCCACGACCGCTCGTCGCTTATTGCTGAGGGTCGCTCTCGCCTGACTGAGCGCGCAGGGCCGTCTGATAGGCCTCCCATGTGTCAACATCGTGGGCAGCCAGTGCTTCCTCCACCTCGACGAGAGCTATCTCTGCGCGGTGGCGCTCAATCACGCGCCGTCCGCCCTCATCGCCGGCGACACGCTCCAACTCCGGAAAGAGATCTGAGGCGAAGAGCACAGGGTTCCCGCGTCGCCCCTCATAGCTGGGGGCCACGATCCGTCGACCAGAGCTGCGCCAGGTGGCGATCAGCCGATCGATCAGGTGAGGCGGGATGAAAGGCTGGTCGCCTAGAAAGATCAGGGCGCCAGCGGGTGGTGGCTGGTCTAAGCGAGCGGCGCGGGCCAGCAGGGCCTGGAGGCCGCAGCGCAGCGAGGTGCTCATGCCCTGAGCGTAGTCAGGATTGACGACCAGCTCGACCGCTGGATTGGTCGCGTAGTCACCCAGGGCCGCGCGCACCTCCTCAGCGCGGTGACCCAGGACGATCACCAGAGGGCGAGCCTGCGACCGCAAAATGGCCTCCACGCTGTGCTGCACCAGCGGGCGCCCGGCCAGGGGCAAGAGCAACTTATGTCGGCCCCCACCCATACGGCTAGAGGTACCCGCGGCCAGTAGAATGGCGGCGCACACTGGCTCTTCGCTCATGATAGCTTCCTCGCAGTGTCTGGTGTTCGTCTCTGGCTTGTCGGCCATGCTATAATAGCACTTGACCGCGCGCAGCCGAGATCTTCAATACAATACTGCTCTATAGTATAGCATCATCAGCTCGGCGAGGAACGCGGCTGACCCCGTCGCAATTGACAGGAGGACGGCCAGCTCCGGCGTTCCCCTCTGGGTGGGAGATCAAGAAAGGCAAGATTGCAGTTCTATGCTCACAACTCCCTCGGCGAAGGATGACTGTGTCACGGAGCTTGAGGCCGCGACACTGGAGAAATACCGGCGCCTACAGGCCATCTTGAGAGAGATGCAGTCAGTCCTGGTGGCCTACTCTGGTGGCGTCGATAGTACCCTGCTCTTGAAGGTGGCCCACGATGAACTCGGCGAGCGGGCGCTTGGAGCGTTGGCGCTCTCACCCGCCTATGCACCCGAGGAGGGCGAAGCCGCGCTACAGCTGGCGCGCGAACTGGGCATTCGTGTGCTGACCGTCGAGACCCATGAGCTTGAAGATGAGCGCTATCTGGCGAACCAGCCCAATCGCTGCTATTTTTGTAAGACGGAGCTGTTCACTCACCTGACGGCCCTGGCCCGGCAGCACGGCCTGCGCTATGTAGCCTATGGGGTCAACAAAGACGACGAGGGCGATTTCCGCCCGGGGCAGCGCGCAGCCCGCGAGTTTGGCGTGCGGGGCCCCTTGCTGGAGGCGGGGCTGCACAAAAATGAGATCAGGACCCTGGCGCGCTGGCTGGGTTTGCCTGTCTGGGATAAACCAGCGCTGGCCTGCTTTTCCTCGCGCATTCCCTACGGGACGCGCATCGACATCGAGACATTACAAAGGGTCTATCAGGCGGAGAAGCTGCTGCGCGAGCTGGGTTTGCGTCAGGTCCGTGTGCGCCATCATGGGGTCGTAGCCCGCATCGAGGTTGAGCGGCAGGACATGCCCCGCCTGATCGAAGAAGAGACGAGCCGCCGCGTCACGGAGGGCCTGCGCCGTCTCGGCTATCTCTATGTCACCCTCGATCTCCTCGGCTTTCGCAGCGGCAGCATGAACGAGGGCTTCTTCAAGAAGAAAAGGCTGGCGATGGAGAGCAGTCATGAGCAAAAGGAAGGCTCAGCAGGCTAGCGGTATTGTGAGGCGCACTGCAGGAACCGGCCAGAGCAATCCACAGGGAGGGTCGCAGGTGGGAGAGCGGAAACAGGAACTATCGATCAAGCAAGCGCGAGAGGAGCGCAGACGGCGAGCGCAGCAGCAGCGCGAACGGGCGCAGCGGCGGGCCAGGCTCCGCACCTTATTTATATCCAGCGGCGTCGTTGTCCTCTTTCTCCTGTTGCTGGGAGGGGGGGCCTACTTCCTGATTCATACCGGGTCTCAGGGCCAGCAAAGCCAGGTTCAGAGCCAGGACCATCCGATTGTCGACGCGGCCTATCCGCCGGTCGATCAGGTCTACTGTGATGCCAGCGAGCAGGTGGCGGTGCACTATCACGCCCATCTCTCGATCTACATCAACGGTCAAGCCATGCAGATCCCTGCTAACACCGGTATCGCCGGCGACTGCATCTACTGGCTCCATACCCACGACACGACCGGCGTTATCCATATTGAGGCGCCGCAGAACGCACGCTTCACCCTTGGCCAGTTCTTCGATATCTGGAAGAGCCAGTTCGCCGGACTGGGCAACGGCTTCCCCAGCCAGCTTGACCAGGCCAGCGGCTGGAGTGTCTACGTCGATGGCAAGCCCTATCAAGGCGACTTCCACAGCCTCCAGCTACAGGCTCATGAACTCATCACTCTGGCCTATAATAGCCCGCACGTGCAACCTGACACGGTCTACAACTGGGGCAGCCTCTAGTTGCGGATGGCGATCGTGCGCGGCGTTGCGTTGCGTTGAGCTTGACTGAAGGGCCTGTCCTGAAGGAGAGAGGTCGCTGCCGACCCCTCTCCACTCCTCGTTTACTGGCCAGCCTGCCACTGGTCCGCTGGCGTCAGCGCAAAGACCAGCGTATTGCGCAGCTTGCCATCGGGAGCCAGGGCCTCGTTACGCAGGCAGCCCTCAAAGACAAAGCCAAGACGGCGTGGAATGGCAGCGCTGCGCTCGTTGCGCTCGTCACAGCGGATGACGATGCGGTTGGCTCCGAGCTGCCTCAAGGCAAAGCTGGTCAGCAGTTGCGCTGCTTCCGTCATATATCCCCGACCAGTGGCCGTGGCGCGCAGCCAGTAGCCGATCTCGAAAACATGCGCCTGCCAGTCTTGGGGCCTCAGCTCGATGCCACCCACGAACCGCTCATCTGCCCGGCTCAGCACCACACAGCCATAAGACTCGCGCACCAGCCAGGCAGCGCGCTGGCGGTTGATCCAATCGCGCGTCTCCTCGATGCGCTGATGCTGATCAGCCCAGGGCAGCCAGGGGCGCAGGTGATGGCGCGATTCCTGGATGGCCTCAAAGAGCGCAGGAGCATCTTCCTCACGATACGGTCTTACAATGACGCGTTCACCCTTCAGCTCTTCAAAATCGGGCATCAGACTTAAAAGAAGCTCTTCCCCCATCGAGTTATTCCTTTCTATTATGCTGTAATAAGTATAAAAACTATGTTTTGACCTGCTACAGTTATGAAAATGAAAAGAGAGGCTCCTGAAGCGCAGCGAGACAGGAAGCGGAGCTCATTCTATGATACAATGAAGGCAGCCGTCAAACAAGCGCTCTTTCGTCGCAGGGAGCGAGCGACTGGAGAACACCTGTTAACTTTCAATATCTGAACAGCAGCAGAAGAAGAAGTTCGGGGATAGCCGTAATTTCAAAGTTAAGAGCGTAACCATGCCAGAGCGACTCATCTATCTTGACCATGCGGCCACGACCGCCCTTGATCCGCGGGTGCTGGAGGCCATGCTGCCCTATCTCACCAGCGACTATGGCAATGCCAGCAGTATCTACACCCTGGGGCGGCGGGCCATGCAAGCCATTGACAGGGCGCGTGAAGAGATCGCTGCCATTCTCAACTGCCGGCCCACCGAAATCGTGTTTACCGGCTGTGGCTCCGAGAGCGACAATCTGGCCATCAAGGGTGTGGCCCTGGCCGCGCGCAACAAAGGTCAGCACATCATCACCTCGTCCATCGAGCATCATGCCGTCCTGCACACCTGTCACTATCTGGAGCGTTTCGGCTTCAACGTCACCTATCTACCAGTTGACGAACACGGACTGATTGACCCCGAGGCGGTTGAGCGAGCCATCACCGCTGAGACCGTCCTCGTCTCCATCATGTACGCCAACAACGAAATCGGGACCATCGAGCCGGTTGAAGAGATTGGGCGCATCTGTCGGCAGCGTAAAGTTCCCTTCCACATTGATGCCGTTCAGGCGGGCGGGGCCTTACCACTCGACGTCAAGGCGCTCAATGCCGACCTGCTCTCGCTCTCGGCTCACAAATTCTATGGGCCGAAGGGCGTTGGCATTCTCTACGTGCGCCAGGGCGTCCGACTCCTGCCGCAGCTGCAAGGAGGCTCACAGGAGCGCGGGCGGCGAGCTGGGACCGAAAACGTGGCCGGCATCGTAGGAGCAGCGACAGCTTTGCGCCTGGCCTACGAGGAGCTGGAGCAGGTCCAGCCGCGGCTGCGAACCATGCGCGATCGCCTGATCGAGGGCATCCTGAGCCGCATCCCACGCAGTCGCCTGACCGGCCATCCGACGCAGCGCCTGGCCAACAACGCCAGCTTCTGCTTCGAAGGAGTCGAAGGTGAATCGATCCTGCTCAACCTTGACCTGCTCAACATTGCCGCCTCGACCGGCTCGGCCTGCACCTCTGGCTCGGTTGAACCCTCGCATGTCCTCGTCGCGCTTGGCCTGCCGCCCGAGTGGGCGCGCGGTAGCCTGCGCCTGACCCTTGGCAAAGACAACAGCGAAGAAGACATCGACACCGTCCTCACCGTCCTGCCGGGCATCGTTGAGAAGCTGCGCAGTCTGGCCACCTGAGTGCGGGCGGGCCTGGCTGCGCGGCCAGCGGCGGACGCGGGCAGAGCGCAAGAGTCGCGCGCTGGTGGCAGGAGCGGATCAGCAGCGAGTGCCCCCCTGACCATCTGGGGTAGGAGCTGAGGCGAGGCGTTGTCTCCTCGGCCCGTTTGTGCTACAGTGGAAACAGCAGAGGCAACGGGATGCTGAACAAGGAAGGCACCTGCGGGATCATCCGCCTGGCAGATGATCCTGGCAGAGAAAGGACGGGCAACCGCGGGCGTTGCTTGCCGCTCCTGGCCTCCATGTGTGCACAAGAAGGGATAGGCAGCTGATTATGGATACACTCAAACGCGAAGCGCTCTCACAGCGAGTGCGGGCCGTCAAACCCTCCGGCATTCGCAAATTCTTCGACATCATCAACAGCATGCCAGACGTCATCTCGCTTGGAGTAGGCGAGCCTGATTTTGTGACGCCGGAGCATATTCGCCAGGCGGGCATCGAAGCCCTCAGACGTGGAGAGACGCACTACACGTCGAACTATGGAATTCTCGAATTGCGCGAAGAGATCGCTGCAATGTTGCAGCGTCGCTACGGCCTGCAGTATGATCCGCAGAAAGAGATCCTGGTCACCGTTGGCGTCAGCGAAGGGGTCGATCTGGCGATGCGCGCGTTAGTTGATCCGGGCGATGAAGTGATCTCGCTTGACCCCGGCTACGTTGCCTACGAGGCTGATATTCTCTTTGCCGGCGGCGTGGTCGTACCGGTCCCGACCTATGCGCGCTACGACTTTGCTGTGCGCGCCGCGGAGATCGCGCCCCTGATCACGCCGCGCACCAAAGTGGTGCTCCTTGGCAACCCTAACAATCCGACGGGGGCTGTCATTCCGCGGGCCGAGCTGGAAGGAATCGCGCGTCTGGCCCTGGAACATGATCTTTACCTGGTGGTCGATGAAGTCTACAGTCGCCTGGTCTACGAGACTGAGCATGTCTGCATAGCGACGCTGCCGGGTATGCGCGAGCGCACCATTCTGCTCGACGGATTTTCCAAAGCCTATGCCATGACAGGCTGGCGCGTCGGCTACGTGGCGGCTCCGGCCACCCTGCTAGAGGCCATGCTGAAAGTGCATCAATACGCCATTATGTGCGCCGGCACCGTCGCCCAGGTCGCGGCTCTGGAGGCCCTGCGTCACGGCGAGGAAGACGTACGCGCTATGCATGCCGAGTACGCGCGGCGGCGGCGGATGTTTGTTGATGGACTCAACCGCATTGGCCTGCCAACCTGTGAGCCGCGAGGGGCCTTCTATGCCTTCCCCTGTGTGGCCCAGACTGGCATGAGCGATGAGGAGTTTGCCGAAAAGTTGCTGCTAGAAGAGCGCGTAGCCGTTGTGCCCGGTAGCTCATTTGGTGCCTGCGGAGCCGGTTATGTACGCTGTGCTTATTGCGCTGCTTATGAGCAGCTAGAGGAAGCCCTGCGACGTATCGAGCGCTTCCTGAAGCGTCACCAGTAGGGGGGCGGTCGCCCAGACCACGCCCCTCTTTTTCTGCATCGGGCCCGGTATCCGGGCCTGCCCTGCTGGCTTGCCTTGCCCACTCTCTCCCTGCTTCTCTCTCCGCCCCCTCGCGGCCCTGGCCCGCTTCTGGCTGTGCTTTGCCTCCTTGGCGGATCAAAAAAAGAGCCACGGCAGCTAGAACGAGGAGCGAGAGAAGAGATGAGACCTGAAACCGCGGCCAGAAAAGGGCTTATTAACAAGGGAGGCCCCTCCTCACGATCTGAACGGGGCGGGTCAGTCAAGCTGGCAGTAGAGGGAGAGAGCGGCTGGCCAACCACTGGATGACAGCCAGCTGCCGGGACTGGACAAGGAGACGAGCGAGCAAGGGTGAAGGTGGGCCCACCTGGATTCGAACCAGGGACCAACCGGGTGAAGCCGACGACTCCCCAGCCTCTGCCTGGCCTGGAAGCGATCAGGCGAGCAAGCGCTGATTGCCGGAAGGCCAGGCTGCTGAGCAAGGTCATCTCTTCCCGAACCGTGCGTGCGCCTTTCGACGCACACGGCTCTCCAGGCGCTGTCGAGCCGGAGGGCAGGAAGCAGCGCCCTGTGCCCCTTCCCCGTGTATCGGGCGTTACCCCGATCGTTTGAGTACTATGGGCACTCCGTCACCAGAGGACACGGCGATGCCAGTGGCAGAGTTGGTGCCAGAGAGGCGACCCGTCCGTATCCTGGAAGGTGATCCCGCAGTTCCCTACCTGCCTCGGTCCGTACGTAGGTGCCCTTACGATGTGCCGGGCTACCAGCCGCCAGCCCGATGGGACCATTGACGACCCTCATAACCACGGTCGTCAAATCGGGCGACGTGCGCAATCCTGCCATCGCACGGGTGGTTGAGCGGGCACATCTCGGGTTCGGAAGTTCCTCCTCACCATATACGGCCTCGCTGCACGGAGCGGGGTAAGCAGTTTCCCCCGAGCCGTACTTTTCTGGCCATGCTACTGTCCCCTAACCCTTTCGGGATCAGGTCAGACCAGGCTTTAACCACAACGGTCCCAGTGGTGCTGCACTGCGCAGCAGAGACAGGTAGAGCACAGCGGCGCACTTATGAGCCGGCTGCTCTAACCGCTGAGCTATGGGCCCTTGCGACCACTATTGTAACATACTCGGGATTCTCTGGGAAGAGGGAGAGGCCAGAAAAGTCAACAAAGCCCCGCGACATTTGGTTCAGCATGGCAATAGATCGATACATCGTACGGTCCACATTGTGCTATAATATCGGAAGTGTAGAGCACAGCACCTGGCTGGCTTCCGTTCCTGAAAAGAAAGGGGCAAGCCAGTCAACGACGAGCCTATTGGCGGATTCAGCGGTAAGCAGCAGCATCGTGAACACAGGAGCCGTGCCATCGGCGAAGCACCCTGTTTTGAGTGCAAGGCAGTCGAGCAGACGCAGACCGGAGCAAGAGCAGAGAGCGACCGCTGTTAGTCGCGAGCACTCTGTGGAATCCCGGGAGCGCTTTTTAAGGGCCGCGCCATTTCTGTGCACAGGGCGCGGTTGAATTTTTAGAGGGGGCATTCAATGGAGAATGAAGTGACGATTCGGATTGGTGGCGAGTCGGGCGAAGGGACCATCTCGGGTGGTGACATCCTGGCGCTCGCCTCCGCGCGCTGGGGGTATCATGTCTTCACCTTCCGCACCTTCCCGGCGGAGATCCTGGGCGGTCCCTGTATGTTCCAGGTGCGCATCAGCGATCGCCCTGTGAAATCGATGGGAGACTATGCGGACGTCCTGATCTGCCTCAACAAAGAGGCCTACGACCGCAATATTCGCGACCTGCGCCGGGGGGGGGTCCTGGTCTACGACCCTGGTGATTTCACGCCCGAGAGCGACGACTTCATCACCTATGCCGTGCCCTTCAACGAGCTAGCGCGCAAGGAAGTGCAGCTTTTTCAGACCAAGAACATGGTCATGCTGGGGGCCATCGCTGGCCTCTTCGGGCCGCCCCTGGAGGCCCTGCTTCAGGTAGTGGAGTCCCGCCTCTCCAAATCCCGCAAGGCCAATCCCGTCTTGATGGAGAAGAACCGCCTGGCGCTAGACATCGCCTACCGTTATGTACGTGAGAAGATCGAAAAGCGAGATCCCTACCAGCTTGGCCCTGTGGAAAAGGCCGATCGCGTGGTGCTCAATGGCAACCAGGCGGTCGTAGCGGGCGCCCTGGCAGCGGGCTGTGGCTTCTTCGCGGGCTATCCGATTACGCCGGCCAGCGATATCATGGAGGCGATGGCCAAGGAACTGCCGCAGGTAGGAGGCACCTTCTTGCAGGCGGAGGATGAGATGGCCGCCCTGGCGGCGGTTTTGGGAGCCTCCTTCGGCGGTGTGCGGGCCATGACGGCGACCTCTGGCCCGGGCTTCTCCCTGATGACTGAGCTGATCGGGCTGGCCTCGATGGCTGAGCTACCAGCGGTCATTGTCGATGCCCAGCGTGCTGGTCCCAGCACGGGTATGCCTACCAAGATGGAGCAGGCTGACCTCAGCTTTGCCCTCTACGGCGGCCACGGCGATACGCCGCGCCTGATCGTGGCGCCGGCCAATGTCGCCGACTGCTACAGCTTGATGGGTCTGGCCTTCAACCTGGCCGACCGCTACCAGATGCCAGTCATCTTTCTCACCGATCAGTCGCTGACGGCTCGCGTTGAGAGCGTCGACCGCAGCGTCTTTCAGCCCTTCACCATCGAGGGGC
Organism: Thermogemmatispora sp.; assembly: GCF_019683635.1. Taxonomy (GTDB): domain Bacteria; phylum Chloroflexota; class Ktedonobacteria; order Ktedonobacterales; family Ktedonobacteraceae; genus Thermogemmatispora. Next base: position 1,563 of record NZ_JADGIA010000031.1, on the reverse strand, counting down.
GCCTTGAGTATGGCAAGGTGGGCAGCAATGGCGCCAACGGCGCCAATGGGGCCAGCAGCAACGGCAGCAAGCACGAAGCGGCAACAGCCCTGGCGGCCAGCTTCGCGCGCTACGCCTATACAGCCAGCGGCGTTTCTCCCATGACGATCCCCGGACCTGGTGCCCTTCCTTACTCTGCCACCGGCCTGGAGCACAACGAGCATGGCCATCCAGACTACGAGCCGGAAGACCATACGGCCATGATGCAGAAGCGCTTTCGCAAGCTGGAGACGGCGGCCCAGGAGCTGCCACAGCCGGAGCCGTACGGGGACAGCAACGCCGAGATCGGGTTGATCGGCTGGGGGTCGACAGAGGGGGCCATTCAAGAGGCGGTTGATCGCGCACGGGCCAAGGGCTACAAGGTAGCCTCGCTGCATCTGCGCATTCTCTCGCCCCTGCCCGACCGTGCTCTTCGCAATTTCATCAGCTCCGTCAAGACGATCATCGTTCCCGAGTGCAATTACTCGGGCCAGCTGGCCAACCTGCTCGGGGCCAGGTATGGTCTGCAGCCGATTCGTGTCAATAAATTCGGGGGCATTCCCTTCACCGCGGGCGAGATCCTGCGGGCCATTGAGGAGGTTTGTTAGCCGTGGTTCAGTCAACCACTCCAACGCTCACGCTCAAGGACTACAAGAGCGAGGTCAAGCCGACCTGGTGTCCGGGTTGCGGCGATTTTGGCGTGCTCAACGCGACGCTGCGCAGCATGGCGGCCCTCAAGCTGCCAGTCGATCAGACGGTGGTTGTCTCGGGTATTGGCTGCTCCAGCCGCTTCCCCCACTTTATTCGCACCTTCGGCTTCCATAGCGTGCATGGGCGCGCCCTCCCGGTCGCTCAGGGCCTGAAGATGGCCCGTCCTGATCTGACGGTGATTGCCGTGGGGGGTGATGGCGACTTCTTCAGCATCGGCGTGGGCCACCTGGTGCACGCCGCTCTGCGCAATATCGATATTACGGCCATTGTAATGGATAACGAGACCTATGGCCTGACCAAGGGACAGACCTCGCCTACCTCACCGCATGGCCACAAGACGAAGTCGTCGCCCTATGGCCTGCTGGCCTCGCAATTCAATCCGATCGCGACCGCTCTCTCGCTGAACGTGAGCTTTGTGGCCCGCGGCTACTCCGCTCGCCCCAAAGAGCTGGCGGCCCTGATCGAGCAGGCTACTCTGCATCGGGGTTTCTCCTTTGTGCATGTGCTCAGTCCCTGCCCAACCTTCTACAATACCTTCGATGCCTGGGATGCCGCGGTAACGCCGCTGCCGGAGGATCATGACCCGAGCAACCGGCTCAAGGCCCTGGAGTATGCTCTCGACAGCGAGAAGCAGTATATCGGCCTCTTTTATCGCGAGGAGCGGCCAACAATGGAGCGCGTGACCCGTGAGGTCGTTGAGCCTCGCGAGTTCCGCATCGACGAATACATTCAGCGCTACGCCTAGTCTCGTCTCTCCCGCCTGCACCACCGGCGCCGGGGGCAAGGTGAATGGTGGTGAGCCTGCGGTCGGTTGGGCTAGCCTGGCCTGGCCTG
>NZ_JADGIA010000198.1 GCF_019683635.1 Thermogemmatispora sp. | reverse complement strand
ACTGTCCTACGGGGCAGTGGGCTGCCGTCAACCAGCCCCGAAGCCCGGGCCGACGAGGCTGCGGGCAAGCCCCTGGCTTGAGCCAGGGGTCGTTGACTGGGTACGCGAGGTCTCAACGATGTGATCACCCTCACGCTCCACCAGCTCCCCGCTGTGCCGGTTGCCAAAGCCGAGTATGCCTGGCTCCTTCCTGACCGGTCAGATGATCAGACACCTCCGCTGCTACTGGGCACGCTCTCGTCAACGAGGGGCAGAGCCGTCCTGCTGACCTATCGCAGCCCTTCTCACCAGGATCTGCTCGCTCAGTACAGCCGTTTCCTGGTGACTGAGGAGGATGCAGCTCATCCTCCGATCGCGCCCTCTCTCGACTCGACCACCTGGCGTTTTCTTGGAGCGATTTCCGACACGCCCACTCCGGGGGACGAGCAGCACTATAGTCTCCTGTCGCACCTGCGGCACCTGCTGGCCAGTGATCCTGAGCTTCAACACATTGGTCTCTCTGGAGGTCTGGCCCTCTGGCTCTATCGCAATACGGAAAAGCTCCTGGAGTGGTCAAGTGCGGCGAGGGATGACTGGGCCTCCGGGACTCATACGGGGCTGCTGCGTCGGCAGGTGATCCGCATCCTGGACTACCTTGATGGCACTGCCTACGTTGGGCGTGATACTCCCACTGGTACCCCGATCCTGGTCGATCCGAAGGCGGGTCGCATCGGTCTCCTGCAGGTTGACCCCAACCAGGCGCTTCCCAGTTATCTTGCCCACATCAACCTGCACTTGAGTGGTCTCATCAATGCTCCTGGCCATATAGCTTCCCAGCAGCAGATTGCCACGAACGTAGACAGGCAGTTAGAGGCCATTGCTATCCTGATGCAACGCATCCGCCAGGACGCGGTCCAGCTTGTCACCATGAGCGATGCTCAACTGCAGCAGGCAAAGGCACTCTCATTACTGGACGGGATGCTTACCAGTGCGAATACAGCCTACGTCGGGCAGCAAGATCCAACGACTGGTCTGGTGCAGGGGGGAGTGACCGGGATTCAGGGACAGCTCCAGCGGCTGGCTGTTGTTCCCATCAGGGCAGTCACTCCTCCACAGCACTGATCAGGGCCGTGAGGCGGATGGCAACTCCGATGAACAAGGCTGGCGTCCATGTGCAGGTGATTGCTGTTTCCTCAGAGAGAGTGGGAGCTTCAGAACCCTACGAGGGATGGAGTGCTATGGTGCGGCAGGCAGGTTGACAGACTGTACTGTCCAGACAGACAGATCATACTGGAAAGAAATGAAACGAGTGAGAGCAATCGATAAACGTGTGTGAGGATGATCGGTGACTATAGGGAAGAATGGTGCGGAGGCAGCCGTCTCCTGCTCTCACTGGCGACGGAGGCGCACGGCTGCAGGACGGTAGGACGGATGCAGGCAATAGCGCCGGCGTGATCCCGCCACACGAAGCACATAGCCCTGCCGTTCCAGGGCCTCTGCCAGATGACGTGCCTGGGGATACGAGCAGCGTATCACCTGCTGGATGATACGAAGGTCTACATCAGTGCCCCGTGGAAGAAGGGCCAGATAGGTGAGCAGTGCACGCGAGCGTCTCCCTGGGGGCCCAGATTCTTTCCGAGCGGGGTATGGGGCGGGACCCGACCTCCGAAGCGCAGGAGTCTCCGCGCGGGGACATTCTGCTTGCGCGGGCGTCTGGTCTGGCGCTTTTCCGAGCACAAGGGGCAGCACAGCAACACTGGTCAGCAAACCACACAGCCACCAGAATCTGGGCGCGTCCCAGGAAAACGCCAGGGTCCCCAACGGCGGCCCGACCGTCTGAGCAAGGTTCCAGGTGACATCCCAGGCGCCCTGGTAGCGGCCACGCAAGTGCGCTGGCGCCAAATCGGCGACGTAGGCTGCAGAGGCGGGGTGATGGAGGATCTCGCCCACACTCCAGAGCACCACTGTCAAGGCCAGGGACACGAGATTGGAGGCAAAGGCGACCAGCCCAAATCCCAGAGCTGTGAGCAGCCAGCCTATGGCAATCAGTGGCAGCAGTGAGCACTTTCTGGTGACCTGGCTGAGAGGCAGCTCTAACACGATTACCACCAGGCCATTGAGCGAAAGCAGCGCTCCATAGGCGGCGTTGGACAGACCCAGGCTGTGCACCTGCAGAACAAGAGTGGACTGATGCTGGAAGTACACTATGGCCACTGCCAGGGAACCGAGCAGGAAGAGCAGAAAACGAGGATCGTGATGGAGCGCTTCCACGAATCCAGCTGCTGTCGGTGGCTGCTCCTGAGCTGCGCCACCGCTCCCAGCGGGCAGAGCGACCAGGGCCAGCACGCCGAAGACGACGGATGAGAGAGCATCTGTCAGAAAGATCAAGAAGAAGGAGTGGCTGGCAAAGAAGCCGGCCAGGAGAGGACCAGCGGTAAAGCCGACATTAAGGGCAAACCGGTACCAGGCGAAGGCGGGCAGGCGCTGCTCTCTCGGTACCAGCTCGGTCAACAAGGCACTGGCCGCCGGACGATAGAGGGCAGCACAGAGGCCAGCCAGGGTCGCCAGGCCCACCAGCGCCGGCAAGGCACGTGCCTGTGATAAGGCCAGAGTAGCTGCGGCGGAAGAGAACATGGCGACCACGATAGTCCACCGTCTTCCCCGGCGGTCTGCCAGAGTGCCGCCGAGGAGAGCAGCGGCCATGCTGCCCAGTCCATAGGCTCCCGCAGCTATGCCTGCCTGCGCTGGGGAGTAGCCTTGAGCCGTCAGATACACCAGGAGAAAGACCCCGACAAAGCTGCCGAACCGGTTCACGAAGATACCGCTTAATAGAATCCAGAAGGAAAGGGGGAACAGCGCTCCTGGTGCCAGGATGCCTCTTCGTCGTTGCATGGTGGTGATCGCTCCTTTCCTGTATGGAGGAGTATGCTATGGCCTGGCTCTGCGGTGGGATAAGCAGAGGCAAAACTGCTGGCTGGCTCCTCCTTGGGTAGCAGAAGCCACCAGCTCTCCATCTGCTGCGAAGAACATGGCCCGTACTGACGTGTCTTGCCCCCTGAATGGAGATCGCGCAGCCTGATCGAACGCCGCTTCCCAGGTGACCTATTTGTCTGTGGACGAGACAGGAGGCGACAGCTATCGAAAGCATGAGCGACCCCAGGCCGCGGCTGAAGCCGGCGCCGTGGGCGAATGCGTCGAGCAGGTCAGCATGGGGCTGATGGCAGAAACCCAGAACGTGACCTGACAAGCTCTTCCTGAGACCAGCCGTACAGCACCGGGAGATCCTGGCCACGTTGCTCATCCTAGGTGATCTCGGTGCACTCGACGGAGAATGAGCGTACACGACGGCGGTGGGAAACGTCTGGGAAGGAATCGGGAGCGTAGCGGGAAGAGAGTGGGAGAGTGAGGGACTGGCAGTGGGTGCGCAACGGGAGCCGCCTGGGAAGGCAGCAGGTGGAGACCTTTGTCGTTGTTCAGTTCCGGCAGATCTCGGAAGAGGTTCAAAGACAACAGGGCCATGTCCTGTGATGCTCGTTGCTCTGGCTGCAGGCGCTGATTGGCTCTTTGTCAGAGTGGCGCTGGAGTGAGGTATGAGTGTGGAGCTGGTCATTCCCTGCGCCAATATGAGAGGAGGTTCTCTGAGGCGGACCGGGAGAATCTTTCTCTGTGCTTGATCTGGTGCAGCGGGTGGGGAGATGGACTTCTGGGGGAGGCCCCTGGATCAACACCTGTGGACGCGCACTGCTTGCAAGGCTATACGGGGGGCAGTCAAACGAGAGTCTTTGCTCTTGCTTGAAAGAAGCTCTCAGGATATACTCTTTTCAGAGGATCTGCCTTGGAAGGCAGCTTTCCTTCCAAGCAAGCTGTCGCGGGTTCGAGTCCCGTCTCCCGCTCCCTCTTCCCAAGCCAGGTGGACGACCCTCCTCCAAGAGAGGGTCGCCGCTTGCCCTCAAGACAGCTATTCTGACAGCTCTGTTCTTCCTGCTCGTCCTGCACTCCCTCTAACGCCAACAGCCGCCCCATTCTTTGTCAAGTCTCCTCTTGCATCCCCGGCAACACATGCCCATCAATACCGAGCGTGATATTCACGTGGCTGTGGCCAAGCAACTCCTGGACCACCTTGCTGGTGACTCCCAGCGCGAGCAGGATGGTGGCCGTGCTCTGCCTCAGATCGTGAAAGTGGATGCGCGGCAATCCGGCCTGCTCCAGGAGCTGGTAATACTGGCGGCGCACGAAGCTATCGGTGAGAAAATGGCCCTTCTGGGTGCAGAAGACCAGATCCATCGGCTTCCAGCGAGGGCCTGCCTTGCTGCGTACCTCCAGTTGCCGGGCCTGGTGCGCTTTCAAGGTCTCGATGACGGGCGGGAGGAGGACGATGGAACGCCTGCCCTTGCTGGTCCTGGTCGCGGTCTCTACAAAGCCATAGCCAGCCTGCTAGCTGAGGGTGCGTCGCACTATGCGCAGCCCAGGTGGGCATTCTGCAACTGACTGGAAGCCCGAGGCTCTGTCTCACGATCGCCGGCAGCGGATGGCAGCATGCCCAAAGTGGGCAAGCCCCTCATTCGGATCATTGAAGCAGACGCTTGTGAAAAGTGATGAGGCCCTCAAGATCCACGACATGCCCAACGGGTGCGTACTCGCGGGCCTTGACCGTTTTTGATGAGCTCCGTAAGAATGGCTAGAGGCAAACGCTTGCGATTGGCAAGTGCGTGACTGTGCTATTCCTTTTCAGGAGATGAAGATGGCGAACATTGTCGCTTCGATGTTTGTATCTCTGGATGGCGTTATTGAAGATCCCAAATGGACTTTTCGATTTACAAATGAAGAATCACAAAAATATAAATTCGACGAACTTTTTAGCTGCTCTGCACTCCTTCTGGGACGCAGGACCTACCAGGGATTTGCTGCCAGCTGGCCGAGCATGCAGGGAACTGGGGCATATGGAGAGCGCATGAACAGTTTGCCGAAGTTTGTGGTCTCTACCACGCTCTCAGAAATGGAGTGGAACGCCAGCGTGCTCACGGGCGATCTCACGGAAGCAGTCTCCCGGCTCAAGCAGCAATCAGGGAAGGATGTGTTGATTTTCGGAAGTGGGGAACTGGTCCACAGCCTGATGTCCCTGGACCTGATCGATGAATATCGGCTGATGGTCTTCCCCATTGTAGTGGGCAGAGGTAAGCGTCTCTTCCGAGAGGGAAGCGAGATCAAGGTGCTGAAGCTGATCGACACTCGGACCTTCAGTTCCGGTGTTGTCGTCCTCACCTACCGACCAGAGCGGCCTTAGCGTGAGCGAAGCTGTCAGCCGTCCACGATCGCGACGTTCCCCTGTGATGTCTCTGGCCCTGGAGTGTGAAACGGTTCATTCCTACTTCAGGACCCAGAGACAGCTGCCTCTTTGAATGGAGCAATCATCACCTCTCTTCAAAGAGGCGGGCGTCAGTAGTATCGCCCGCCGTGCGATCAGCACCGAGCGGACTCAGGCATGCCGTGCATCCCCCGGCGCCTCCCTTTCTGGCCCTCTTCGGGAGCGCCAGCTTGCCTGCGGCCTCGACACTCAGTCACTTTGTCGCCGCGCTGCCTGCTGAACTGGTCGCAGTCCTGTGAACACGCTTTCTGGAAGAGTTGCTGGCTACCTGCAGGGGCCTGGCTGCAACCTGGTCCCCGAGGACGAGCAGGCTCAATGGCGGCAACAGCATGCATAGGAGGAAGTCAGGGCCGGAGAAATCACCGCTCCAATCGTGGAGATCCTTGACCTGGCTGGGGCGAGCGCATGGCAAGGAAGCCTCGGTGGCAGCAGCCCGGCCTCGGCGATCGCCAGGCGCTGCTCGCGGCTTAAGGGGGTCTGGTCTGAGTTTCCATCATCTGGTCACTCCCCGTGTGGGCTCAGGATTCCTTTGACCGCCGTGGCGCAACTCAGGCGACGTGCCGCGAGCACTCTGGCGGCCAGCGGATCGCGAGGACCAGCCATGCCAGGTCGCAGACAGGCGCAGCATCCAGTAGAGGCCAGAGGCAAGAAAGGCGAGAGAAGCGCGTCCGATTGGGGCGAAGATGCATCTCGGCAGAGCAGAAGCGGATGGTTTCGTCCATCACCAGACAAGACAGGTGATGGGCTTGTGAGAGCGATATCTGGAGAGGGCCAGGAGAACAGACCGGAAAACCTTCGCCTGGGACCCTTCGACGCAGGGAGGAAGCCCGGCAAGGGCTATCGGGCGACAAACATCCTCGTGTTTGCAGGCCGCGCCTCTGCCGCCCTGTCAACAGGGCCGCTAGCCTGCACGAGGATTGTTCTGGCTCGGTCGTTACCCCGTCGTCCCAGACCAGGCAAAGAGCACCGAGCAGCTGATCCCTTTTCTATGGAGCTGGAAGGGGCGGCGATTTCACAGCTGCCAGCTGCAAGCCGTGAAGAAGAGACAGGTAGGTAACACGCCCTCGCCGATTGGCTCCGACGAGCAGCAGGAACCGATATCCAAAAAGCAGCCGGCAGAAGATCTATTCGCTTTTTCCTGTGAACGCTGAGGAGGTGCGGGTGGGACTGCCCTGCTCCAGCAAGCGGATGGGCCAGCGATCGTCTGTTCTGTCTATGAGCGAGAAAGAGTGACAATCGGCATGTTCTGGCGTATACTCTTGATAGATGCGCCGCTCTCTTCCTGACCCCCAGGAGTGAGCTGACTCGCGACAGAGACGATGCTGCTAGCTTGTTGGCACTGATACCCTGAGAGGGAGGCTATCGCTCACGATGTCCCCGCCATCCTCGTCCACATCTGCTGCAACCTCACCTGGCCGGCGGCTGGCGCTGGTCATCGGGATCAATGGACCCCCTGCGCCTCACCGGGCACCGCTCCAGTGGGCCGAGGCCGATGCCTGTGGTATGGCGGAGATATTGCAGCAAGACGGTTGTGGCTTCGAGTTGGTGGTTCCCCCGGTGTTGGGTGCGCAGGCCACCACAGAGCGGGTCCGCAAGGCCGTGGTGCAGCTGGCCCTGGAGCTCCAGCAGGGAGATTTCGGGCTGGTCTTCTTCAGCTGCCATGCCGAGGCGCTGCCTGGGGAGGCCGGTCTGGATGAGGTCTATCTGGTGACGGCGGACTTTGATCCCACTCATCTGAAGATCGACCCCACGGCGCACCTCTCGTTTCGCTGGCTGCGGCAGGTGCTCTTTGAGCATGAGTGCGCGGCCCAGCTCCTGCTCATTCTTGACTGCTGCTATGGAGGCAAGTTCGCTGAGAGCGCGCCCGATCCCTATCGGGACGCGCTGCAGCGGCGCCTGAGATATTACTTTGGAGAACCAGGCGAGCGCAGTCCGGCGCCAGCGGGCGGCGTGCGCCTGGCGCTGACGGCGACCGGCCTGGAGCCAGCCCGAGAGCAGCATGGACACGGCCTGCTGACAGGGCAGCTGCTCAAGATCCTGCGGGGCGAGGTGCCAGAGGCAGCCGATGAGGAGGGCAACGTGACCTTCACACGGGTCGTTGCCTTCCTGGCGCAGGCCCTCCGGGAGCAGGGACCGCGCTTCTACGGGGCGGGCGATGAGCTGGTGCTGGCGCGCCATCCCGGGCTGGCCGAGGCGCGGCGGCGATCCCGGGCGCAAGACGAGGCGCGGCAGCGGCTGCGGGCGCTGGTGCGGCGTCGGGATGGCTTCTACGAGGATCGGCGGCGCAGTTGCGTGGGCCGCCAGACCGAGCAAGAGGCCGTCTGGCGCCTGGTAGAGGAGCTGCTGCCGACAGGGGGCTATGTGACGATCACCGGGGAGGCTGGCCAGGGCAAAAGTTGTCTGATCGCCAGATTGGTCGAAGAGCGAGCCAGGGAACAGGGAGGCGAGGAGCGGGTGGCCTTTCATTTCATTCCGCTGGTGCCTCCCCCAGACTATCAGGTGCCCTTGCTGAAAGCGCTGCTGGCGCGCCTGATTCTCAAGTACCAGTTGCCGGACTGGTGGCTGGCTGGGGAGGGTCGTGCCGCCTTGAGCGCGGCCCTGGAGGGAGTCCTGCAGGAGATCGCGCGACGCGGGCAGCAGGACGTCATCTTCATCGATGGGCTGGACCAGCTGCAGCCTGATGCGCAGAGTGGCTGGCGGGATCTGAGTTTTCTGCCGCAGGGACCAGGCAATCCACCCGCTGGGATCGTCTTCGTGCTGGGGACTCGCCCCGACGATACGCTACGTCCACTGGAGCTGTGCAAGCCACGGCGGGAGTATCGGCTACCACGGCTCTCTCGGTCCGATTTTGCGGAGCTCCTGCGACAGCGGCGGGTGGACCTCTCCGCGGTGCTCGTAGAACGGTTCTATGAGGCGTTGGGGGGGCATGCCCTCTTTCTGGATCTCCTGGCCAGGGAGCTGGCGAGCCGGGGCGGGCAGGGGCCGGCGGAGGTGGAGGCCCTGGTCGAGCGCCTGAGCAGCGACCCGGAGCACTTGTTTACGCTGGCGCTGGACCGGCTGCGGGGAGAACGAGCGCGGTGGCAACGAGTGATCAAGCCGCTGCTGGGGATCTTGCTGGTGGCGCAGGAGCCGCTCACGATCGCAGCGCTCCGGCAGCTGCTCACACTGGCTAATGGTAGAGCGATCGATCTGGAGGAGGTGCGACAGGGACTGCAACGGTTAGGGGGGCTGGTGATGCGGGATCAGCAGGGAGGCTATACCCTCTTTCATCTGAAGTTGCGCGACTGCCTGCGAGGTGGGCGGGGAGGAACAGGCGGATCGCCGAAGGAGCCGGAAGGGCTGTTTGATGAGGAGGAGGAGCGGCGCTGGCATGGGCTGCTGGCGGCCTGGTGCGAGCAGGGGGGGCTGGCCCGGCTCTGGCAGGAGGGGGCCAGGGACGAGGGTGAGCGAGAGCGGCGGCGCTATGGGCAGCGGCACTATGTGCGGCATCTCTACGAAGCGGGAGCGTGGGAGCGGCTCTTTGCGGTGCTGGACGAGGGGAGCTATGGGCGGGCGAAGGTGGCCGCGGACCCGAGCATGCACAGCTACGCGCAGGATCTGGATGTGGGGCGGCGAGCGGCGGCGGCGGTTGGGGAGAGGCTGGAGGAGCAGCTGAAGCAGCTGCCACGGCTGTGGGGCTACACGCTGCTGCGTTGCAGCCTGGGGAGCCGGGCGGATGCCTATCCCGATGCAGCGTTGGTGGTGCTCTGCCAGTTAGGGCAGGAGGCGAAGGCGCTGGGGCTGGTGGATCTGCTCACTGATCGAGAGCGACAGGCCGAGCTGCTGATCAAGCTGGCGCGCTGGCTGACGGGGCAGCCGGGACGCCTTGAGGAAGGCTGGCAGCTCTGTCGA
>NZ_JADGIA010000030.1 GCF_019683635.1 Thermogemmatispora sp. | reverse complement strand
CTGCTCACCTCTCCCTCCTTCCCCGTAGAAAAAACAGATTGCTTGCTATAGAAACAGCCAATAATACTGCTCGCTTGTTACAGACAATAGCATATATTTATATTTTCGAGTATACTGAATAGTAGCAAGAAAATTCTAGCTACGATGAATGCCTCACAGGTTCAAGAGCGAAGACCGGCAGCGGTGCTGCACGTCCGCGCTTGCCGCGCCCTACCAGCAAAGCCGGATCGCCCGGCACCGCTGGCCTGGAGCCAGACACAAGGAAGGAGGTCTCATGCTCTTCACACGGGCCTTCTCGGGCCGCCTCTCTCTCTCCCCTCTGCGCTTGACGCTTTTTAGTATCACACTGTTAGAGGAAATGCTCTCAGGCATTCCCACTATTGGCTTACCTTTACTGCGTCACCAGGTACCGATGACCTATACGCAGATTGGCCTGCTTTTTACGCTGGGGGCGGCGATGTCAATGGTGCTGGAGCCTTTGAGCAACGTGCTGAGCGACCTGGGGCAAACGAAGAAGATCTGGGTGATTGGCGGTCTGCTGGTGCTCTCTGGTTCGTTCGTGCTAGCCGGTCTGGCTCGCTCGTTCGCGGTTATTCTGTTAGCGTTCGCCTTGCTTTATCCCTCCAACGATATTGCCCTGGGAGCGGCACAATCTTCGTTGATCGATGAGAATCCCCACCGCAGTACGCGTACGATGCTGCGTCTGGCCTTCATCGGCAATTTGGGCGATTTCCTGACACCGCTGACGGTGACCATTGTTGCGCTGCTGGCCCTGGGTTGGCCCAGTCTTTGCTGGCTGGCCGCGGCGATCTGGTTGGCGGTGGCTTTGTTTTCTTGCGCCCTGCGCTTCCCCCAGGTGGAGCGCCGCGAGGGGCGACGTTCGCGTCTGGGCCTCTTGCTGGAAGGCTTTTTGGCAGCGGTGCGCAACCCTCTTCTGCTCGGCTGGGTGGTGATCGCCACGCTGCCAGTGATGCTTGATGAAGTCTATCGATCATTTGTATCTCTCTATTTGCAAGATATGCTCCATTTATCAGATGACGCAGTAGAGAGTTTGATCACGTTTGAGAGCGCTTCTGGCTTCGCCGGCCTGCTGCTCTGCGAGCTGCTGCTGGCCGTGGGGCTGACGGTGCGTCAGCTCCTGGCTGGCTCGGCGCTGGTGGCGCTGATCGGGATGACGGCCTTGCTGTTGACTCGCTCGTTCTGGCTGGCCGGTTTGCTGCTCTGTGTGGTGGGGGCCAGTTCGATCTCCTGGTTTCCGCTAGGCCGGGCTCAGGTCTATGAGCGCTTGCCGGGCCGCTCGGGCACGGGTCGAGCCTTGTTGAGCCTGGGTACTCCTTTTTCCGTGGTCTTGCCCAGTATTGTAGGACTCATCGCCGGTCGCCTGGGCATTACGGCAGGCGTGGCCTTCCTGGAGCTGGCGCCGCTCGGCATTCTCTTGCTGCTCCTGGTGCAGCGTACTGAGCCGCGGGCGACGTCGGCCTGAAAGCGCCTTCCTCTCCTCCCTTTCTCCTTCCCGACCATGTTTGCTGAGCGTCGTTCTACCCTGGGTGGCTTGATCGCAGGGTAGAACGACGCAGCGCCGCATTCTCGGCTATGGTATGATGGACGCCAGGAGATTTCGCCTGTGGAGGAAGGAGGCTTCTTGATGTCTGCAACGATCTTCGACAGCCGCCCTCTGGCGGCGCGCATGATGGCTGAGTTACAGCAGGAGGCAGCCGAGTTTCGCAAGCAGCATCGTCGCTCGGCGCGCCTGGCACAAATTATCATTGGCCGCGATCCCGCCGCTGAGGTCTACAGCCGCCAGCTTGTCCGCTCCTGCCGTCGCATTGGTCTGAGCTGCGTGACGCTGGCCTACCCATTCGAGGTAGAGGAGGAAGAGATCCGCTCAGAGGTCGCCACACTGAGCGAGGCCCCAACGACTGACGGGATCGTGCTACTCTTGCCCTTGCCGGACCATATTCGCCAGCGCGTGGTGACCGAGGTCCTGCGCCCCGAAAAGGATGTTGATGGCCTTGGGCCACGCAATGCCGGCAATCTCCTGCTCGGTTTTCCTAGCTTTATCCCCTCGACCGCAGATGTGGTGCTAACAGTGCTGCGCGAGGCTGGCATCCGCGTAGCTGGTCAGCATGCGGTCATTGTGGGTCGGAGCAATATCGGGGGCAAGCCGATCGCGCTGACGCTGATGCGTGAGGATGCCACGGTGACAATCTGCCACTCACAGACCCGCGATTTGGCGGAGATTACCCGCAGCGCGGATATTTTGGTAGTAAGCACGGGCAAGCCAGGGCTGATCACTGCCGAGATGGTGAAGCCTGGGGCGGTGGTGCTGGACGCTGGCATTACCACGGTTGATGGGAAGGTGGTTGGCGACGTCGATAGCGAGAGTGTAGCCCGCGTGGCCTCATTTCTGACACCAGTACCCGGCGGTCTCGGCCCTCTGACTCACCTGATGCTGATTCGCCATACGCTACTTGGACCTCAGTGAAGCATGTCGAAGAAGAGGGAGCAAAGAGCAAGAGATGTCGCTTTCGGGACTGCCCTGCGGCGATTGGTCCGGGCCTGAGCCTCGTCGTTGAGGCCCGGACCTGGTCTTGCGCGGGGAGGACAAGACAGAGCGCCTTTGCGCTCTGGCGGTTGCCCCTCGACCAACGGCTCAGCGTCGGCGCGAGGGCCGAGGTGAAAGGAGGCGCTTCTTGCGAGCGAGGACAGGGGCCGGCAGCCCGTTCCGCTTGTTCGTCCTCATGAGAGCCATGCCCAGCCCAACCAGACCAGGGCAGCCCTGCTGCGCTAGGGCTCTGGCTCGTATTGTTCAAGAAAACGAATCACTTCGCGCGTGATCTGGCTGGGGGTCGAGGCTCCCGCTGTCACTGCGACGCGCTTCTTGCCCTTGAGCCATTCCAGTTTCAGCTCAGAGAGATCCTCGATGCGGACGGCAGGAACGCCGGCTAGCTCTTCTGAGACCTGCACAAGACGGTTGGTGTTGTTGCTTCGGGGATCACCCACCACGATCGTAAGATCGGCCCCTTTCGCCTGCCGCACCACTGCCTCTTGCCTGAGCTGCGTGGCGGCGCAGATGTCAATGTAGACCTTGACCTGGGGATAACGAGCCTTGATGTACTCAATGATACGTTGTGTGTCCCATTGCGAGAGAGTGGTCTGTGTCGAGATAGCCAGTTTCTTTTCCTGCTCTGGCGTGAGCTGCAGGGCATCGACGTCGGCTTCGCTCTCGATGAGGCTAATATGGCCCGGGACCTCTCCCATGACTCCCTCGGGCTCAGGATGCCCTTTCTTGCCAATGTAGAGAATATAGTAGCCCTCCGCCACCAGCTCGCGCACTAGATCATGGGTCTTGGTCACATCAGGACAGGTGGCATCAATACAGCAGAGGCCACGCTCACGCGCTCGCTCCTTGACCAGGGGCGAGACGCCATGCGCGGTAAAGATTACTGTTCCTTCTTTGACCTGCTCAAGGATCGCCGCACGGTTCGGCCCATCGAGGGTAATGATGCCCAGGGCGGTCAGCTCTTCAATAGCATGACGGTTGTGAACGATCTGGCCAATGATATGGATTGGACGGGGCAGCATTGGATCTTTGGCAGCCCGACGAGCAATCTGCAAAGCGTCAACGACGCCATAGCAGTAGCCGCGGGGAGAGATCTTGATCACTTCCATAACGTCCTCATTCGCTCCCTGCGCCTGAGAGCAGGCAGATAGATAGCTTTCTCAACAGAAGAGCGGCCAGCTAGGACCTCAAGAGAAGGCTCTCTGTGGCCATTCTTATGGTACCATAGAATCAGCTCGCTTTAGCACAGCTGTTGTGGAGAATACGCTGGAGGTCGGCGGGGGTATAGAGGCAGACAAAGGGCAATAGGCCGACCATTTCTTCAACGGAAGGGCTACGCGCCAGATCCAGAATGATTAAGGGAACCTGGCGATTGCCGCACCCCTGGGCAATAGCCGCCGCGGAAATGAGCGGCGCGGCAGGTGCTGCAGCCGGAATGCTGATAAGCAACTGTACTTGTGGTAGCAGCCTGTCCAGTTGATTTGCACTCTCTTCCTCATAGATAGATTGCATACCAGCTTGCTTCAGCAATTGCACAAATGGCCGCCTTAGCTCTTCCGGTCCAATCAGTAGGGCGGAACGACCGTGCAAGCCTCCCAGGCACGCATCTGCAATTGATACAACCTGTGGCGCGAGATTCTGCATGCGATTCTCTCTCCTCCAGAAACATCCTCTTGATCGCGAGTGCCAGATGCCATGCTCTGACAGCATGGCTCAAGATGTTCCTGTTTATCGTAGCGTATGGCAAAGTGCCAGGCATCAGGTAATCACCTGATTTTGTCTGGGCCTCCCTGGGTATTTTTTTATAGGGTTCTGACCTGGCCTGGCCTGAAGGCGGCCCAGCCCGCTCAAAACTCAGCCTGAGCTGGGGCGCTTGCGCCCGGCCCGCCTACCATCACCGCCGCGTTGTTGACATCCATTTCAGCGATAGACTATACTAAAGAAAGCTCTTGAACAGACAAAGAATAAGCCAGCGTTGACCCTTCTTTTTTTTGCGTGTCTTCCTGTTCACAGAGGAAAGGATGCAGCGGTTGCTTGTTGATAGCCACGCCCATGTCGATGCTCCCCGTTTTAAGAAAGATCGCGATGCGGTGCTGCGCGCCGCATTCGCAGGGGGGATCGGCTACATCGTTGATCCCGGCTGCGATCTGGAGTCGAGTCGTGCGGCGCTAGCTCTGGCCCAGAGCTATCCTGGTCAGATCTTCGCCGCCGTTGGCGTGCATCCTCACGAGGCCACCTCTTACAACGAGGAGGTAGAGGCTCAACTGCGCAGTCTGGCACGCGCTCCCGAGGTGGTGGCCATTGGCGAATTTGGGCTTGATTACTTCCGCATGCTTTCACCGCGTGATGTGCAGAGGGCGGTCTTCTGTGCCCATCTGGAGCTTGCTCGCAGCTGCAACCTCCCCTGCATTATCCACGTGCGCGATGCCCACGAAGATGTGATGGAGCTGCTGCGTGCTCATGGCCGGGGACTGCGTGGGGTCTTCCACTGCTTCTCGGGCGATGTAGCCCAGGCTGAGGAATGTCTTTCCTTCGAGGGCTTCATGCTCTCCTTCGCTGGCCCTTTGACCCGCCCGGGCAACGCCCTGCCCGCGGTCGCCAGCCTGGTTCCCCTCGATCGCGTGCTGGTCGAGACCGATAGTCCCTATCTTGTCCCTTTGCCCCTGCGCGCCAGACGCAACGAGCCGCTCTTCGTGAAGTATGTGGCTCAGAAGCTAGCCGAGATCCGGGGCCTGACGCTGGATGAAATCGCTCAGATCACTACAGCGAACGCCACGCGCCTGTTCGGTCTTGGAGAACGCCATGAAGCTGTTTAATACGCTCACCCAGCGAGTGGAGACGTTTGTACCCCTCGAAGGGAACAATGTGCGTATCTACGTGTGCGGGGTGACTCCCTACGATACTACTCACCTGGGTCATGCCTTCACCTACGCTTCTTTCGATACGCTCATTCGCTATCTGGAATTCCGTGGTTACTCTGTGCGCTACGTGCAGAATGTCACGGACATCGATGACGATATTTTGCGCAAGGCGCGCGAACTGGGTGTGCCCTGGGATGAGCTGGGCAGGCGCGAGACCGAGAGGTTTCTGCGCGATATGGATGCGCTCAATGTCCGCCGCCCGACTTTCTATGTGCGCGCAACCGATGAGATTCCACACATTATCGAAATGGTGCAGAAACTGATCGAGCGCGGCTACGCCTACGTGAGCGATGGCTGCGTCTACTACGATGTGCGTCGTGATCCCGACTTCGGTGCCCTGGGACGCGCCATCGGCCTCCAAGACTACCACGCCATGCTGGCGGTGGCCAACGAGCGCGGCAATTATCCTGATGACCGGCGCAAACGCGATCCACTGGATTTTGTGCTCTGGCAGGCTCAGGCTCCCGGTGAGCCGGCCTGGCCCAGTCCCTGGGGACCGGGACGCCCGGGGTGGCATATCGAATGCAGCGCGATGGCACTCCACTACCTGGGGGAGCAGCTCGATATCCACGGCGGCGGAGCCGATCTGGCTTTCCCTCACCATACTTGCGAGATCGCCCAATCTGAGCACTACACGGGTAAGACGCCTTTTGTCCGCTACTGGCTGCATACCGGCATGGTCTACCAGCAGGGAGAGAAGATGAGCAAGTCGCTGGGCAACCTGACCCTGGTCAGCGACCTGCTGAAGCAGTATAGCGCTAATGCGATCCGCCTCCTGCTGCTCAATCATCATTATCGCCAGCCCTGGGAGTGCTTCCCTGCTGACCTGGAGTTGGCCAGCCAGCAAGCCGCCCTTTTCGAGGAGGTCGCTGCCCTGGCCGCCGGCTGCCCGGCGGAGACCACGGAGAGCAGCAGCGAGCTGCGCGCTCACTTCGAGTCCCTCTTAGATGACGATCTGAAGACGCCCGAGGCGGTGCAGCTACTACAGGAGACCGGGCAGGCCGCGCTGGCCAGCCGCGATGCCTGTCGCGCCAGCGACGTTGCTCGTCTGTTGCGCGTGCTGGGCCTGCGTTGCTAGGTCCTCTCTGAAGCCTGTCATCCCAGGTCATCCCAGGTAGACCACGAGGAGATAGCCAAACCCTGGGACCGGCCTGGCAGAGCAGAGAAGCCTCCCCGCTCAGGTTAGACCAGATCGAGATCACAGCCAGGAGACGAGGTCAAGAGCCGCGGGACTCCCAGCCGAGCCGCGGCTTATTTTCGCTCATGCTCCCGAGTCACCCGTCGCCTGCGCCTGTTCCTCTCGTGAGGCTCCCGACGGGCGCCCGCCTGTCATGAGCAGTCCCAGCTCCTCCTCGCTGGCCTCGGGCGTGACGATATCGACAATCCGCCCCTCGTACATTACAGCGATGCGATCGGATAGCGAGCGGATCTCGTCCAGCTCGGCAGAAACGAGCAAGATAGCTTTGCCAGCGTCACGCTGCTCAACCAGACGCCGATGAATAAACTCGATGGCGCCAATATCGACGCCACGCGTTGGCTGAGCCGCGATCAGCAGCTGTGGATCAGCGGCGAATTCGCGCGCCACAATTATTTTCTGCTGGTTACCGCCGGAGAGAGCGCGCACTGGTAGTCTGGTGCTCGGTGTGCGAACGTCGAATTCACGCACCAGGCGTCGCGCCCAGTGAGCAATCTCGCCTAGACGCAGGATGAAGCGCGCCCAGGCAAAGCGCGGCCAGCGCTCACGTCCCAGAATAGCGTTGTTTTCAATAGTGTCGCTGAGCACCAAACCAGTGCCGCGGCGGTCCTCGGGAATGTGCGCCACACCGACGAGGCGCACCTCGCGTGCATTCATGCTGGTAATGTCGTAGGTTTTGCCAATCTGCTCACCGCTGGCATGGGTAACGGTAACGCGGCCAGCCGTGGCACGGCGCATGCCGCTCAGGACCTCGACCAGCTCGCTTTGGCCGTTGCCTTCCACTCCAGCGATTCCCAGGATCTCGCCAGCATGCACCTCAAAGCTGACCCCCTGCAGCGCCTCCAGCCCCCGATCGGAGCTGGCATGCAGATTCTCCACGCGCAGCACCACTGGCCCAGGCCGCGCCGGACGCTTCTCGACGCGCAGGAGGACCTCGCGTCCTACCATCAGACGTGCAATCTCCGCCTGATTCGTCTCGCGCGTCACCAGCTCGCCGACGTTGCGCCCGCGGCGCAGAACCGTCACGCGGTCGGTGAGGTCGAGCACCTCACGCAGCTTATGAGTAATGAATATGACAGTCTTGCCCTGGCGAGAAAGAGCGCGTAGCACATCGAACAGCTCATAGGTCTCCTGGGGTGTCAGCACACCAGTTGGTTCATCCAGAATGAGGATGTCAGCAGCCCGGTAGAGAGCCTTGAGAATCTCCACGCGCTGTTGCAGGCCGACAGAGAGCTTCTCGATGCGGGCGTCGGGATCAATAGGCAGCCCATAACGAGCACTGAGCTGGAGCACCAGCTCACGGGCCCGCCGTCGATCATAGACGGCCAAAGGCCCACCCGGCTCCTGGCCCAGCACAATGTTCTCAGCTACCGTCAGCGGGGGAATGAGCATGAAATGCTGATGCACCATGCCGATATGGAGGCGAATAGCATCGCGGGGGCCGCTAATATGGACACGCTCACCGTTGACATAGATCTCCCCGCTATCGGGGCGCACCAGCCCATAGAGAATGTTCATGAGGGTCGTCTTGCCGGCCCCATTTTCTCCGACCAGAGCATGAATTTCGCCCCGCTGGACGCGTAAGTTCACGTGATCGTTCGCCACCACGCCGGGCCAGGCTTTGCAGATATCACGCATCTCCACAGCATAGGGCGAGGCAGCCAGGTCTGGACTTGCCGCCTGAGCGAGAGGCGCCTTCTCCTGTTCGTGCATGCTTCCTTGACCTCCTTGGGCGCTGGCAATGCCTGCTATTCGGCGCTGCCCGGCTCGTAGGGTACGCCATCGGCAGCCGGGGCCACAGTGCGCCCGACCAGCCCGATCAGAGCAATAATGGTGAGAATGTAAGGCAACGTCGCCAGCAAATTGGAATCAATGCCTGTATCTTGCAGGCGCACGCTCAAGGCCAGGCCCAGGCCAAAGATGAGACAGGCCCCGGCAGCCCCCAGCGGCGTGTACTTCCCAAAGACGACCGCCGCCAGCGCGATGAAGCCACGCCCGGCAGTCATATTGGAATTAAACGTGCCGGCCACACCCAAAGCCAGGAAAGCCCCCGCCAGCCCTGAGAGCAGGCCGCTGGCGACCACACAGGCATAGCGGATCAGGCGTACGGCAATGCCGGCGGTGTCCGCGGCCTGCGGATGCTCCCCCACAGCCCGAATGCGCAGGCCCAGATTCGTTCTAAATAGCAGGAACTGCAGACCTATCAGGATGACGATCGTCACGTAAAACACTACATTCTGCTGAAAGAGCACCTGACCAAGGAAAGGGATCTGTGCCAGCGGCCCCCAGCTCAGCATGGGAAGGCGCAGATTAGAAGCGAGGCTAGGGATACCTTGACCACCAGTCTGTATAATATTGAGGTAGTTGGTCAATCCCAGAGCGGCGACGTTGATGGCAATACCACTGATAATCTGGTCGGCCTTGAGATGAATCGAGACCACACCGTGCACCAGGGCCAGCAAGCCGCCAGCGATGATTGCCGCCAGCAGCCCGACGAGGACACTATGGCTGGCCAGGGTGATCACCACCCCAACATAGCAGCCGATCAACATCATGCCCTCCATCGCAATGTTCACCACGCCGCTGCGCTCTGAGATTACGCCCCCGAGAGCTGGCAGCAAGAGAAGAGCGGCAAACTGCAGAGAAGCCTGCCAGAGATCGCCAGAAGTAATTACCCGCAAAAAGATAGGCCAGAACACGCTTCACGCCTCCCCGTTCTGCTGATGTTGACGTTCCTGAGCCGGCGTCTGAACCTGCCCTTGACCATCAGCCAGGGCGGCCTTGTCGGTCTCGGGCAGCGGCTGATCATTCATCATTGGAGCCTCCGCCCCGTTGGTAGGCTCCTGGTCCAGGTCGACCACCCCACCGGCGAGGGCGGCCACCACCGTCGGTCGACGTGCCGCCGAGAAGCGCTTAACGATGGCCTGCTGGATTACCGGGAGGAACTGGACAGCGATACTAAAGAGGACCAGAGCTTCGATAATATAGACCAGGTCGCCAGGCACATTGGCCTTCAGCTGCATCAGAGAGCCACCCTGGCGCATGCCTCCGAAGAGCAAGGCCCCCAGAAAGATGCCAATGGCCGTCATGCGCCCCAGCAAGGCCACGCCAATTGCATCGAAGCCAGTTGTATCGTTACGAAAGACCTGGCCGATGACCTCGTAAGGGTACTGTCCCATCAGCTGCAGTGTCCCCCCCAGGCCGGCAAAGAGACCAGCCAGCGCCATCACCAGCACCACATTGCGCTTCACCGAGATCCCGGCGTACTGAGCGGCACGCGGATTTTCCCCCACCACGCGCGTCTCGTAGCCGAAAGTCGTGCGTGTCATCAGGAACCAGTAGACTACCAGAGCTGCGAGCGCAAAGAGGAAACTAATGTCCACAATGTACTGCTCAGGCTGACTAATGGTGGGAAGGAAATGGCCAAGCGTCTGATTGTAGAGCACCGAGAGCTTCGGAAGATTCGTCTGCGGGGGCATAGAGGACGTCTGATCAGCCTGGCCGGGGGCCTGCAGTGGTCCCGAGACAAGCCAGTCACTGACATAGAAAATAATCCAGTTGAGCATGATCGTCGTCACCACCTCATGAGCGCCGCGCCAGGCTTTGAGCAGGCCGACGATCCCTCCCCAGACCGCGCCGGCCAAAGCCCCAGCCACAATCATCAGCGGCACCAGCAGCCAACCTGGCCATGTCGAGCACTTGAGGCCGATGATCGCCGCCAGAATGGTTCCGGCAGCAAACTGGCCCTCGGCGCCGATATTAAAGAGGCGCGCCCGATAGGCAATGGCCACCGAGAGGCCCGTAAAAATGAGGGGGGTGACATTGACCAGCGAAAATGAGAGATTAGCGGCGTTGCCAAAGGCCCCCACGAAGAGGTAACCGTAGGCCAGCAAGGCGGCGTTGAAACGATCGATGAGCGAACCGGAAGCGGTAATCATGATTACAACCACGCCGGCGATCAGCGCCAGGACCAGGGCCAGCAGCGGACGCCCTAGCCCAGAGCCAACCCTGCGCAGCCAGAGCAGCCAGGCCGTTGACCTGGTCTCCAACGCCGGGGGAGTAGGTGAGCGCGGTTGAGCAGTCTGCAAGGCCATAGAGCGGATCCTCCCAGATCAGCAGTCACCAGGCAGGAGGAAGAAGCGGCTAGCCTTCTGCCAGGCTAAGTGCTCGGTTACGAGACATAAAAAACTGACTTGTAATGATAGCATTGCCACAGGGCAGAGACAAGCAGCGTCTGAGGAAGACAAAAACCGGGCTGCGCGCCAGTAAGCCCTTCGCAGCCGTAGTTCAGCCGCGATAGCCCACAACGGAGCAGGGCCAACAATGGAGCGGGGTTCCCGAGCGGAGCCGGTTGGAGTCCATCGCAGGCCAAGGGCAAGAAGCGGAGCAAGAGCGGCCAACGGCGAGAGAAGAAGGGACCAGATCGAGCCGTTCGAGGGCGGCTCGATCTGGTCGTGCCCGGGCCACTCACTACGCAGGTCAGGAAGGAATCGTCTCAGGAACCACCAGCGTGCCGGACCTGATCTGATCGGCGAACTGGTCGGCCTTGTTCTTCGCATCAGCGGGCACCACGCTGCTCAGCGTACCGTAGCCGACTCCATCATGGGCCAGGTCAAAGCGCGGGGGGTTGTTCGTGAACTTGCCATGAGCGTAATCGCTGATCGTATCGTAGACGGCCACGTCCACCTTCTTAAGGGCACTAGTAATGACGCTCTTTGGGTGGAGATAGTTCTGATCAGCATCAACGCCGATGCCAAAGACCCCTTCCTGGTCGGCAGCATCGAGAGCACCCACGCCACAGCCACCAGCCACCTGGAAAATGATATCGGCATTGTGCTGATTGATCTGGCTGAGAGCAGCGTCCTTACACTTGTCGGTGGCTGCGAAGTCCTGAGAATAATTAATCACCACCGTAATGCTCGGATCGACCTTTTGAGCGCAGAACTTGTAGCCAGCGATGTAGCGAGTGACGGGAGGAATGGGGAGTCCGCCGACGGCACCAATCGTATTATGGCCACGCAGCTGGGGGATCTTGGCCTTGCCGTCAACTTCCATCTGGGCGGCGATGGCCCCAACAAGACAGCCTGCCTCCTGCTCCTTAAAGAAGAGCGGAGCCACATTCGACAGCGATTCGCAATCCTGCTTACCCGCAGGAACGGCACAGCCATCGATAATCGCAAACTTCTTCGTGGGGAACTGATGGGCCACCTGGTCGACTGCATTTTGCATCAGGAAGCCGACCGCGAAGACCAGGTCAGCGCTGCGAGCCGCCAGCGTCAAGTTCTTGACATAATCGGCCTGATTTTTGGATTCGATCACCTGGCGCGTGAAATGAAACTCGTTCATGGCCTTGGTGTAGCCGACGTAGGCCAGGTGGTTGAAACCCCGATCGTTCAAACCACCGATATCGGTGACGAGGGCCACCGAGATGGGCGTCTGAGCCGTGGGGGTGGTAGCGCCGCCGCCACCAGTGCTGCCTGTGTTACTTCCCCCACAGGCAGCCAGGAGAATACTAAATAAGGCGAACAGTGCCACGATGCGGGCTGATATGCCACCGTTTCGCATACGCGCGTTCCTTTCTTCTCTCCCCGGAGAACCTGGTGTATCAGTAGAAAGGCTCTCTTCCTGTTATTGTAGCGGTGCCCTACAAACAAATAAGACGCTCTGCTTCTGTCTCTGGCATCGCCAAAAGCAAGCTGCCGACTCACAGACAAGCAGAGCCTCAAGAAACCAGGACAGCACCGTCTAACTGTTCTGGTGGGATAACACCCGGGCAGGGAACAGACCTCGTAGCGGTTCCATGACAATTATACGCTGTTGGTTTGTGACATCTCACACGCAGCAAGGTTCAGGCGCCGGGCCGCGGCAG
Source organism: Thermogemmatispora sp. (assembly GCF_019683635.1). Lineage (GTDB taxonomy): Bacteria > Chloroflexota > Ktedonobacteria > Ktedonobacterales > Ktedonobacteraceae > Thermogemmatispora. The sequence goes on along the minus strand of NZ_JADGIA010000030.1, from coordinate 21,388 downwards.
GCAGATCGAGGTTGCGCACATGTTTAGTGGCTGACCTTCCTGCCTAAGCAGGGTGAAGGGGAGAAGAAAAGCGGCGAGGAGAGAGGGCGACAGTTGTGAGTCGTTCCTTCCCTTGCTCCTCGCCGCCTTGCTGGTGTGCTATGCTGTGCGCCTTAGCTATAGTGGCTATAGTAGCAACGTTCTTCCAGAGGAAGCTGGCGGCCACAGTGATGACCGCTCACTCAGCGCTTCCCGCAAAGGCAAGTTCAGGCGCGGATCTCCTCCAGCACCGAAAGATTAATGAACAGGTCGCAGCTCTGGCGCAGGGTGGCCGACATTGCCTCGTCGAAGGCTGCCACCTCGACGCGCACGCCGTGATCCGAGCAGTAATCAAGCATCGGCATAAAATCGCTATCGCCGCTGACCAGCACAATACAGTCAACAGCCCGGCTTTCCACAAGCCGCACCACGTCCATACACAGATCTAGATCGAGATCAGCCTTCTTTGCACCACTGGAGAACGTCTTATAGTTCTTCGTCGTAATGCGGTATCCCAGGCCCTTGACGGCCTGCAGAAACATTTGCTCATCGCCGGGCTGCGGGCTGGTCGGGCAGTAGGCATGGGCCCGCACCAGGCGGCGGTTGCCGCGCAGGAAATCGAGCAGCTTGCCAAAGTCAATGGTCAGCCGCAGCGTACGCGCAGAGTAGAGCAGGTTGGCCACATCGACGAAGACTCCCACCCGCTCCGTCGAAGGCGGAGGGGGGATCGAGACCGACACATTGGTCGGCGACTGATTGGTGCGGCGCAGTTCGGCCACAATGCGGTCAGTTTGCGACTGGATAGCCTGCACGACCGTATTGGCGAACTGAGCCATCGGGTCATTCCCGCGATTACTCGGATAGACTAGATTGTTCCGCTGCACATCGGAGCGTGAGGGGCGCACACCAGCTTCGCGCACAGCCACGCTGCCGCGTGCGGGCGAAGGTTCTGGCGCCATGAAAGGACCTCCGAACTCGTTGCCCAGATTCATCTGGTTCATAGTAGTGCCGGAGATAATATGGTAGAGTCCGGCAGGAGCTGTCGGCTGCGAGACCGATGCCGACGCCGGCTGGGTCACGGGCGGCACAGTGACCGGTGAGACCGGCATAGGCGGCGGAGCGATCGGGGGTGGCGTCGGCTCAGTGGCCGGCGCGGGCGCGGAGGCGGCAGCCGCCGACTTGGAACGACGGCGGCGGCGCCGGCGTGAGGTGGCCGCCTGAATCTCAGAGTACTCCAGGGGAGGCAGATCTTCAGGGGCAGGAACCTGGGTCTCCTGAGCCGCCGGCCTGGCGCCGTTGGCCGTCGGCTGCACTGGCAATGCCACAGGGGCAGCCGGCTGCTCCTCTTCCTTTTCTTTCTCTTGTTGCCGGTTATTCTTGCTTTGCTGCTTGCTCCGCTGTTCCTCGACCCTCTGCTCGTTCAGCATCTCACGAGACGAGAGAGGGTAAGTTTCTTCGAGGGGCTGGCTGGGAGCGGCCACCATCTGGGACTGCTCAATCTCGGGTCGACGCTCCTCCTGGACGGCAGAGGTGCCAGCAGCAGCGAGCTTCTCCCCCGTCTCGCGCTGCTGCTCAGGTGACGTCGACTGCTGAGACGAATTAACCAGGAACATAGCGCTGTTGGCCGCTGTTGCTGGGCGATCGAAGCGATAGCGGCGTGCGGGGCGGGTAACTGGTCCCTCCTCGCTAGCGGGCGCAGTGGTCTCGGCGCTGCCACTCTCGCCGGTGCCCGGGCCAGAAGAGGCGGGGGCAGGCTCGCCACCAGCCTGAGTGCTGGCGGCAGCGGCTGGCTGGCTCTCCTCCTCAGTGCTTTTTTCGCTCTCAGAGGGGAGGCGCTCCTCGACAAACGGCTCGCGCAGGCGCCCATAGCGAGGTAAACGAATGCGCGTAGCCGGGCGCAGCAGCGGCGAGGGCGGGCGCTCCGCTGGCTTCTCAGGAGCCGCTGGGGCCTGAGAAGTCTGCGATGTTTGGGCTACCGACTGTGGCTCCTCTTCAACCTTTGCCGAGCGCTCTTCTGCGGCAGGAGAGGCCGGCTCAGGCTGTTCCTGCGCGGCGCCACCTTCCGCCCCTGGAGTAGTCTCGGAGGATGGTGCCGGTGCCAGCGACTCGGCCTGCATCTCACCAGTAGCAAACGAGCTGACTGTGATGCTGCTGCTGCTCTCCACGAAGGAGAGGCGCCCGGGGATAGCCACCGTAGGGAGTGGCGAGAGCGGTCCAGAAGAGGCCGACAGCGCAGCAGAGGAGCTGCTCTCATCTTCAGCAGGCGAGGTGAGATTGCCCAGGGTATTCAAGGTACTCAGGGCATCCAGGGCCTCGTGCACCGCTTCGAAGGTAGCGGCCTGGCGAGCTTCTTCAGCCTGACGGAACTCCTCAATGAACTCACTGAAGGGGCGAACATTCCCCTCGCTGAACGGCAGAAAGCCCTCCATGAGCGGGGAAGGCTCCTCATCCCGCGTCGCAAAGGCCTCCTGTGCAGGTGGTGTAGAGGGAGTGGAAAAGGCGGAAAGGGGTTCAGCGGGTGAGTAGGCAGCGACGCTTTCCTGGATGCGTTGGGAGGAAGCCCCCGTCTGAGACGGAAGCTCATAGCCAGGGGCCGCGTCCGTACTCTCCCGTTCAGGTGGTTGTTTCTGCCCTTCCACGGTACCCTCCGGCAGCTGCGCCCCGGGGGGCGCAGTAGGCTCTAGAGAAGCAGGAGTTGCTGCGTCTTCGGAGGCAAATGCTTCCTTTGCGACGGACACATCAACGTCGCTCTTCTCTGGCTGCGAATGTTCTCTTGTCACAAAAAGATCTCCAGTCTCACTAATTCGGGACCGGAGCGCAGGCGATCGTGTGGAGAGGTACTTGACGCACAGAACTGCCAGGGCGAATGGACGCCGTCATTGCTCGCCTATCGTCTGCTCTACCTCAACGGGTGCTCGGGAAAAGGCAAGACAACAAAGAGTAAGCATATAGGATGCACGCCGTACTTTCACCGATCCGCGTTGCAAAGATGGGCGGATGCGCGCCGCCATCTATCCGCCCTGCCTGTCCTTCGCTTCTTGCGACAGGCACCTCACGCTACATGCACGTCCGATCCCGATCTCCTCTACACCGTTCGCAAAGCTTGGATTCACTCTTGTTGCTGCATACCGCCACTGAGAGGCGGAACATGGCTGGGAACGGGGTGAGCGGGTGCTTCTTGGGCCTCGCCGGCCCGGCCCCGGCCCAGGAACCGCGCGCGGCGCTCGCGATCGCGGTTGAGGCGGGCACTGCTCTCCTGATCACTGGCGAGCGTTGTGGGGGCAGGAGCCAGCTGAGGCGCGGGGCGCTCGCGCTCCTGCCGGCGTGTGATGCGCCAAACGTAGAACATGCGCTCAAGGGCGGTCACCTGGGAGAAAACCGCCAGCAGAACCAGTGCCCAGATCTCAATACCCGCAATCAGGCCAATGGCCAGAATGACGACACGTTCGGGGCGGGCAAGCAATCCTGTTTTACATTCCAGCCCCAGACCTTCGGCGCGCGCCTTAGTATAGCTAACCATCAGTGAGCCGACGACAGCGACAAACACCAGGACAATCATCCAGAGCTGCTCATGGCCAAAGGGCCAGAGCTGCTCATGGAGATCTGGCCGCTGCAACACGTACCAGAGCAACCCAAAGAGAATGATGCTTTCCGAATAGCGGTCGAGAGTCGAGTCGAAGAAAGCGCCAAAGGTCGTGGCAGCCTGGCGAACGCGAGCCACGGCCCCATCGAACATGTCGAAAATGCCAGCAAACAACACCAGCAAACCGCCTGCCACCAGGTACCCCTGCGCAATCACCAGGGCTGTTAAGCCGCTAAGCAACAGCCCGACGAGCGTCAACATATTTGGAGTCACGCCAAGGTTGGCCAGCGGTCTGATAATGAAAGCCACCAGGAGTCGAACTTGTTGCTGGATGCGTCTGCTTAACATATCTTTATTGTACCATACCTGGCCCTCTTCGGACTAGCTCTTTTTTGGCGGCGAGCCTGTCTTGGAGAGCCGCTTTCAATGATGTAGATACGCACTACCGGACGAAACGAAATGAAACGAAACGAGCAGTGATCTGGCCTCTGGCCATTCCTTTGGACAAAGGCCAGAGCGAAGCGAAGAGCACAAGAGAAGGCGACGCCGTGCCACCATTGCACAGCGCGGGTCATCCAGCGATGAGAAGCGTCGCCGATCAGCGAACAAAGCCGGCATTGAGCTAAGGCCGGACACAGGGACGGCCTCTTTGCTACCTGTGCCCCCAGATTGGCAGTCCCTCCGTCCCCAGCCGGGACGAAGAACCGATCAACGGACGACCTGCGGGCCTGCTCCCCTGGCCGATGTTCTGGCCGGTACCAGGTGGAGGAGCTGGCCGGGCTGCAGCGCTCTCGCGGTGGGGCGGTAGCCGCAGAGGATCAGGCTAGACCGGCTCCCGCTCGCGCAGGGTATGGAGTAGCTGACGCTCCTCCAGCAGCTCCTGATAGTAGTCCACCACACGGCGGGCGATCCGCGGCCAGGCATATTGCTGGCTTGTTTGTAGCCCAGCTTCAACCAGGCGGCGCCGCAGCGGCTCATCTTCCAGCAGGCGGCAGATGGCCATGCTCAGCGCAAGGCTATCGCGTGGGGGCGCTAAGAGGCCATTGAGGCCATGTGTGATGACTGTGGCATAGCCCTCGATGTTGCTGGCCACCACGGGCACACCGGAGGCCATTGCCTCCAGCAAGACCACGCCCAGGCTCTCGCCGCCGATCGAGGGCGCGCAGAAGACGTGAGCGCTGGCGAAGTAACGTGGTAGTTCTTCCGCTGAGACGCGGCCTACAAAAACCACGTCCTGCCAGCCCTGCTTCTCAACAAAGCGTTCGAAACCGCGCTTCAACCCGCCTTCACCCACGAGAATAAACCGTGTGTCGGGATAGCGCTCGCGGATCATGGGGATAGCGCGTAACAGGTACTTGGCGCCCTTGCGCTTCTCAAACCGCCCGACAAAGAGGATGTTCCGCTTCCCATCCATGAACCAGGGCAAAGGCTGGTTCCAGATGTTGAAACGTTCCAGATCGATCCCGTTCGGGATCAGGCGATAGTCCGCCGGAAAGTAGCGTGAGACAAACTGGTAGGCCGCCGGTGAAACGGCGATGCGCCCGGCCAGCCGGCGAAAGTAAGGGCGCAGGAAAGGATGCAGCGATGCATAGGCCAGATAGGGCGTGGAGGTGATCCTGGCAGCAGCAAAGGCGTGAAATGTTCCTACGTTAATCGCACGCGAGAAACGCAGCACAGCCAGCGGCAAACCCGGAATCAACGGCTCATGGAGGTGAATAATGTCAAAGCGCTCGTGCTGCAGTACAGAGCGCACGCGCCGACCGAGATAGGGGTTCAGCGCCACACGCGCAATTGAACCATTAAAAGGAACGGGAGAAGCCCCGGCCATCTTATAGACTTGCTCCTCAGCCAGCCGCTCATCATCTCCCGAGACCGGGGCAAGGATGCGCACCTCCAGACCCATTTTGCGAAATTCATGCGCCAAATGGCGGACATGTTCACGCACTCCACCAGGATAGCTCCAGTCGTATGGAGTCACGAGACCTATTTTCACGAGTCGCTCCCTGCCTTACAATGTTGTAGAGACGCGACTATCCCCTGGACCTTACGCAAGCCCGGCCACGGTCCCCTCCTACTCAGCCAAAGGCGCCATACAACATTTTACCAGACTTTCGCAAGAGCTTGCCTCTTCCAAAAGGAAGGCTCTGCGCACTTCACGCCGCAAAGACGCGACGGTTCCGCTGATTTCGCTTGTTAAAGTGATACTGAGCCAGCTGCAGATAATCGTACATCTGCCAGAGCTTTCCGCCAGGGGCTGTAGTCCCGGCCTGCAGCGATGCGCGCAGATCGTGGGCTGTCTTCCCTTCAAACCAGGTGCAGCCGCGTCCAATGGCATTGAGTGTATGGGCATCGCTGTTGCCAACCTCGGGCAGGCGATAGACCCGGCGATTAGCGCGCATGGCCACCTGATTGGCATAGATGCCGCAGAAGCTGGCATTCCAGGTCTCGATACCGTCGAGTCGCGCGCTATCTGAGCTGACCAGACGATCAAGCACCTCACGCTGGCAGCTATGGCGGAAGAGGCGATGGAGGGGATGGGCGACAATGGCCAGGCCCCCTTGCTCATGGATCAGGGCAATGCTCTCTTCCATACTCAGCCCGGGCGGAATGCGCTGCTCGATAAAGAGGGCCAGCAGGTGCCCCTCGCGCGTACTGACCTCCTCACCGACGATGTAGTCAAAGCGGTAGTGGCCCCTGGTCCACAGGTCGCGCGCACGTAGCGAGCCTTCAATGGAATCGTGATCGGTGATGGCGATCACGTCCAGGTCGCTAAAGCGCTCGGTGTACGCCAGAATCTCCTCAATTGTAGCTGTCCCATCGCTGTAGGTACTGTGAATATGGACATCGGCCCGACCCAGCTTTCCAGCCAGAGAGGCCTCGACAGCCGTCATTTGCCGATGGCGGCCTAGCAGGCGCCTGGCCAGGCTGGCAGGTCGTAATTCCTCAGTCATCCTGTTGCTCATATGTCTAGCCATACTACTCCTTCGGGATTGAGAAGGTGTGCTACTTAAGCGGAGGAGAAGAAGCATTCGCTCCTTACCGCCACTCACTCAGCGGACGAACCTATTGGCAGCCGACCATGCCCTCTTCTTCCCCACTCTCCTCGGCCCCGATCTGGCGCCCTTGATCCTCTGCGCCCGCAGTAGCATGATCCAACCAGACAGGAGCGAAGACAAGCCACTGCTCGGGATGGGCCCGGATGTAGCGTTCCATGACCTGCACGATTGAGCGCATGAGCGCCTCGGGATTCTGCTGCTCTTCTTCAGGAAGCGCCAGGGAAATCGGCGTAAATTCGCCCTGCATGCGCGTGCCCTCCAGGCGCCAGCCGAAGGCGCCAACGAGAGCCGCGCCTGTGCGCTGTGCCAACATGGCCGGTCCTCCCGGCAGGCGAGCCGTGGCGCCAAAAAAAGGCAGCTCGACACTCTGGCCCACTACGGCCCGGTCGGCGGTAATGAGCACCAGTTGATTCTGGCGCAGCGTGCGCAGAATCGCCCGCATGGCCGTGCCATTCCCTACAGGAAGATATTTGATGCCGTGGCTGCAGCGCAGGCTCAGCATCAGTTCGAGCATGCGTCGATCTTTGAGCTGCTCGACCGGAATCACCAGCTCGTAGCCTCTGGCAACCAACCATTGGCTCAGGTAGTCGAAAGGGCCAAAGTGGGCAGAGACAATCAGCACGCCCTTGCCACGGGCCAGAGCGGCGGCCAGATGTTCCTCGCCCCCGGGAATGATATTGCTGACAATCTCCTCGACGGGTACATAGGGCAAACAAAAGCCTTCGAGATAATTGCGTGCATTGTTGATAAACATTCGACGCACGGTGCGTCGGAGACGCCGGCGTCCGGGACGCGTGGCTTGCATCTCTGGCCCCAGCACGTGCAGCATATTGACGGTGGCCTGCCGACGCGCTTTGAAGGCAATCATCCAGGCAAGCCAGCCCAGTAGAACGCTCAGCGCAGGTAGCCAGCGACGCGGCAGGCGCGGCACAATGACAGCGGCAAGGCGAAATAGCAGATACATCGTCGTCGTTTTCTGGCTCAAGGAGCGCTTCTTTCATAAAGATCGTGGCCCGTTGCCTCGCAATACCTGGCCCGGCTTCCTGGCTGCCTGCAGTTGCCGAGAAGCGTCCCTTTCTGAGAGTCGCGCTGGCATCTGACCAGCCAGTTACCTGGGCTGGCATGACGTTCTCTCTGCATTCCGTTGTCCCGTCTCTGGCGTAGGTGATCTCCTGACCCGCTCCAGAAGCAGGACCAGGCAAGCATCTGCGCCTTTGCTGTCGCGTCGCCCGAGCTGCCTTTCTCTCTCTGGCCGCCCTCGCAGGAATGCAGAGAGCAGTCAGGTGGTTTTCGCCGCAGCTAGGGATCAGCAGCAGGCCAGAATGGGCGAAACATATACCACTGATCGGGATAGCTACGGACCATCTCCTCTAGCGTATCAAAGATATATTGGGTCAGGCGCACGACTTCGGCCTCGCGGTCTCCCTCAGTGCGAGGGAAGACGGGGGGAAAAGCGCGCATATAGTGCTGTCCCCGCCTGCCGTACCAGACGAAACCGGACATAATCGCGGCTCCAGTCCTTACCGCCAGCCTTGCCGCACCAGCGGGCACATACGTTGTGCGCCCGAAGAATCTCACGGGAACGCCTTCGTTCTCCATCAAGGGGCGATCGATCACGATGGCCAGCATCTGATTTTGCTGCAGAACGCGCAAAATCGGTCGGGCCGAGCGCTCCATTGGGATAATGACGATCCCTTTATCCTGGCGCTGCTTTTGCACCAGGGCATTCAGCTGGGGATCGGCGAAGGTTTCGGCGATAGCCGAGAAGGGCACCTCGCGGGCGATAATGGCGCCGGCCAGGTCCCAGTTGCCAAAATGAGCGGTGGTAAGAATCACACCGCGACCGGGTTGGAGCGCCTGCTGAAGGTACTCACGCCAGGAGGAGGCTCCTCGCGTCAGGTCGCGCCCCTGCCGCTCAATGGCCTCGATGTCGAGGTGGGCGAAGCTCAAGAAATCTGAGGCGTAGCGCCCGTAGTTGCTCCAGGAGGCACGCGCCAAGCGGCGCACAGTACGATCGCTGGGAGGGCGGCCCAGGACCTGAGCCATATTGCGCTGCGTCACCCGGCGTTTCGAGCGCCAGGCCAGGTAGCTTGCCGTTCCAACCGTCGCCCCGATGGCATGGCGCAAGGGCCGGGGAGTACGCCCCGCGAGCGCACTTGTGCCACGTGCCAGCCAGTAGATGACAGACACCGGTTACTCCTCCAGGTTGACTTCAGCCGCCGTCTCCACCCAGGAAACGCTCCCGACAGGCAGCGTTGCCAGCACGAACCCGGGATCGACCAGTTGCTGCAGCCGCTGCAGGCAATACTGAAAGCGCTCTTTATCCAGTGAACAGTAGACCTGGCGTCCGGCGCGACGCATGCGCGTCAGCCCAGCGCGCTGTAGCTTCCGCAGATGCCAGGAAACCAGGGGCTGGCTGATCTCCAGAGCATCAGTGAGTGCTGTGACCGTCATTTCCGGCTTCCGCGCCAGGTGGTAAATGATGGTCAGGCGCACCACATCCGCCAGCGCTTTCATCATGGTTTTCAGTTCACGCCAGTCATTCGATCTGTCCAAGTCGATCCTTCTTTGCGTGCGCAGACGATTTTGTATAAATCTTTGTTTATATACTAACGCGTGTCAGCAAGGCTGTCAAGATGGGAACTGGGACAGCAGAGCTGCAGGAGCGCTCAAGGAGCGCTTTCTCGCGGTAGAGATTGACCAGCTCTACTGTAAATACATCGTCAGCGGAGGAGGGGCAGGCCCACAGGCAAGAGCGGCCCTCGGAAAGTTTGCAGAGGCGAGGAGGGAGATCGGCAGATTCAGGAGAGCAAAGTGGCCTGAGCAAGAACGGGGAAGCAGATAAAAACAGCCGGAAGTGGAGCGTCTTCATAACCACTTCCGGCCTTCGTTATCCATGAGCATTCTTTCTGACGATCTCAGGCCGAGCAGGCCATGAGCCGATAAACCAGGCGGGCTCACGGACTGATGCAGCAGACAATGCATAGTGGGTGACCAGGGACTCGAACCCTGAACCTAGCGAGTGAAGCAGACAGCCAGCATCACCTGACGGCGGGAGTCTCAAGCCGGGACTGAACCAGGTCCGGCCTGGACTATGCTGGTCATCCCCTCCCGAACCGGACGTGCACCTTTCAATGCATCCGGCTCTCCAGAGAAGCGCCTGAAGGACACTTCTCCTGCGCCCCTTCCCCATGTATCAGCCATTACGCTGATCGTTTGAGTACTATGGGCGCTCCGTCACCATGAGCCACAGGGGACGAGAAAAACCCTGTAGCTTTTAGGTGATCCCGTAGTTCCCACAACGCCCCGCTCCGTACGTAGGTCTCCCTTCGCGGACAACCGCCCACCTGATGGGAGCATTTGCCAGCCCTCCTAATCACAGCTGACAACATCAGGGCAGGCTATCGAGGGATTCAACCCCTGGCGGGCTTGACCATATACGGCCTAGCTGCCGTTGCAGAAGCTGGCATCATTTTATCGGCTCTCCCTCCACCTCGGGGAGGCGGATGAGCACGACAATGAGCTGCGAGAGGCTTCCAACAACGACTTTTCCATCATGCTGTTGTCCCCCGCAACCTTTCGGCGCGAGGTAAGATGGTGCTTTAGCCACGTCTGCTCCAGTGGCGTCGGGTCTCTCCCGACAGGGACGCTGTGAGCACAACGGCGCACTTAAGAGTCGCTTGCTCTACCGATTGAGCTAGTCACCCAGCTTTACAGTGAAGCCGTAGCCCCGAGCTTGCTTCGGGTGCTGCGGTGGCACTGCACAGTGAAGGATAGCATATCTGGCGCTTCCCGTCAAGTAGGGAAGAGGCTGTTGGCCAAAGTCAGCCAACGATTGCCTCTTCCTCTTACTCTGGAACAGGCAGGAGTGAGAAGCGGAGGTCTGGTCACCTCATCAACTCGGCTCTGAGCGAGCTGCCTGTGCACTAGAAGGCAGGGGGTGGCCAGAGCCGTAACGGCTCAAGAGGCCGCTGCCCGGGCCTGTGCTCCGTCCAGCGAGCAAAGGCACAGCCACTGGAGCTGGCCGGGTAGCAGACGAGGGAGCTGCGCCTGCTGGCATTGGCTGCAGCTCTGGCAGATGGGAGAAGGAGCCAGGCCAAGGCCCGCTGTGGCTGGCGGCAGCCAAGACTGCCTCCTGGGTTTCAGGTTGGACTGGTAGATTCCAGAGCGGTAGAGCATCTGTATCGCGTCCAGGCGGCGAGCCAACCAGTCCGGCGAGAGATGTTTCTGAAGCAGTCTGGACAGGCACGGCGGCGAGCACGAGAGTATCGGTGATCGGCTCTGGCTTTGACTCCACTCCTGCCGGTGCGCTGCTCAGCAGAGCAGTCAGGAGACGCTGGCGGCGGCGCAACCAGATGGCGCCGAGAGCCAACGCCAGCGCAGAGCTTAGGCCAAGGACTACCACGACAATGTTTTGTCTGCTCGGCTTGCCCAGCTCGTCCGCGGAAGAGGTTGCCGTTATCGCCGGCGCAGAGGAAGCAGTGGAGGAAGAGACAGCCGGCTGAGGCTGACTATCCTCTCGCTCAGCATCGGCCTGTTGCCCGCTCTTATTCTGCAGGGTTGTGGCAATCTTATACTTCAACGTCGCCGGCGTTGGGGTTGGGGTCGGCGTTGGCGGCGGAGCCTCGTTGCGATAGATGGTCATCAAATTCATGACCTTAGCGGCCCAAGAACCTGAGCTAGACGTCCCAACGTAGGGGCCAGCGATCAGATAAACGGTCGTCAGTCCGCGAGCGATATAGCGCTGCTGCACGATTGAAAACCAGTCCTGAATAGCTGCAGCATAGGAGGGATAAATAGTATAGCCACCGGCATCGCTTGGATAGCTGGCACTAGCGCGGACACCGCCGGGATTGTGGTCGCCCAGGCCAACCCCCGCCGCTCCCTGGTTCGTTTCGACGTACCAGACGGCCAGGGCAAAGGCATCGTCGATATTTGTCTGGCGAGCCGCCGCTTCAACAACCTGACCAGTGCCAGCCATAGGGGTCGACGCCAGAATAGTGTTGACGGTTTCCGCTGGCAATGTTGGCGGTCCCAGCACGCTGGCGCCGCTGGCCTGGCTACCGATGCTACCATTCATAATTTGCCAGGTCAGAACCAGAGCCCCGACGAGTAACAGCGCCAGGCTGATCAATATCGCTTGCAGCGAACGCCGGAGGTGTGGCCGTGGAAGCGCCGGCGGAACAGTCTGAGTGATCAGCTTGCTCTTCATCATGCTCCTGTTATCGCTGAAGCCAGAGAGGCAGGCGAGTCACCTCCGCGCCCCACCTCAGTCACGCCACACCCGCGCCTCACTGCCTATTCCAGCGTAGATCAGATTGCTGAGATCAGTCCCTTGCTCCCTCTCTCCTGTTCTGAAACCTCACCCATGACTCTGGGTTTGATCCTCGTCCTGTCCTTTGCTTGGCGTCTCTCAGGATAATCTTCTTTACCGGATGTTGCAGCTCTCAAACGTTGTAGAGTAGGACAGGCGCCCGGCGCCTTTCTCCTTTCCTACGCCAGCAGGAACGGTCGGAAGACCGAGAGCGTCTATGCTGATTGTACCATGCAGCGCGAATTTACTTGTATCAATAGCATTCAGCATAGGTAGTATCTCCCATAAATGGTATGCTATACTGGAATGCACGAGAGCCACGAAGGCGCTGCAGGCCCTCTGCCTGGCCGGGTCTGGCTGGACAAGAGCGGCAGCGAGATTGAGCTGGCCCGGCGGCGCCGGCGGTGGACCGAGGAGCATTGATGTCCGTGAGGAGAGACAGGGGGTTCGCCATCAGTCCCATCAGTCCACAGAACGGTCAGGGAAATGCCCAGACGGGACGCCTGGGACGCAATACCCTGCTCCACAAGCGCTACATCATCCTGCGTGTGATCGGCCAGGGGGGCATGGGAGCAGTGTACCAGGCGCGCGATACGAAGCGGGGCGAGATTTGCGCGGTGAAGGAGATGAGCCTTTCTTCCGTGCCGCCTAGCGAACAGGGCAAGGCTCTGGAGAACTTTCTGGCTGAGGCTACCATTTTGTCGCGCCTCAGCCATCCTAACCTTCCCGCCTTTACCGACTTCTTCAGCGAGGGTGAGCGCCATTTTCTGGTGATGGAGTATATCGATGGGAAGACGCTGGAGGAGCTGCTGGAGGAGAACGGCGGGCCTTTCTCTGAGCGGCGCGTGTTGGGCTGGGCTCGTCAGCTCTGCGATGTCCTGGAGTACTTGCACAGTCAGCAGCCGCCGGTGATTTTCCGCGATTTAAAGCCGGGCAATATTATGCTGCGTCGAGACGGGCGCATCAAGCTGATCGACTTCGGTATTGCCCGGCTGGTGCGTCGCTCTTCCTCGCAGGATACCCAGCTGTTGGGTACGCCCGGTTTTGCTCCCCCAGAGCAGTATGGCAGCGCTCAGACAGATCAGCGCTCCGATATCTACTCACTGGCGGTGACGCTCTTCCAGCTTTTGACGGGCGCATTGCCCGAGAAGGGCTTTGGCTTGCCAGATGCGCGCACGCTGAACCCGGCGGTCTCGTCAACAGTGGCACGCGCTTTGGAGAAAGCGGCCTCTCTTGATCCCAACGATCGCTATCCAAGCGTGGCCGTTTTCCGTCGGGCCCTCTTCCGCGTGGGGACGCTCCCCTTTGAGAACGGTCAGGAGGCCACAACACCAGAAGAGTTAGCTGAGCTGTGCGCCCGCTTTCCCGAGGAGGGGGCCGACTACCTGTTCAATGGGGAGATCGAGTCATGGCTAGAGGAGATCGGCGAGAGCGACCTGGCCCGCAAGGTGCGCCGCTTACGGACGACGACCGGCGATCCCGAGCTGGGTGTTGAACGGCTGGTCCAGCTAATCATGGGGCCAGATGCCCACTTGCGCACGAAATCCCAGGGGTCCGTTAGTGCAACAGCGTCCGCGGCCTCTGAGGGGGCGCGCGGGCGTCCCCCTGCCCGTCCTCGCAAGGCCCCGCTGATGATTGTGCGCCCGGCCACGATTAATTTCGGCCAGGTTTACCCGGGCCTCTCTGCTCCTATGTTGCTCACGATCACGGGCAATCAGGGTTCGGTTGTTCAGGGTACCATTCAGCCGGTAGAGCCGTGGATTATCGTGGATCAGACGCGCTTTGATGGCATGAGTACGCTGGTGCGCGTGCGAGTCGATAGCAGCCAGCTTGCCGGCTCGCAGCGCTATAACGGCACCATTGTGATTACGCCTCTGGGCGAGACGGCGGGGAAACCAGCGGAGGTGAAAGTAGAGGTGGAGGTTATGGATTATACCGTCACGGGGCCGGTGTCGGCTAGCGGGTCAAGAACGGCCAGCGGTCAGGTCTCCGGTAGCGTCGGCGCCGGCGCTGGCCAACGCTTGCTACCCCCCAGCCAACGCTCTGGCTCGATTGCCCCAGCTCTGCCAGCCTATATCAATCCGCAGGATGAGGCTTATAAGGCGAAGTATGGCCAACCTGGTGGCTGGGACCTGCTGCGGGCAAGTCCCGCTGAGCGCCGCCGGCTCCATTGGCTCCAGGTTTTTGCTGCGGCTTTGCTCGCTCCTTCTTTGTTTTATGAGTTATTCTCGCAGCTGCCTTTCTTTTCGCATGCTCCTCTGCCACCTGATCCAGCTTTTTTGCCGGCGTTGCTTGCAATGCTACCACTGGCTCCACTGGGGGCCCTCTTGCTGAACACCGATCACCGCTGGCAGCTATCAGCGCTGGTGAACCGTTTCTGTACGGGACTGGCCACCACCCTGGCGGCCCTTGGCTTGCTGGAGCCTGCCTGGCACAGCGTTTTCCAGGATGGGGCGCCCGCCCTTCATGCCCTGACATTGCTTGCTCTGGCCGCTCTGGCTGGTACCCTGGGGAGTAGCCAGCTGATCAGCAGTCGCTTGCTGGCTGGAGCGACCTGGGCAATGAAGCGTTTCCGCTTGCCAACGCTGGCCCTCTTGATGGTTACTGGCGTCAGCCTTGGCCTGAGCCTGGCTTTGGGAACCAGCCTGAGTCTGCTGACGCCGCTGGCCGTGGCCGCGGGGGCTGCTGTCGCTTTAGCATTGATCTTCCGCATCGATCGACTGATCGGGCATCCGTAGCTGTGGATGGGAAAGAGACAATGAGCGCCGCTGAGAGGGAGCAGCCACAGCGGAAAGGGAAAGTGGTGGTAGTGCTGGGGCCAACCGCCTCGGGCAAGAGCGCGCTGGGCATTCAGCTCGCCCAGCGCTTCAATGGAGAAATCGTCTCCGCCGATTCGCGCCAGGTCTACCGCGGCCTGGATATCGGCACGGCCAAAGTGACTCCAGAGGAGCGGGCGCTTGTCCCTCATCATTTGCTTGATGTGGCTGATCCAGCTGAAGTTTACAGCGCTGCTCGCTTTCGCGAGGAGGCCCTGGCAGCGATTGAGGCGATCTTAGGCCGTGGCAAGCTGCCTTTGCTGGTCGGCGGCTCCCCCCATTATATCCAACTGGTTGTCGACAACCTGCAGGTGCCCCAGGTGCCGCCCGACCTGGAGCTGCGCCGTCAGCTTGAGCAGCGTCCCCTTGTAGAGTTGGTCGCCGAGCTAGAGAGACGTGACCCACGCGCCGCGGCCCGCATCGATCGCCGCAACCCGCGTCGAGTGATCCGCGCCTTGGAGGTTTGCCTTCTCACAGGCCGGCCCTTCTCGGAGCAGCAGGGAGTACCGGCTCCGCTCTACAAGAGCCTTCTGCTGGGCATTCACTGGCCGCGGGCGGAACTCTATCGCCGCATCGATCAGCGCGTCGATGAACGCTTGCGCCAGGGGATGGTCGATGAGGTTCGTCGCTTGCTGGCCCAGGGTATCGGCCACGAGCGCCTGGAAGCCCTGGGGCTGGAGTACCGTTTTATCAGTCGCTTGCTGCGAGGCGAATACCAGAGCGAGGCGGAGATGGCAGAACATCTGAAGCACGCGATCCATGATTTTGCCCGCCGCCAGCTGAGCTGGTTTCGGCGTGATCAGCGCATTATCTGGCTGGAAGGTGCTGACCTGGCGCGGGCCGAAGTCGAGGTAGAGCGTTTTCTAGAGGAGGAAGAATGACGGGGGGAGGCAAGGATAGCAGATAGAGCAGGTGGAGGATCAGGAAGGGTCATCAGCACAGGCTTCCCGTCCATCCAGGAGGAGCCTGCTCGCTAGGAGCAGCTTCCTCCTGGCGTCGGTCTGAAGGCTTCTCGCAGCACTAGGCCACCACCGAGGTTGCTTCCGAGCTGGTTTCAGGTCCTTCTTCAGATGAGGGGCGGCTGCCATTGCCGTTGAGCGAGCTGCGCGGCGTTATCACAGGCAGGTTGCTCTCGACCACCTGTCCACCGTCGATCAAGAGATAGTAGGGGAACTGAGCGGGATCGAAAGCGCCGCTGTGTGAGATAAAGAAGATCTGCTCGAAGTGCTGTCCCAGCATCTCACCGGTCACCACTTCGACCACAGCCTGGGCCCGCCGCTGATCGAAGGAGCTGAGTGGCTCGTCGAGGAGCAAAAAGCCTGGAGCGGCATTTAGCTCGCGTGGCAGGGCGGCGATCGCAAAGGCCAGACGCAGGGCGAAGGAAATTTGATCCGCTGCCCCACTGGAGAGCGCTTCACGAGGGATATACTCGCCAGCCGCCGAATCCCAGACCCGCCAGCGCAGCGGCCCGCCGCTTGCGCTGCCCTCCTCCGGCTCGGTCACCAGCTGCACATCGTGATAGCGACCGCTGGTCAGGAGCGGCAGAATTTGCTGCATGTAGTACTCGGTACGCGGGACCATCTTGCGCATCAAGCGCTCGATGACCGCCGTGATCAACATGCTTCCACGCTTCTTGGTTTGATAGCTGCGTTCCTGCTGCTCCATGCGCTTGCGAGTCTGCTCCAGATCGAGCTGCTCGCCGCCAGTGCCGAGTTGCTGGCTCAGCTCCAGCTCCTCCTTCTCACGCTGCTGCAGCTCTTGCTCCAGACGATCCCGCTCCTCTTCCAAACGCTGGCGATCGGCGACGCCATACTCGCCGACCAGAGGCCAGACCGCCACAATCTCCTCGCGCTGATAGCCCTGGGGAGCGGGACGGCCACGCAGCTCAAGCAGAGCGCGAATCTGCTCGCGGATCTCCTCGATCTCTTGTCGACACAGTTCGATCTTGGCCCGCGCAGCTCCTTCTTGCATCTGCAGCTGCTCCAACTCCTGCAGAATGCTCTCCTCACTGGCTGCCTGCAGCTCCTGCTGACAGCGTGCACGCAGACCGTTGAGCGTTTCGGCAAAAGGATTGGGCGGGATAATCCAGCTACCGAGCACTGTGCTGAACTTGGCAAGCTGCTGATAGTAACCAGAGAGCGACTGTTGGCGCTCCTTGAGGAGGGCGGCGTAGTGCTCGCGGCGACCCTGCAGCTCGATGCGGCGTCCGAGAGTAATATGGAGGGCCTCCAGCTCGCGGCGAGCTGCACTCTCGGCGCTGCTGACCTGGGCCTGACCGAACTGCAGGCCGAGGGGCTTGACACGCTGACGCAAGGAATCTGTCAACTTCTGCAAGGCTTCTCTGAGAGCGGCCTGCTGCTCGCGGGCGCGCTCCAGCTGCTGGAGGGGATCACTCGTCTGAAAGCGTTCGAGGCGCCCGAGGAGCACCTGCTTGCGAGTCTGGAGGTTTTCCAGCTCCTGCTCACAAACCTTGATCTGCTCTTGCAACTCGGTGATCGCATCAATCTTGCCGTCGAGCGCGGCAATCTCCAGCTCGGCAGTCTTGAGCGCCTCCTCAATGATCGTCTGCAGCTCGGCATGCTTTGCAGGTGAATTGAAGACGTTGGCCTCGAAAGTGGGGATTGGCAGGCCCTCTTGACCCATCAAAGTTGCCAGCTCATGGCGAGCCTGCTCTACAGCTACCAGGTCGCTGCGGAGTTTGCTGTGGATATCATCCCAATCTTTAGCGTGCGCCTCCTCCTCCAATTCGCTCGCTTGCTTGCGCAGGGTGGTGACTCTCTCAGCAGTCTGAGTCACTTGTCCACGCAAGGTAGCCAGACGCTCGCGCGCCTCAGCCAGAGCCTGCTGCTCATTGACAGAGGAGCGCTCGGCCTGGGCCTGCTCGATCACGCGCCGTGCTTCATCAGGGGAAGCCGGAACCTCAGCCCCAAGGTTTCGAATCTCCTCTTCGACGCGAGCCAGAGCTTCCTGACCGCCGTTAGCACGGGCCGCCGCCTCACGGGCCGCCACCATTGCACGGACATGATTGAGGGCCTCCTGCTCGCGCTGCAGGGCTTGCTGGACAGAGACACGAGCACGACTATAGCGGATAAAGATGACAACAAAAGCAGCAACGCAGGCAGCCGCCAGTACAATGCCGATCACCGCCGGGACCAGGAGCTGCGAGAGCGCCCATATGAAGCTCAGGAGCGCAGCGATCCCGAAGCCGACTCCGGCCACAATCAGAAAAGCGAACAGGCGGCGCATCACGCTGAGGGTGGCGGCGGCTTCCTGATGGCAGCGCTCGTGTTGCTGATAGGCGGCGCGTACCTGCCGTTCAGCCTCGGTCAAGCCGCGTAACTTATCGCGCAGGCGCAGCCATTCCTCGAACTGGCGCGCCAGATTCTGACGACGCCAGCGCTCCTCATAGGTTGTGACCAGCTGCTCGGTCTGACGCACCTCCTGCTCATAGCGAGCCTGTTCCTGTTCGGCTTCGCGCAGGCGACGGCGCGCATCCTCGATGCGGTTCTCCAGCTGCTCAGCCTGCTCGCGCGCCGCCAGGCGCTGGGCGTAGCGCTCCTCCGCCTGACGCAGTGTTTCCAAACGGGAGGCCAGATGACGCAGGCGTCGCAGCCGCTCCTCCAGGGAGGGTCGTCCGGCGCGGCGGCGCTCTTCCAGCTCGCTGCGCGTCAAGCGCGCCTGATCGAGGCGAGCCTGAGCGCGGCTGATTTGCGCCTCCAACTGCTCAAGGTTCTCCTCAAAGGTTGTGCGCTCCTGAACCTCCTGCTCCAATTCCTTAATCGTATTCACTGTGGCCAGGAGGTCAGTAGCCATACGCTCCAGGGTACCGAACGAGCGCGAGAGATCTTCCAGCTCGCGCACGCGCTTCTCCAGAGCTGGTAGTTCTTCCCGCTCGCGCAGTTCCAGATCAGCGATCTGTCGGTCCAACTCTGGCAACTCGCGGCGGGCCTCGGCCATCTCATCGTAGGCAGTAATCAGCTCAGCGAGGATCGCCTCGGCTTTCTTCAGCTGCTGCACGCGCGCCTGACGGCTCTTTAGCTCGGAACGCTTCTGCTGGATAGTAGAGAGAGTGCTCTCCTGCTCAGCGATCTCTGCCTCTTGCTGCTCGATCTCGGCCAGATGCTCATTCACTGTGACAGCATCCAGGGCCTCCTCGACCTGGCCTAGTCTGGCGCTTAGCTCAGGAATGCGGGCCTGCAGCTCGGCCAGCCGCAGGCGAGCAGCGCACTCACGCAGCTGCTCCTCGTCCTCGGGGGTCAGGCGGAACTGCTCAGCCAGGCGAGTCAGCTTCTCCAGGCCCAAGAGGCGACGCAGGGCGACCTCGCGCTCGCGGCCAGTGATCTGCTCAAGACGTTGGAGGCCCTTCTGTTCGATCAAGCAGGAATTGCGCAGTGTCTCACCATCGAGGCGGCCCAACTCTGCAATGATGCGTTCATTAGCGGCTCGCAGTTGGGTGATTGGCTCGCTCTCGGGCATGCCGAGGCGGCGGACCAAGAGCGAGACGCGCTGACCGCTGCCGCGTTCAATAGTGCGCGTGATGGCCAATTCAGTGGCGCCAACGGAGAGCGTCAGCTTGACAGTGGCCTCCGTCTCTCCGTACATAATGAGATCATCCAGCGCCCGTTTCTCCCGATGGGTAGTGAGTGGCTCGCCAAAGAGAGCAAAGTAGATACATTCAAAGAGAGTTGATTTACCAGCCTCGTTCGGCCCCTGGATCAGGATACTTCCGCGCTGGGGAAAGTGCAGATCTATTTCTCGCAAGAGCCTGAAACGCTCGACTGTTAGGTGTTTCAGAATAATCATTTCTGCTTCACTCCGTTCACACTCCTCTCGGGAGATGCGAGCGCTCTCCGCCGGTTTCTTGAGAGAGTTGAGCAGAGAGGCCAGCATGCTCGCCGCGATCCGCCCTTACGCTACCACATCTCCTTCACATAGCTCAGCGGTGCAGATCCTCCGACCAGCGAGCGCACCGATCAGGCGTCACAGGAGCGGGCGCTCAGAGCACTTCGCGCTAATGGATCTCATCCAGAGCAGTCAACAACACCTCTTTTGTTACCAACAGAGCTTTTTTCTCTTGTTCATCAGAGGCGGCAGCGATCCACTCGTCGGCCAGAGCAGCCAGCTCCTCGCGAGGAGAGAAACGCTCAGTGGCCTCAGCCGGGCCAGAGCTGGCGGAAGCCTCATAGTCAGGCAGCAGTGTCAAGGCTGTGTCGTCGATGGCCAGAGAGAAAGCATGCTGCTCGCCGTAACGGCGGATCTGGTTCAGGTCGAGCTGATGATATTGCTGGCGCGTCAGCTCGCCCTCCAGTTTCAGCTGGACCATCGTCTGTTGATTGCAGAGAGGGCGCAGGCGCTCCAGAATTACTGCAGTGGGAGAGCCAGCGGTAGCAGAAGCAGAAGCCACGGCCCCGGTTTCGCCGCTGGGCGCCCCTGCCCCTGTTGGTGGAGCTGGCCAGAGCGCACTGGTCGGCACAACCAGGCGACGCAGGCGCACAGCCTCGACGGTGATATGTTTACACCAGCGGACCCCATCGCTCGCCAGACCGAGAAAGACAAAGCCAGGCTCGGCATCGGGGTCATTGAAATCAATATGCTGAGTTGGACCAGCCACGATCAGCTCGCACTGGCCGACGCGCAACTGCTGAAAGGCATGGTGATAACCGGCCAGGATATACTGGAACGCTGTCTGCCGTGCCAACGTCGAGCGGCTCACCAGGGCCTGGGCTTCAGCTGGGACGGATTCGGTGCTCAGACCTTCAATGGGGGCATGGAGGATCAAAATACGGATCTGGGCACGCTCAAGCTCAGCGGCGGGACGAACGTAGGCCAGAGGGTCGCCTTCCTGGCCTGCGCGCACACTCAGACCACAGAGGCCGACCCGTAGCTGCCCGATCTCACAGAGGGCCGGCGTTAACTCGACTAGAGGCTGCCCTCTTCCCAGATTGGCGCCCGTAGCCATCGCCGCGGACGGGCGGGAAGGGGGCGAGAGCGGCTCAAAATAATGGAGGGCGCCGAGGCGAGCGAAGCTCAAGTGAGGCGCTGGTAGCGCTCCCTCAGCGAGGGCCCGGCCCAGCGGCGGTGTATCGTGCAAGCCACCAACCATAAACGTGCGCACACCCGCCTGACGGAGCTGAACCAGACGCTCGGCCACAAAGCTACGCTCATGCTCAGCCGGATTTAATGAATCGAAAAGATCCCCGGCCTGGATGAAAAGATCGACGCCCTGGCCAATCGCGAAATCCACCGCCTGTTGAAAGGCATGCCGTAGCTGGCGCGCTCGCTCCTCGCGTCGGCGCATCGGCTGGCCAGCGGCAGCGCCCAGATGGTTATCCGCCGTCAGGACCACCGTGATCACATCGCGCGGGCGCGACGCCGCATCCTGCTCCTCATTCGCCTGCTGCTCAGGGTCCAGCTTCTTTTCTGAACCCTCCTCCACAAGTTCTTCTGTCATCGCAAGCTACTTCCAACTAAACTGAGAGACGATCTTACTGCCGTGCAACAAGTCGCAGTGATCTTTCCTGCACATAGAATGGATGGTAAGAGGAGTCTATCATAAATTATGACGATTAAAAAACAGGCGGCCCGGAAAGAGGGACCATTT
>NZ_JADGIA010000197.1 GCF_019683635.1 Thermogemmatispora sp. | reverse complement strand
TAGACGTGACCAGTCCATATTCGCTCGTTGCCTAGGAGCAGTCATATACTGCTCAAAAGGGGCGCGAACGTTGCCAGAAATATACACAGCCTGTACTTCCAATGCGCCAAAATCAATAATCTTACCCAAATGATCGTATGCGACAAGAACGAAGTCGAGGTTACCTGCTAACCTTCCAAAACGATCGTTCAGACGGACCTCTGAAAGCACTGTCCACTGCGTTCCCGGAGGGAAGAAGAACGTGGCGGCATCTCTGATGACGAGCCAGTTTTCTCGAAAGCGTATAGGACAGGTAATGACAATGTTACTCCCCTCGAAAACACTGCATACCCCGAGAGGTTGTTCAACTTTGTCTTTCGTACAAGTAGGGACATGGTTATGGAAAGGGCAAAGCTTGAGTTGTCGATGGCGTTCTGCCTCTGCGGAGAAATTCGTGGTGGGGAAGCCAAAGACTTCTGCCAAGGGGTGTCTAGGTATCGGAACCATGCTGGCTGTCTCCCTCCAGGAAAAGGAAGGGGCTCTTACAGAAATCTCTCTTTCATGTTCACCCAGCGATCGTGCAAGTCACTGGGCTTGCGAAGTGGCTGGGTCAGCTCTATTTTCTCTGCTTTGTCAAGAGATTCTCCCAAGCCTCTCGGCCTTAGAAGGCTCTATTATCTCCTTCCTGTTCAGGTGGGGGGAGAGGGAGCGGATGATAGGGGCGGTCCAGGCATCCCAGAAAAGTGACTGCCTGGACCGGGCGATCCAGGCAGTCCAGTGTCACAACAAGCAGGAAACCCAGGGCGTGAGGGTGTGAGTGTGGTGGTTGATGATAACGATCTGCTGTTCGAACGTGCTCTACACGCGCTCACCCGGTTCCTGATACCATTGCCCTTGCTCTCCTGTGCTATCTGCCGGCCCGGGGACCACGCCCAGGCCGCTCGGATTTAGCCCGCATCTGGGCCTCATGTTGGGCGATCACCGTGGCCGTGCTGCTCGGATATGTCACGCGGAACCCATCGTAGTTCGGGTAGAGCGTGCCATCGTCCTGCAGGCCCGTCAGAATCCAGAACTGATCACCGTTGCCGTTCAACCGATAGACCTGGTCGGTCCACTGGCGATAGATATCATCGCGCGTCGCCAGGTCCAGCCAGCCATACTCTTCCAGAACTACCGGCTTGCCCAGCGCGTGACCATCGCGAATATGATCGGCGATCCACTGCAATGACCAGGCGTTGTCTTTGCCCCAGTAGTCTGGGTAGAGGTGTAGCGTCCCGTAGTCGACCGTGGGCAGAGCAACCAGGCGCTTCCAGTCCACGCCCTGACTGCCGTTGTAGGCCCAGTCGGAGTTGCCCGACTCGTTGTACCAGCCTTCGTCACCGACTGCCACCAGATGGATGCCGTCCATACTCTTGATGAAGGCGCTCATCTCGTGAACCCAGGCCGTCAGGGTCTGCCCGCTTGGGTCGGACTGACAGCGCGGCTCGTTGGCCAGCTCCCAGGTCATGAGGGTCGGATCAAGATAGAGCGGTTTGCCTGTGTAACGGTTCACACGATGGATGAAGTGCCGGACGTAGGCTTTGTAGGCAGCCTTGATCTGAGGATTGGTGTAGAAGTCGTCATGACCGCTGGCCCCGAACCAGGCCACATACTGGTCCATGCCACCGAAGTCATCCCAGTTGTTGACCAACGGCACCACCAGCTTGATGCCAAGTTGCCCGGCACGCCAGACGGTGTAGTCAAAGCGCTCGTAGCCGTCTTCAGGATAGACGCCAGGTGAAGGCTGCATGACAAAGCCATTGTGCGGCTGCCCGTCGAGAAAACCCCAGATACGTAAGACCGGCAGGCCCATAGCGGCGACATCCTTGAGGACGTCGTCAATCATAAAGTGAGATTGATAATGCATATAATAGTTGTTGGTGCCGGCAAAATAGAAAGGCTGGCCGTCCAGAATGAAGAAAGGTCCGCGCCGGCTCACGAAACTATTGCGTTGCTGCCGCAGACTGGCCGCCGTGAAACGAGGAGATGATGCCGCATCGGCACTGGGGCGCGCAAAAGCCGTTCCCGCACCCAAGCCTGTTGTACCCGCCGCCCAAAAGCTCAGACCAGCGGCGGCTAGCGCTCCAAGAAAAGCTCTCCTGCTCGCTTGTGGTCGCGGGATCTCAGCATGTGCATCCTGCATATGCTCTGCTCCTTCCTGGATGAGTGGCTGCGCTCCAGGTGGTTCAATGAACGATGCAAATTTTTCAATGAACCGTTACACGGAAGAATGGTACCATCTTACCGACCATTCTGTCAATAGGTGCCCCTTCTAATGGTTGAGCCTCGTTTCACCTCCCGTGAGCCAGCCTAAAGATTGACAGATATCAATATGGATGTTATCTTTTTCGTGAACGTTTCACATCCTTGGAGGGATCGGCGTTGGCAAACACTGTCACTTTGAGAGACATCGCGAGGGAGGCGGGGGTCTCAGTTGGCACCGTTTCGCGAGTCCTCAACAACCACGGTAACGTTACTGAAGAGACGCGCCAGCGCGTGCTACGCGCGGCCTCGCGGCTCGGCTACTTTGGCGGGGTGAGGCAGGGAGTGGGAGAAGAAGAGCGACCACCGATTGAAGGGCGCATGGTCAGAGAGATCGGCTTTCTCTTCTGCTCCTTTCTGCCCAAGACCACGGTTTCCACCAATCCATTCTGGTCGCACATCCTGCACGGTGTTGAGAGCGAGGCGCGGCGGGCCAATGTCAAAGTGACCTATCGCGCCATTAGCGAGATCCAGGAGGACCCCGACCGCCTGCTGACCACCGTCTACGACATGCGTCTCGGGGGCATCCTGCTGGTCGGTCCGGCGGAGGCCGTCACGGTGAGGGCCATCCAGCAGGCGGGCACGCCGCTGGTCCTCGTTGACAATTATGTCCCCCAGACCGATGCCGTCTTGGGGAATAACCTGGATGGCGCGCGCCAGGCCGTTGAATATCTGATCAGTCTGGGCCATCGCCGCATCGCCTTCATGGGTGGTCCTTTTGTGGAGAAGACAGGTCAAGAACCAGGGCAACAGGGGCAGCGACCGCCGAGAAACCGTGTCTACACGATTGAACGCCGCGCCCAAGGGTATCGTCTGGCCCTGCTGGAGGCCGGCCTACCCATTCTGCCGGAGCTATACGAGGATGGTGGCCTGTCGATGGAAGGGGGCTACCTGGCCTGCAAGCGGCTGCTGGAGCGCGGCGAGCAGTTCAGCGCCATTTTCTGTGCTAACGATGAGATGGCTGTAGGAGCCATGAAGGCCCTGCGCGAGGCTGGGCTGCGTCTGCCCGAGGATATCTCTTTAGTGGGCTTCGATGACATTGATATGGTGGAGCACCTGACGCCAGCTCTGACGACGGTGCGCGTCAATAAGGAGGCCCTTGGCGCCGTGGCCCTGCGGCGGCTGCTCGCCTTGATCAGTCATCCCGACCCCGTGCACGTGGTCTCTATGCTAGACGTAGAGCTGGTGAAACGCGATTCAGCTTGTGCGCCTCCTGCCTCTGCCCGCCGCTGAACCTGGCTCACTCCCAGCAGGCAGAGAAGGAAGCGCTGTCATTCGTCTCTGAGCAGGGATGCTGCCCGCCACCCCTCTTCTGGCCGATGTTCTGTCTGGGTCGCTGCATCCTGATCCTGGCTTGTTGGCGTGTCGGCTGATCCATCCTTGCGCCCTTTGCCGGGGCGGAAGCGCGTTGTTTGTCTGGATCTTTTGTGTGAGGAACGATGGTCTCATTGATTCGCTCAGATCGCGTGCTGGTCTTCGCTGATCCGGCCTATCCGCGGGCCTGCAGTCAGGCTCTGCTGCGCAAGCTGCTGCCCGGCCCTTTTGAGGTCTGCGATGCGACCCACCTGGCCCAGGCTCTGGAGGACGCTCCGCGTCTCCTGGTCTCATTTCACGGCCCCTATTTCCCAAAAGCCGCCTGGAATGCTCTGCTGCGCTTTCTGGAGCGCGGGGGCAACCTGGCCATCTTCGGAGGTATGCCTTTTGCCCGGCCTGTGACCGCTGCTGGCGAGGTGGAACCGGAGCAGGATGTCTATGCGCGCCAGCTCTGCCTGGGACCGTTCTTTCCGGTCGATCTGGCGGCGAGCGGGGCCCAACCTGCTTCGCTCCGTCTGGTCGCTGCCCCGGAAGCACTCTTTCTGCGTGATTGTGCTCTTCCACTATCTTCCGAGCGCCCTGGACGCTTCTGGTCCTGCTATCCACGTTTGACGCAGACGTCCGACTACCCTGAAGAGATTGGCTCGGCGGGACCGTTCGATACGCTGCTGCGGCCACTGCTCTTCGCTGTCGCGACAACGCCCTATGGCGAGGAACGGCTGGCGACGCCGGCTTTTGTGCTTGATCAGCTGGGAGGGCGCTTTCAGGGAGGGCGCTGGCTGCTCTCGCTTTGGGAGCCTGAGACTGCAGAGGACTGGCTGGCCCTGGCTGAACCTATTCAGCGTCTGCTGGCCCTGGCACTGGAAGATCCGCTCTGCTGCGCCGTTCGCCCCGTGCTGGCCTGCTATCGGCCCGAGGAGGCTCCAGCGCTGGTGGTAACGCTGCCTGAGCGGCTGGATCTGGAGCTGCATATCACGGTAACGCATGCCGATGATGGCCAGGTTCTGCGTCGCTGGGATTTCGCAGCTCCGGCCTCACCGGTGCATTCCGAGCGCTATCTGCAAATGCCGTTGCCGTCCAAAGCCGGCCTGTATCGCGTCCACACCGAGTATCGGCCCGTGGGCGGTCAGTGGCTGAGCCAGGAGACAGGCTTCTGGATCTGGGATGAGGCTCTGATTGCGGCGACACGCGGCAAGCGCCTGGTGGCCGGGCGCGACTATTTTTATCAGGGCGAGCGCCTCTTTCTGGTCTGCGGGACAACCTATATGGACAGCCGCGTGCAGCGCAAGTACTGGCGCCTACCCAATCCGGCCCGCTGGGAGCGCGAGATGGCCGAGTTGAAGGCTGCCGGTATCAATCTGCTGCGAACTGGCCTCTGGACGGCCTGGCGCGAGGTGATGCCAGTGGCCGGGGTGCCGACGGAGTCTTTTCTGCGCGCGCTCGATGCTTTTGTGCTGACGGCCTGCCGCCACGAGCTGCAGGTCATCTTTACCTTCTTCGCCTTCTTTCCCCCTCTCTTCGATGGCCTGAATCCCTGGCTTGATCCGCGCTCGCTGGAGGCTCAGGAGCGCTTTCTCTCGCTGCTGGCTCGCCGCTATGCGCAGGTGGAGTTGCTGTCGTGGGACCTGATCAATGAGCCGAGCTTTGGCGATCCAGCTCGCGCCTTTGCTCAGCGTCCGCTGCCCAACTATGATCGTTACGAGCAGCAGGCTTTTGTGCAGTGGCTCCAGGAGCGCTACACGCTGGAGCAGTTGCAGCTGCGCTGGCGCGAGACGCCAGCAGAGCTGCCTTCCTGGGAACAGCTGCGCCTGCCGCGCGAGGCCGACTATTCGACCTCGGTGCGCGATACGACGGCGCGTGCCATGCTGAAAGTGGCCGACTATACGCGCTTTTCGCAGGAGATGTTTGTGGCCTGGGCGCGGCGCATGTATCGCGCCATTCGGGCCGCTGGTAGTCAGACCTTGATCGGTGTGGGCCAGGATGAGGCAGGCGCACGCATCGCTCCCCAGTTCTACGCCGGCGCTGTCGATTATACGACGACGCATCCCTGGTGGAATGTTGATGATCTGCTCTGGGACATGCTGCTCGACAAGACGCCGGAGCGGCCCAATCTGATCCAGGAGACGGGTGTGATGCTGGTGCGCGACGTCGATGGCCGTCCCTGGCGTACGGAGCAGGCCAATGCCTGGCTGCTGGAGCGCAAGCTGATCATGGGCCTGATGGCCAATGGGGCTGGCCTGATCCAGTGGCTCTGGCATACCAACGCCTATATGACCAGCGAGAATGAGAATAGCATCGGCCTGGTCCGTGTCGATGGTAGTGCCAAGCCAGAGCTGCTGGTCATGCGCGAGTTCTGCCGCCTGGCCGAGGCGCTGGCGGATCAGCTGCAGGAGGCGCCGGAGCCTCCGCCGGTCTGGCTGGTGATCCCGTATAGCCAGTGGTTCGTGCGCCCGGACCTGGGTGCCCTGCCAACGCGCCAGGCGGTGCGAGCTTTGGCCTATGAGCTGGGCGTGATCCCGCAGCTCATTGGGGAGCAGCGCCTGGCCTCCGAGCTGGAGAGGACAGGGCATCGGCCCCAGCTGATCATCTTGCCTGCTCTGCAGCTCTGCGAGCCGGCGGCCTGGTTCGCTGTGCTTGATTATGTCCAGCGCGGTGGAACGGCCCTGGTGAGCGGCGTCGTTGGACGCGATATGCACAATCTGCCTTTCAATCCACATCTGAACTATGGTGCCGGACTGCCCGCACCAGAGCCGGTGGCTCCCTATGAGGTGCTGCGGCTTGAGGATGGCAGTCGCTATCAGTTGAGCTTTACACAAGAAAAGACAGGTTACGTGCGCAAGGCTCACAACGAGTTACGGGAGCTGCAGATGGGAGCCGGGCGCCTGCTCTGGGCGGGGCTGCCAGTGGAGCTGGCTGGCGAACTGGAGCCACTGGCGCGCCTCTATCGGCGAGTGCTGGGGAAGACGCCTCTGGAACCGCAGCCTGAAGGATGGCGTCGGCCCTGGCTGCTGGTGCGTCGTCCGCTCAAAGAGGGGAGGCTCCTGCTGGTGGCCTCCGAGGCCGGCGGTGAGCAGCGCCTCGCACTGGAGGAGGAGGGCCTGACGCTGGTGGTGGCCCCGCAGCGTGCGGGGGCCGTGCTGTGGCGTCCGGGAGAGCCACCGCGGCTCTTTGGGGGATTGCGTGCTGTTGAAGCAGGCTAGCCAGCTCGCTGGTAAAGGATACCAGCGGAGAAGGGCGCTCTATCCGGGCAGCTGCTTCTCCGCTGGCATCAAGCTACGGCTCTGGACAGACTCCATCTGTGCAGTTATACTATAACTAATTGCATACCTTCGGAAAGGCATGCCTCTCGGACAGCGAGCGAGGTGGCAGTCCGCTCAGGTAGCTCGCCCAGATCAGTGAGAAGAGGCGAGACTGGACACAAGTCCGTTCACCGGACTGACCCGCTCCTCTCTGCAGAGGGAGATCTGGACGGCGAGTGTGGTGATTTCCTCGCTACTGTCCATTCATGCTGGAAGGGCATTGCAAGCGACATAAGAAAGAGAAGCATGCCGTTGCCTCGTCGGGCCAGCAACGCTGCCGCCTGCCCTGTCGTTTGGTGCCGCGAAGGTGAGGCCACTGCTCTGGAGAGCGCACGAGGGCGCAGGACGCCTCTCCGTCCGAGGGTTCTCGCTTGTCGGACTGCGCTCTGCAGCTTCTGTCTTCCTCGATGCGAGAACGTCGCAGTTGATCCTGGCTTCGCTTCAAGGAGGAATGCATGGCAACGGTCTCAGAGACGAGTCCCGTCACTGTACGCCGTATGGTCCCCATTCTGGCGGCGAGCACCGTCGGAACGGCCATCGAATGGTACGATTTCTTCCTCTACGGTTTCCTCTCGGCGACGGTCTTCCCCAAGCTCTTCTTTCCAGAGCTGGACCCGGTTGCCGGAACGATCGCTTCCTTTACGACCAACTTTGTGGGCTTCTTTGCGCGTCCACTAGGTGGGGCCTTCTTCGGCTGGTTTGGTGATCGCGTGGGGCGGAAGTCGACGCTGATTGCGACGCTGTTGCTGATGGGGATCGCCACAGCGCTGATGGGCCTTCTACCAGGTCATGCTCAGATTGGTCTGGCGGCGCCCCTGCTCCTTTCTGTGCTGCGCTTCTTGCAGGGGGCTGGCGTCGGTGGCGAGTGGGGGGGCTCAGTCCTGCTCTCAATGGAGTATGGCGACGATCGCCGTCGCGGCTTCTGGATGAGCTGGCCACAGACCGGTGTGCCGCTGGGGCTGGCGCTGGCGGCCATTGCCGTCCTGAGCTTTCAGGCCATTTTCCCTGGTGAGGCTTTCCTATCGATCGGCTGGCGCATTCCTTTCCTGCTGAGTCTGCTGCTGATCCTGGTCGGCCTCTACATTCGCCTGCGCATTCTGGAGACGCCGGCCTTCCGCCGCGTCAAGGAGACGGGGCGCATCGCTCATGTGCCGCTGGTGGAGGTTTTCCGCCATTACTGGCGCGAGATCATCCTCTCGGCTCTGGTGCGCTCGGCTGAGCAGGCGCCGTTCTATCTGTTCACCACCTTTATCCTCTCCTATGGTTCCAAGACGCTCAAGGTTGACTCCAGCGTCCTCTATGCCGGCCTGATTATCTCGGCAGTTTGCAGCCTGATCCTGATGCCGACCTGGAGCCATCTCTCCGACCGCTTCGGGCGCAAGCGCTGGTACATGATCGGCTGCATCTTGATGGCGCTCTATGCTTTCCCGTACTTCCTGCTGCTGGAGACGCGCCTGCCGCTGGTGGTCCTGCTGGCGATGATCCTCTCGATCAGCTTTT
The DNA here is from genome assembly GCF_019683635.1 of Thermogemmatispora sp. Classification (GTDB taxonomy): domain Bacteria; phylum Chloroflexota; class Ktedonobacteria; order Ktedonobacterales; family Ktedonobacteraceae; genus Thermogemmatispora. The sequence goes on along the minus strand of NZ_JADGIA010000197.1, from coordinate 887 downwards.
GCCACGACTGGCTCTACGGTCCGCAGGCAGCCTTGATTTCGGAGCGCTTTGGAACGCGGCTGCGCTACAGCGGGGCTTCGCTGGGCTATCAGCTTGCCTCGATTACGGCGGGTGGCCCGGCACCGATCCTGGCAACCTGGCTGGTGGCCAATACGCATACATGGCTGGGGAGCGGGACGCCGTCCTATACGCTGATTGCCGTCTTCATTATCTTCATGGCGGTGGTCTCCTTCATCTCGACAGCCCTGATCGGGCGTGAGCTGGCCGGTCAGGCCGCCGTAGAAGAGGTGGGCGGAGAAGAAACCAGATTAGCGACCCAGGCACAGTAAGTCCGGCCTGACCAGGCCGACTCATCTTCCTCGTGGAGAGGAGAAAGCAACGGAGAGGCAGGTAGCGCCGCAGCTCTATCTGCGGAGCGGGCCGCCTCTCCTCTTGTGAGATCAGCTGGAAGGTGGCCCAGGTGGCGAGCAAGAGGGCATAGCGGAGGATGGGAGCAGCAAGATGTAGCCCTGCGCAATCATGGCCGCCGTCAGGAAGTAGAACAGGGCTTCCTCCAGGGGGACATTGCCGAGGGTGAGGCCCAGGATCAGCGTGGGCTGGAAGAACCAGATATGTTGAGCGATGGCCAGGCTATCGGCCAGGGTCAGGTAGCTGCCGACCAACAGCACCGCCCAGGGCCAGCGTCGACGCCAGACCCAGAGCTTGCGCCAGCCGACGAGCCATTGCAGGCCCAGGATAGGCAAGGCCCAGGCCAGCAGGAAGAGCAGATAGGTGGCGTGCGCCATATGCCCTCAGACCCCTTTCCTGGTGGTAGTCTCTTCCTCTGGGGCTGCGGGCACGGGAGCGGGGCCAGAGCGTAGGAGGGCGTAGAGCAGCAAGGTGGTCAG
>NZ_JADGIA010000196.1 GCF_019683635.1 Thermogemmatispora sp. | reverse complement strand
GCGACCCTTGATGACACGCCCGATCATGTCACCGTCCATGGCGCAATCTCCTACTTAAAGGCTATTCCTCGCGGCTATTATAGCATCATTCCCTGTCTCGTGTCATTGGTACGTGGCTTTTTTCATCGCTCCCATCTCGGGAAACCTCTGCTGACAGGCCGGGCAGAATAGGATAACAGGTTACTCTTCGAGTAAACGCGCCAGCGCTTCTTGCTTCGCAGGCCGGGAACGCATATAGTGATAACGAATGCTCTCCGGCCTTGCTGAGCTTTACGCTTGGGGATTTGCTGTCAGAGGCCCTTTTCGAGGAAGAGAGTGTATGCACTCTCTACTGTCAAGAACGTCTGTTTTCTTATCAGTAGGGAGGCTTCTATAATGTCTAGCTTTATTTGATCAATCCTGATGAGAAGGAGACGTCTGATGGGGACTGTCCGCGGTGTGCTGCTGGATATCGATGGCGTGCTGCATGTGAGTATGCGGCCAGTTGAAGGCGCCGCCGAGGCGCTGCGCTGGCTAGAGCAGCATGGTTATCGCTATGCCTTTGTAACCAATACGACGACAATGGCCCGCTCGACGCTGGCGCAGCGCCTCCAGGAGATCGGGCTACCGGTCTCTGCTGAGCGGCTGATCACGGCTCCGATGGCAACCGCCGCTTATTTGCGCCGTCTCTATCCTGGCAAACGCTGCTGGCTGCTCAGCAAGGGCGATACTGCAGCTGATTTCGCGGGCATTGAACTGGTTGATCCGCTCAGGCCGGACGACGCCGAGAGAGAGCATGTCGCTGTGGTCGTGATCGGTGGAGCCGAGGAGTTGCTTTCCTACGAGAATATGAATCGCGCCTTTCGCCTGCTGATGGCCGGCGCCGATCTGGTGGCCATGCACAAAAATCTCTACTGGCGCGTGAGCGATGGGCTACGCCTCGATAGCGGGCCATTCGTCTCCGCTCTGGAGCTGGCCTCTGGCAAACAGGCTGTGGTTGTTGGGAAGCCGGAGCGGGCCTTCTTTGAGGAGGCCGTTCACTTGCTGGGGACGGCGCCGGAGGAGACACTGATGGTAGGCGACGATCTTGTCAACGACGTCCAGGGGGCCAGACGGGCTGGCCTGCGGGCACTGTTGGTCTGTACTGGCAAGCACGGGCCAGATACGCCTCTGCTCAAGGAGTGTCGGCCTGAAGAGCGTCCCGAGGTGCTGCTGCCCTCGGTGGCGGCCTTGCCTGACTATCTTGCTGGCCAGGGCTGAAGAAGATGAGAGACGCGAGCCGGCTCACGCTCTGCTCTCCACGGAGAAAGTGGCAGGCGAACGAAAGGGCAGGTGAGCGAGCGAACTAGCTAGCTCGCTGCCTCCTCTCCCTCCTTGTTCTCCGTCGGAGCCTGGTAGCCGTTGATCAGCTCGAAGCGCATCTCAATATTGCCGAAACGCAGGATGTCGCCGTGATTGAGGGACCGCTCTTCGCCAGGCGGCAGAAAGCGACCATTGAGACGAGTGCGGTTGCGCGAATGAAGGTCCTCGACGGTAAAGGTGCCCTGACGATTGCGGATGCAGGCGTGGCGCCTTCCCACCATCTTGTCAGCCAGGCTGATATCGGGGTAGAGATTGCGCACGGGATCACGTCGCCCGATAATCATCTCCTGGCTGGTCAATGGGAAGGCTTCCCCTGTGGCCAGGTGGACGAGTTGGGCTACGGCTCGGGGCGCTGCTGCCTCGATCAGGGTGCTTTGCTCGGGGAGGGCCAGCGAATTGGCCGAGGAGGTGGGCAGGCTGGCCGGCTGGGGATGGCTGGCCATGACGCGGCGCAGGTTCTGCAGTGCCTCGATAAATTCCTGGGGTGTTTGATAGCGCTGCTCGGGTCGCTTGGCCAGACCTTTTTGGAAAAACTGATCGACGACAGGAGGAAGGTCGGGACGCAGCGGTTGTAGCGCTGGAATAGGCTCGCTTTTATGCTTGATAATGAGTTCCATCACGTTGTTGCCCCGATAGGGCGGTTTTCCTGCCAGCATCTCAAATAGAATGGCTGCCAGCGAGTAAAGGTCAGAGCGAATGTCTGCCGCGTGGCCGCTGTCGATCTGCTCAGGAGAAATGTAGTAGGCCGTGCCCATGAATTCGTCGGTCTCAGTGATAGTCGGGGTGTCCTTGGCGCGCGCCAGACCAAAATCAGTAATTTTTACTTCGCCCCGGTTATTTACCAGGATATTCTGGGGTTTGAGGTCACGGTGTACAATACCGCGACCATTAGCCGCCTCTAGTCCAAGAGCAACCTGCTCTGCGTAAGCCAGGGCTGTTTCCAGGGGGAATGGACCGCGGCGCTGCATAATGGTGCGCAGGTTGTGGCCGTCGACATAATCCATGACGATAAAATGGACCTGCCCATCCCAGCCGTAGTCGATGACATGGACGATGTGAGGATCATCAATGCCTAACGGAAGCGAGGCTTCACGCTGAAAACGCTGCAAGATCTCCGTATTGCGCAGAAATTTCTCATGCAGCAGTTTAACAGCGTATAGATAGTTGGTTTCTAAATCACGTGCAATGTATACCGAGCCGAAAGCCCCCTCTGCAACCTGATCAATCAGCTTGTATCGCCCTTTGACTAAATAGCCGAGAAGTGCGTCATCCATAGAAACAACTCCTCCTCCTGACTGGCCTGACCACTCGACTGATGTAACCATCGCTGTGCCTGTTTTCACTATATCATAACGCCCGGCGGAGGCCGAAGCCAAACTGGCCAAGGGTGGCAGCGAGCACCAAGGCATTGCGCAGCAGAATAATCTCAAAGAAGCCAGGCAGCGTCAGCGCGACCTGGGGTGCGCTAGACGGATCAGCCAGGTGAGGATAGTAGAGAACATAGATTGAGCTTGTCAGCAGGCAGATAGCGATCCAGGTGAGCAGCCAGAAGCGAGCGCGGGTTGAGGTGGTATGGCTCAGGGTAGAGCTGACCACCAGGGGAATGACCCAGAGGAGATATTGCGGACTAAAGACCTTCCCGGTTGTGAGGAGCAGCAGCAAGAGAGCGAGCATGCTCTCCCAGAGATCGAAGGCCCCTTTGTATTGCAGCCAGAGCGTAAGCAGGAGGCCGATACAAAGCAGGCCCATCAGGAGAAAACTCAAGGTGGGCGCCAGTGGGCTGGTGACGTTGAGGGAGCCGTAGCTGAAGAGGAGCTGCAGCGGCTGGCCGGCGCCAACCAGGCTGCTTAGCCAGAGCAGGCTCGCAGCCAGCGATTCGATCTGGGGAGGGCGCTGACTGAAGTAACGCAGTGGCCCCAGCAGCGCACCCTCGGGATTGAACAAGGCGAAGAAAGCGCTGACCATTACCACAGTTGCCGCGAAGAGCAGCAGATGACGCCAGCGCCAGGAGGCAATCTTCTTCAGCGGCTGCTGACCAGCGTTGAGGTGCTGCTGCTCGGCCAGCAAGAGCGCTGGCAAGCCCAGCAGGGGATAGAGCTTGAGGAGCGTGCCGCCTGCCAGAGCGAGATAGGCCAGTGTCCACCGTTCGCGCTGGGCTGCCAGCAGACAGATCAGAACGCAGAGGGAAGGCAGCAGATCATAGCGTACCTGAAGAAGAGGCCCTCCTCCCAGGATGAGGAGCAGCGCACCCCCCAGGGCTGCCTCCGGTGAGACGAAGCGATACAGCAGCCATAGCAGAACGGCGGCGATAACGAGCATCAGCAATGCAAAGGTCAATGAATAGTAAGGAGGTGGGACAAGCAGCGGAAGAGAGAAAGGAACGAGGGTCAGGGGAGGATACTCCTGGGGCAGAATGTGAAAAGGGGGCTGGGCTCCGTGAAGCGGAAGAAAGGTGCACTGCTGCGCCGGAAGCCAGTGCAGGGCTGTGCTGCCGAACCAGAAAAGCAGGGCATAGCACTGGTAACGTAGCAGGTCAGTTGGTGCCAGGAAGACCTGCCAGGCGCTCTCGACGAAGAGCGCAGTGCCAAGCAAGAAGAGCAGCCAGGGGGCTGGCCGCCGGCGCAGGCTACGTATCCAGAGGAGGGAGGAGCGTCGCATAGCCATCGTGCCACTCAAGAGGCAGAGGTCGGCGTTGAGGCGGAGGCGTCGCGTTCTGCCAGCATCTCCAGAAAAACCTCGTAAGTCTTGCGAGCAATTGCCTCCTGAGTATAATTTTGCAAGATATGCTGGCGGGCCTGGCGCGCCAGGCGCTGATAGAGGTCCTGGTCCTCAAGCAGACGTCGCACGCACTCAGCCATTGCGCGGGCATCGCCCTCGGGGAAGATCAGGCCGCCATCGCCTACTGTCACGGGGATCTCGCCTGAGCTAGAGCCGACCACGGGGACCTCGCAGCACATGGCTTCGGCCATCGAACGCCCGAACTGCTCCATCCAATTGGGGCGTGTCAGCGAGGGCTGCAGCAGCACATGCATCTTGCGCATCTCGTCAGGCACCTTATAGCTTGGCAAGCTACCCAGGAAGGTCACACGTTCAGCCACGCCCAGGCGCTGGGCCATGCGCTCCAACTCATCGCGCAAGGGTCCGTAGCCGATGAAGACCACGCGGCAGCACTCTGGCAGCATGGCCAGGGCCTCAATAATCAGGGGCACACCCTTCTCCTCCTTCAGGCGGCCCACGTAGCCCAGGATAAACGGCTCCCCTGGTTGGTAGGGCCGGCGTTGAGGATCGGGGTAGTGCAGGCTTGGCTCCGCCCCGAACTGGGCAATCAAATGAATCTTGCCCTTATAGCCCTTGCGGCGCAGCACCTCGCCTGCTGCCTTGTTGCAGGCTTGAGCGTGTTGGGCTTGGTGGTAGCAATACAGCTCAAATTGTCGGAACGGAGGAGGATAGCGGCGATAAAGGTTTTGGAACGTCGAGAAAATCGGCAGCGCCCCATAGCGCCGGGCCAGGCGGATCGCCTGGTAAGTCGCGAAGTTATACGGCTCCTCATCGATATGCACAATATCGGGGCGCACGCGGCGCATAATACTGCTGAGCTGAGGATAGTAGTGAATATGGAAATGGCCATTGAGCGCCATTGGCGTCACGATCAGCTCATAGCCCTCCAGGTAGACCCGTTCCAGCTCCTGCTTACTGCCGTCGTCAGCGAGCCAATAGGGAGGGGTCACAGCGATCAGCTCGACGCCGGGGCACTTAGCCAGCTCCTCCAGCTTGCGGTGAGAAGTGCCGGCGACATAGGCCTTAGAGATCGTCAGAACGCGCATTGCACTAAGCTCTCTCCAGCGATAAAGCTGCTTCATAGGCGGCCAGCGTCTCGCTTGCGGTCCGCTGCCAGCTAAACTGCGTAGCGCGGCGTAGCGAACGAGCGCGCAGGTCTGCCTCAAGTCTCATATCACTGAGAACAGCATACATTGCATCCACGAGGGAGTCCAGATCGGTAGGATCAACGCATAGAGCCGCATCGCCTACGACCTCGGGCAGCGAAGTCCGATTCGAGCAGACCACGGGAGCGCCGCAGGCCATTGCCTCCAGGGGATCAAGGCCGAAGCCCTCATAGAGCGAGGGGAACACGAACAGGCCGGCGCCACTATAGAGAGCGGCCTTATCCTCATCGCGTACAAAACGTACAATCACCTTATCGGCGATGCCCAACTCGGCGGCCACCGGGCGGGGATCGGGGAAGCGTGGGCCGCGCTGGCGGTCGGGATCGCCCGAAATCAAGAGGCGCAAATCTGGCTCGCCCAGGCGCTGGTAGACACGGGCAAAGGCGCGCACCAGCTGCGGAACATTCTTACGTACATCCAATCCCCCGAGGTAGAAGACATAGCGCTGATGCTCAGCCAGGCCGTAACGTGCGCGCGCTCTGGCCAGTTGCTCGGGGTCATGCACTGGGCGATACTCCTCACCGGCGGCCTCGTAGATCACGCGGATGCGCTCAGGAGGCAGCTTCAGCGTTTCGACAATATCGCGCTTTGCATGCTCGGAGACCGTGATAATCAGGGTAGCGCGCCGCACTGTGTAGGAGATGAGCCGCATATAGGCCTCGATCTTGGCCCCGGCGCGATAAATGGGCATATGCCAGGGAATCACATCGTGCACCGTGACGATGACTGGCATGGAGGCCCGCAGTGGCGGCGCGAAGTAGGGGATATGGAGCAGATCAACGCCGTGGCGCCGGGCTGCGCGTGGTGACGTCATCTGCTCCCAGAGCAGTTTTTCAATATTCTCGCTCCGAGCCAACAGAGAGGGAACAGGAGCCGTGACATAGCGCATTTGGGAAGGAGGAGTGAACGGCAAAGGGCCGGGGTGGGGTCCCAGAAGGACATACTCGTGGCGCTGATCAAGCGTGGCCAGGGCCTTGAGCAGGTGCAGCAGATATTGGCCGCTCCCGCTAGCGGGATGGCGAAAGAAGAGCGCATTAATGCCGATCCGCATAGGAAGCCTCCAGCGTAGTGAAGTCCGTGAGGCCCTCGTGGAGCTTCTGATAGACCAGGAGCATTTTACGTGCCGAGGCTTCCCAGGTATAGCGTTTCGCCTGCTCAAAGCCCTTCTGGCGCAGCTCCTCACAGAGCTGCTGGTCTGCGAGCAAGCGCGTGATCGCGGAAGCCAGGGCCTCGACGTCATAAGGATCGACCTTGAGGGCGGCCTCGCCAACCACCTCGGGCAGCGAAGAAGTGTTCGAGGTGACCACGGGAGCGCCACAGGCCAAAGCCTCCAGGGCGGGCATACCGAAGCCTTCATAGAAGGAAGGATAGGCGAAGACATCGGCCATGCTATAGAGCATCACCAGGTCGAGTGTGCTTACATGCCCCAGAAAACGCACCTTCTCCGTCAGACCCAGGCGGACCACTTCCTGCTCGGTCTCCTCATAAAGCCAGCCCGGGCCACCAACGATGACCAACATTTTCGGGCGCGGCTTGCGGTTCAGGGCCTGATGGAAAGCACGGATCAGACCCAGATGGTTCTTGCGTGGCTCCTTGGTTCCCACCGTCAACACGAACGGGTGTTTCAGGCCATACTTATAGCGTGTGGCCTCCAGCAGCACGGGATCGGTCACGCGCCGGAAAGCCCGACCTACCCCGGGAGAGATAATAGCCATCTTTTCGGGAGGGGTTCCCAGATACTTCGTCAGCGTGTGAGCCGAAGCCCGCGAGACTGTGGCGACCACATCGGCGGTGCGAGCCGCACGAGGGACTACCTCGCGCAGGTAGGCGGCCAGTGAAGGAACAGCGTACTGTGGATACTCCAGAAACGCCAGGTCATGGATAGTCACCACAGTTCTTGGACGGCGGCCAAAGCGACTAAAAGGCGGCAGGACAAAGTCCGGGCCGTGGTAGAGATCGACAGGGCCGGTGAACCAATTCGCGTAGAGAGGGAGCTGCCAGCGATACCAGATAATATTGAGATAGCGCTCAGGAATAGGAATACGCCGAATCGTCACATGCTCAGCTTGAGGGAAAGTGCGTCCCTCCTGGGGGGGCTGGCTGCTCAACAGGACATAATGGTTTACCTGATCTTGAGCGAGCAGGGCCTCAACCAGGCAGCGGATATAGGTCCCGATGCCTGCCCCCTGCCTGAGAGCCGTCGTGTAGTCAATAGCAATGCGCATAAAGACATCCCTGGCCTTTGTAGAAATCTTACCGATGGATTCAGCGCTGCTCGGCCAATGGTGCCGGCCTTCGCTCAGGCCCGGTAGTTGCTTAGGTGCTTGCCTCTGCCTCTCTCAGCCTGGCTCGTCTGGGCGAGGCATTCACAGTTTTTCTTGCCTCTCTATTTGCTGATGAAAGAGGAGCCAGAGACAAGGCACGCGAGAGGAGGCCAGAGAGCGAGACCGGCTTGCCAAAGGCCGACGATCCTACCGCGGGGCCGTAGAGACCCAACCCGAAGCAACCCACCTGTTTCCACCAGCTCGCGGAACAGTAACGACTCGGATTGGCTCAGTCAGACCATGCCGAAATGACGAGAGGGGCGAGAGACCGCGGTGATGCGGAGCCAGGCCGGGAGGCGCTGGCGATTCTCGCCCCAGGGTAAGCCGGGCCGGGCCGGGCCGGCACGCAGGGCTAGCCAGGCGGCCAGCCGAACGGGCGCCCGCCCAAGAGATGGAAGTGCAGATGAAAGACCGATTGTCCGGCATCGGGCCCGACATTGGTCACAAAGCGGAACCCGCGCTCGGAGAGGCCGAAATCCTGAGCGAGCTTGTTGGCCACGACAAAGAGGTGGGCGAGTAACGCCCCATCCTGCTCCGTCAGGTCCTTCATCGAAGCCAGGTGGCGCCGCGGAATCAGCAGCACGTGATGGGGTGCCTGTGGATTGATGTCCGCAAATGCGACGACCTCAGCATCCTGATAAAGGATCTTGCTCGGGATCTCGCCGTTGGCGATCTTGCAGAACAGACAATCTTGCATAGTTGCCTTCCTCAAGCCAAGAGCGGCCGGGGCTGTCTGGCTCAACCGTGGAGGCGGGAGAGCAAGCCAGGGGCCAGCCCGGCTCTTGCCGATTACTCCTCCGAGGTTGGCTGGCTCTCGGCGACGTGCGGTGTAGATTCGACGCTTCCCGAGCCAGCGCTCTCCCGAGGGAGAGAGACGGCCTCGGGAGTGGGCGAGGTGACCATAATAGTACCTGCCGGCAAGGCTGGCACCGCTTGCTTATTGTCCCCGGCCTGTCCGCCCGTTGTCAATTCCTGAGTATGCAGGCTAGGATCATTGTACTGCGGCAGCTTCAGCTCCTGGCGGATGAGGCGGATCGCCTGGTAAACCACAGCGGGCTTGAGCGAAAGCTGCTGCGCGATGGTACGGTGGACGCCGATTGGAGGTACAGGGAGAAACGGCTCATACAGGGACCGGATCTTGGCCAGTTCTTCGCTGTTCCCTCGATAGGGCTGGACCTCCCACCAGCTTGGCAGCCCCTCGCGCTCGCGCAGGGCCTTAATGATCTTCTTCACTGCCGATTTAGGGATATTCAGCTCGTGGGCAATCCGCGTTCGGATGCCGTCAAACTCAACGGGCTGGGCCAGCTCCTTGTAGCGTGTTTCAACCAGCGCTACCTGTTCTGGAGTAGGCACGAACGGAGCCGGCGGAGGAGTTTTTTCGCGCTTGGGCTTGACCGACTGTGGGAGAGGCTTCGCTGCTTTTGCGGGCTCCTTTGCCTGTCGATGATGGTGATGATGGTGGGCGGCCTGGCTCGATCCTGGTCGAGCGCTCCCTTTCCCGCTGGGGCCGAGGCCGCCGCCAGAGCCAGTACCGGCGGGCTTGGAGAAAGGGCCGGTCTGACGGGGGCCGCGTGCCGGAACGCTTTCCACGGGAGAACGTGGACGCTGACCCAACGAGGAGTAACCGCCGCGGAAGAGAGGGCCCCGGCGCTCCGCTTCCCAGTACTGGGCGGGGCCACGTGGCCCTGTCCACTCCCGTTCTCGCTCCCGCTCCGCACGTAGAGGGCGCTCCGCAGGTCGGGGCCGTGGACCTTCTCGCCCCGGTCCCGGGTGCGGGTGACGCGTGTCGCCGGGAAGGCGGGAGGCTGGCCCCTGTGGTGATCTGGAACGCGCAGGTGGCTCTGGCTCACTGACCTTGATATCCTGCAGATGATCAAGCCAGTGGTTCGTCCCTCCCGGAGAGCTGGGGGGCCGCGGGGGCGGCGGCAC
>NZ_JADGIA010000029.1 GCF_019683635.1 Thermogemmatispora sp. | reverse complement strand
GGGAAGACACGAGGAGTATGTGAGAGTGTGAGAGAGCCTCACTTGCACAAGGCGAGTGAGGAGTGGCCTTAGTCGGCCTTGGGGGGAGTGTCGACCCGCTCAGCGGCCAGGCCAGGCCAGGTCAGGTCAGGCTGGGCTGACGGCGCTTCGGAGCTGTGGCAGGCGGCCCAGAGCTGGCCCTCCTCTGTTGCTCATGGCGAGGAGAGTATCCGATGACGGTTGGCTTAGTGATTGTCTCGCATAGTGCACGTCTGGCCGAGGGCGTAGCGGAGCTAGCGGGCCAGATGGCGCAGGGCAAGGTTGTGATTGCGCCGGCAGGGGGCACTGCCGAGGGAGGACTCGGCACCTCGGTTGACAAAATCCTCCAGGCTCTGCGGCAGGCGGCCAGTTCCGAGGGGGTCCTGGTCTTGCTGGATCTCGGCAGTGCTGGCATGGCTGCCGAGATGGCTCTGGAACTCTTCAAGCAAGATCATGATTGCCCGGTGATGATTAGTAGCGCTCCACTAGTGGAAGGGGCGGTAGTGGCCGCTGTGGAAGCCTCGATCGGCAGCCCGTTGCAGGCCGTGGCCGAGGCGGCGGCGGCGGCCACCACCCTGCCGAAATTGCCTTCGACGGAAGGCCAGACAGCCGAGGAGGCGGCCCCCGAAGATGGGTCCACCGGGAACAGAACATGAAGGCCGGCCAGCCTGCTGCTGGAGAGTTTCACGAGCAAACGAAAAGCAAAGCAGCATTTCTCTGAGAGAGCTGCGGCGCGGCCTGGCATGCCAGGCCGCGCTGAGAAAAGCACTCACTGGGCAGAGGTGAGAGGAAGGGAGAAAGAGACGATTATGCCCGTTGTCGAACGCAATCTTGTCATTACCAACAAAGTTGGTCTGCATGCCCGTCCGGCCCGCCTGCTGGTGCAAACTGCGGCCCTCTTTCAGTCGCAGATTTTGCTCCAGTATGGGGCGCAGACGGTCAATGCCAAGAGCATTGTGGGGGTGCTCCGGCTAGGAGCGCGTTGTGGGAGCACGATTCATTTGCGCGCGGAGGGAGAGGACGCTGAGGAGGCGGTGCGTTCTATCGAGGAGCTGGTCCAGCGCAACTTCGACGAGGGAGAAGAAGCGGACAGGTCCCAGGGCGAGAGCACTACTGGCATCTCAAGCGAGGCCCCGGCCTAAGCGGCAGCTTGCCAGAGCTGGCGAGCGCTGCTGCTGATCAGCACGCAGCCAGTTGCCAGCAGGCGGGCCACCTCCTGGGGAGTGCGGATGAAGCCGCCGGCGATGAAGGGGCCGGGGAGGAGCGCGCGCAGGATGCGGGCGAAGTCGGGGAAGATGATTCCCGGGAGCACCTCGATCAAGTCGGGCTGAGCCTGCACGATCTGGCGGATGCAGCTGGCCAGAGCCAACTCTTCGGTCAACAGCAGGGGCTGGATAGTCAGCAGGCCCTCGGCTCTGGCAGCGCCCACCAGTGGGGCACGGCTGGTAATCACTGCGTCAAGGCCGATTTGGCGCAAATAAGCGAGGCCGGCGCGATCCTTGCCGATGCCGGCCAGCAAGTCGAGATGTGCAACGACACCCTTCCCTCGGGCATGGGCCTGCTCAACCAGCGGCTCCAGTGAGAAGGCATCGCCGTGCTGGGCAAAGAGCAGGCTGGCCCGGCTCTCCAGGGCCGGAGACCAGTCCTCCTCTGCCTTAATGGCCGCGGCCACAGGATGGACGCGAGCCAGCCTGAGAAACTCCTCTCTGGTCATTTCGCTCTCATTGTAGCAAAGAAAGCGTGGCGCCTACCAGGGTACGGCTGCCACTTGACAGAAAGTACCTGGGACAGGTATGATTACTTTTGTAAAGGCTGTCCTAACCAGCAGGTACAGCGCAGCGGGGAGGAGGGTCCTTCTCCCCGGTGTGATTGATCATCGCGAATATCGTCCGGACAGAGACTTGAGAAGTCCTGGCGCTGCCACAGATGTGGCAGGCTCAGGACTTTATTGTTTTTCAGGCGTTTGTCCCAGGCACGTGCGAGATGGGTGATGCGTATGCAGTCCGGTGTATCACTGCTCAACCTACCGGCCTCCAGCGTGCTGGTGCCCGTTGTGGAAACCCGCCCGCGCTTTGTGCAAGCGCTGGAGACGCCGGCGGTGCGGGCTATTCTGCTCAGACACTGCAACCTGTTTGAATTCAAGGCACTGGTTGAGCGCGCCCATCGCAACGGCTATGCCCTCTATGTGAATATGGATCACATTGATGGCGTCAATGCCGATTACGCGGGCCTGCGCCACCTTGCGACTCACTTTCACATCCGGGGCGTCATTTCCAGTCACCCCAGAGTGATGGTGCTGGCTCATGAGCTGGGGCTGGAGGCCATCCAGCGTATCTTCGCCGTCGATTCGACTGGGCTGGAGATGGCCCTGGAGTCGGTGGACCGTGGCGTGGTGGATATGCTGGACTTCACTCCGGCGCATGTGGTGCCTTACATTATGCCTGCACTCAGACCAACCCTTGATCTGCCGTATATGGCATCGGGCTTGCTCTATGGGGCGAATCAGTTGCGCGCCGTACTGGCCAGCGGGGTCCGGGCGGTGGCAGTGACTCGCCTCGATCAATGGTTGCCCGTGCTCAGCGCCTGTAGCTCATCGGCAGAAACGCACTGAGGTGGGTTGGTCGAGCGAGATAGACGCTTGCTCGGCCCATCTCTTCCTCCTCGCTCGCTGATTCGCTTGCGCCACCTGCTGGCTGGATACCTGACCCTAGACAGAGATCGGATCGATCGGATCGACTCAGCGTTGAAGGGTGCTCGCTGCCGTCGCCGGAGCCATTGGGGAAGTGCGCTTGTTCCACTCCGCTCCGCCGGCATATACCGGCCAGAGAGGAGAGCTGCGCGGCGTCCGCGATCGAAGGGTGTTCCGGCAAGGCGGGGTAGGGCTGGCGTGGCCTGGCCCACCAGGTAAGCCGGGAATGGCATCATGATGAGCAGTCTACTCTACATCCTGAAGACCCTGCCAGCCGCTGGTCGGCTGAGCGAGCGGCTCGCTTGCCTGCTGGATGAAGAAGACAGAGGTCTCTCTATGGTGGTGGGTGAGCCGAAGGGGCCTTACTCAGGGCAGCGTGCCTGGCTCATGGCAGCGAAGGCGACGGCGGAAATGGCGCAGAGTGGAGTCGCCTGAAGTCGGTCGGTCCATCTTTGACGGCCCCCACTGGCTCGCTTGCAAGCGGGCTGGTGGGGCAATGTGCGTACGCTGGCTGGCGCTGGGGGCTGATCCTGTTCAGGTGGCGTGGTGGCCATCTGAGCAAGCGCCGCCAGCAGCGGACGTGGCTCGGCCCCAGGCCGGCGCTGGCCAGATCTCTACAGATGGGAGCCATGCAATTGCTATCAGCAACCACACGCCGTCAAAACCTCAGCGCATTGCAGCAGGAGCGTTTCGACGTTCTGGTCATTGGGGGCGGAGTGACCGGTGCCGGTGTCGCTCTGGAGGCGGCAGTGCGCGGCTACCGCGTTGCCCTGGTCGAGAAGGCCGACTTTGCCGGCGGCACCAGCAGCAAATCGACCAAACTGGTTCACGGCGGAATACGCTATCTGCCCAATTTTGATTTCCCGCTGGTGCACGAAAGCCTGGTTGAGCGTGGCCTGCTGCTACACAATGCCCCCTTTCTGGTGCAGCCGCTGGCCTTTGTGCTGCCGCTCTATCGCGGAGACCGCCATCCGGTAGGTATTCCCTTCACCACACCTGGAGGGGTAGGTTTGAGCGCTGTGCTCGACGTCGGCCTGACGCTCTACGATCTGATGGCGGGTCGCTACGGTATCGCGCGTCATCGGCGCTTGAGCCGCCAGGAGGTGCTGGGCTATGCCCCTGACCTGGTGAGCACCAGTCTCAAAGGTGGTTTCTTGTACTACGATGCCCAGACCAATGATGCCCGTCTGACCATGACCCTCATTCGCACCGCCGCCCGCTATGGCGCTGTCATTGCCAACTACTGTGAGGTGGTGGGCCTCCAGCTTGAGCAGGGGCGCGTCTGTGGGGCGTGTGTGCGCGATGCAGTGGATGGGGACGAGATCACGGTTCAGGCGCGCCATGTGGTCAACGCCACGGGTGTCTTCGCCGAACGCGTCGAGGCCCTCTGTGGGCTGAGGCCGAAGGTCAGCATCGAGCCAAGCAAGGGCGTCCACCTGATCTTTTCGCGCGAGGATCTGCATGTGGGCGAGGCCGCCATCGTGTTGCCCGAGACTGAAGATCGCCGTATTCTCTTCGTTGTCCCCTGGCAGTCGCGCGTTATCGTCGGTACTACAGATACTGGCTCTGGCGACCTCGATCATCCCTTGCCAGATACCTCTGATATCTCCTACCTGCTGAAGCATCTCAACCGCTACCTATCGCTCCGCTTGACGCAAGAGCAGATCATCAGCAGCTATGCCGGCTATCGTCCGCTCTTCAAGCCGCGTGAGCAGGGCGGCAGCGACACGGCGCGCCTCTCGCGGACGCATGCCGTGCTGGAGAACGAGGCTGGTCTGGTGACGATTGTGGGCGGCAAGCTGACGACCTATCGTCGTATGGCTCAGGATACCGTGGATCGCCTTGACGAGCGCGATGGGCGCCAGCTCCGCCATCCAACGCTGCATCTGCGCCTGGCCGGCAGCGAGGACTGGTCTCTGGCGCGACCTGAGCTTGAACGGCAGGCGGCTGCCGCTGGCCTGGCGAACGATATTATCGCTCACCTGTTGCAGAGCTATGGCACCGAGACACGCAAGATTCTGGAACTGGTGGCCGACGAGCCGGCACTGGCCCAGCGCCTCGTAGCTGATCTGCCCTATATCCGCGCCGAGGTTGTCTACGCCTGCCGCTACGAGATGGCTATGACGCCTGCCGATGTGCTGGCCCGCCGCACCTCGCTGATCCTGGAGGACCGACAGCGTGGCCTGCAGGCCCTGGAGACGGTCGCCTCGCTGATGGCACGCGAGCACGGCTGGTCCTCCGACCAGGTGCAGCGCCTCAAAGATGCCTATCGCCAGGAGGTCGAACGCCAGCTTGCCGCCGAAGAGACGCGCCTGAGTGCTTAAGGGGTCGCGGGGTCATGCTGGTGACAGCTTCCCCGCGACCACAATTGCCGCCGCTCTTTGTCTCCGCTGCTGGCTCGAACCTGCTTATGCCCCTCTGCTCTCCCCCTCCTCTCGCCCTGGCCGGGCATAACAGAAGGAAGGCCCGCCCCCGCGGTGGTGCTGGCCTGGTCGGTCAGGGCCGGAAACGCCGCCGGCCTGTTCTTCCTTGCTCTGTCCCGCTTCTGTCTGGCCGAAAACTGTTTGACGTTTTCCTGCTGGCGCACTATCCTTAATTATGAGGATGAGGTGAAGAAAGTAGCCTGCCTCTGCCTTGCTCCGTCAGGCGCCTGCGGGTCCGGCTGCCCTGCCATGCGCTGACCTGGTTACTACGCTACCTCTCTGCTTTCTCCGCCTGGGTTGGAACAGAGGAGAGTCAGCGAGAGAGGAGGACCAGGAGGGACGGAGGCAACCAGGCAGAGAGCCATACAAGGGGGAAACACGACGTGCCAGCCTCCTGGAAAGACTGGAAGATCTGGGTTAAGAACGCTCGCCCTTTTTCGCTGACGGCTACCGTGAGTCCGCTGCTGGTTGGTACAGCGGTGGCCGCTTATGAGGGCACCTTTCGCCCCGGGCCTTTCGTGCTGGCTCTGCTCGCGGGTCTTTTCCTGCAGATCGGCACTAACTACTTTAACGAATATTTCGACTATCGCTATGGCCTCGATAGCCCGCAATCGCTCGGTGCCAGCACCGTCATCTTTCGCGGCGAGATGACGGCGGGCCAGGTCTTGGGCGGCGGCGTTGCCTGTTTTGTGCTGGCTGCCTTGCTCGGTCTGGTGCTTGTTGTGCTCTGCGGACCGGCTATCTTGCTCTTTGGCCTCATTGGAATGGTTATCGCCTATTTTTACAGTGCCAGACCGTTTCAGCTGGCAGCGCGTGGCCTGGGTGATCCGCTTGTCTACATCGCAATGGGCTTTCTGATGACTTGGGGCGCCTACTACGTGCAAATCCCGCGCTGGTCGTGGGCGGCCTTTGCCGCGAGCGTGCCGGTGGGCTTTCTGGTCACGGCCATTCTCAATATGAACAACATTCGCGATTACGAAGAGGATCGGGCCGTGCGCAAGCTGACCCTGCCTGTACGTCTGGGTCAGACCTTCGCTCGCCGCTATCATGCCGTGCTCGTAGTTGGCAGCTATCTGGCTGTGAGCCTCTTCGCTCTGGTCGGCCTGCTGCCGCTGCACACCCTGATCGTCTGGATCAGTTTCCCGCTGGCTTTTATCAATGTACGCTCCGTGCTCGGCGCCCGCGAACGCGCCGCCTTTATTGTTGGTTTCAAGCGCACCGCCGCTTTGCACCTGCAGTTTGGCCTGCTGCTGGCTCTGGGGATCACCGCCGCAGCTTTGCTGCGCCCGCTTGGTCTCTAAGTCGAAGTCGGAGCGAAGGAAGACGGGGTAGCTGCTGCCGCCCTGGATTGGAGATGAGGAAGGCATGGAAAAACCTGTGATGGGGGATAGCGTTCTGGAAGAGTCCTTTAGGCGCGCTGGAGGAAAACGCTCCTATGTCCAGCGTCTCTTTGCGCGCATCGCGCGCGTCTACGATCTCCTCAATCGCCTTATGAGCCTGGGCCTCGACCGCCGCTGGCGAGCCTTTGCCGCTCGCTGCCTGGCGTTGGGGCCAGGCGAGATCGGGCTGGACCTGGGGGCAGGCACAGCGGATCTGGCCATTGCCGTCATCCGCCAGGCCGGGCCAGGGGCGCGCATGATCGGTATGGACATCACGCCCGAAATGCTCGATCTGGGGCGGCGCAAGCTGGTGCGCCTGGGATTGCAGGATCGCATCGAGCTGCGTGTGGGCGATGCCGAGCACATCGATCTGCCGGACAACAGCGTCGATGGCTGCTGCTCCGCCTTCATGATGCGTAACGTCACCGATCTACGCCAGGCCCTGCGTGAGATGCTGCGCGTCGTGCGACCTGGCGGGCGCATGGTCTGTCTGGAGATCAGCCATCCGCCTGGTAAGCTGCTCGGCTCACTCTTTCACTTATACTTTTACCGCATCGCGCCCCTCTTTGGCGCCATCATCGGCAAAGCTGCCGAAGAGTATCGCTATCTGCCACGCTCGTTGACGCACTTTCCTGACGCGCCGACCCTTAAGACCATTATGGAAGAGGTGGGTTGGAGCGAGGTGCGTTTTCATCGCCTGAACGGCGGCATCGTTGCCGTGCACGTTGCCAC
Source organism: Thermogemmatispora sp. (assembly GCF_019683635.1). Classification (GTDB taxonomy): domain Bacteria; phylum Chloroflexota; class Ktedonobacteria; order Ktedonobacterales; family Ktedonobacteraceae; genus Thermogemmatispora. Next base: position 27,383 of record NZ_JADGIA010000029.1, on the reverse strand, counting down.
CAAGCCGGTCCCTGAGAGTGAGAGCGGGGCGAGCGCGGGCGGAGCAGACCGGCCTTCGGCATAAGGCGGGCCAGAGCGCCAGGGGGCAGACGGGTGAGCAGACGGCATGGCCGACGAGGCCCATAGCTAACCAACCCTGGTGGTTGATTGGTTTGGTGATGCTGCGAAGCGAGGAAAGAGCCTTGACAGAGCACACGACAGCCGAGAAGGCAACAGGCATCAACTATCGTCACTTCTTCCTGCAGCTGCTGGAGGCTGCACCCTGGCCGGTACTCGTCATCGATCGCGCCCTGACCATCCGCTATTACAACCGCCATGTCTGCAGCCTCTTTGGAGTAACGGGGTCGCTGCAGAAGGTCAAGCTTGATCAGCTCATCACCAGCGCCGCCATGATCCAGCTGGTGCGAGAGAGCATAGCCAGTCAGCGGCCCCAGAGCGCTGAATTCAACGAAGGCCCCTCTGGACCCTGCTGGAAAGTCTCGGTCACGCCCTTGGAGCATCACAAGCCTCCAGCGGGTCAGGAGAGGCTGCGTGAGTACCACTACTTTGCCGTGGCTATCGAGGACCTTACCGAGCTGCGGCGCCTGGAGCGCGTCCGCCGCGACTTCGTGGCTAACATCTCGCACGAGCTGCGCACCCCGCTCGCCTCGGTGCGGCTGCTGGCTGAGACTCTGGAAGATACCATCGAGACCGACCCGGAGCAGGCGCAGGTCTTTGTCGAACGCATCGAAAAAGAGGTCCAGTATCTCACCTCGCTCGTCTCCGAGCTGCTGGAGTTATCGCGCATCGAATCGGGCCAGCTACCGATGGTCATCGAGCCGGTTGAAGCACAGCAGCTGGTGCGCGAGGGTATGGCGCGTCTGTTACCTCAAGCCCAGCGCCATCGTGTCAGGCTGAGGACAGAGATTCGCGACGGGCAGGTTCTGGTGGCTGCCGACAGCAAGCAGATCGGGCGCGTGCTTGTCAATCTCATTCACAACGCCATCAAATTCACGCCCTCGGGCGGCGAGGTCGTCGTGGGGACCTTTGCCGAGCCAGATGGCTGTAGCCAGCGCTTCTTTGTGCGCGATACGGGGGTTGGCATTCGGCCCGAGGACCTGCCACGTATCTTTGAGCGCTTCTACAAGGTCGATCGCTCGCGTTCCAAGTTCGACTATCTTGGCGCAGGCGGTGGTGGTAGCGGTCTGGGCCTGGCCATTGCCCGTCACATCGTCGAGGCTCACGGCGGACGCATCTTTGCCGAGAGCACGGTCGGCCAGGGTAGCACCTTCTTTTTCACCCTGCCGGTCGCCCGTGCCGAGCGCTCGACCCGCTGACCCTGATCGCCACCTGCCTGTCCCTGCTCAGGACTGCTCCGTCTCGGTAGAGCTGCGAGCCGGGGCTAGCCCTGGTCCCCAGGAGGTCACCGCACGCGGCGTCAGCATAATCACCGGCAACTGCTCCAGGGCCATCCGCTGATACTGGGGATAGCGCGCGCGTAGCAGCGCCACGGCCTGCTGCTGCCGCTCATCGCCTGGCTGCAACAGCTGAGCCTCCCCCTCGACCAGCACATAACCAAGGCGCGACCAGTCATCCTCATAGTGATCGATCAGCAAGGCCGCCTCGGGCCGCGCCTCGATATTGCGCACTCGACGCAGCTGCGTGGCTGCCACCCGCTTCGGTTTCTCATCGAGCGGCGTGTAGAAACACCGGCCATCAAAGGCGTAGCAGACCGGCACGAGATGGGGATGGCCTGCCGCATCTGCTGTGGCCAGGCGCGCCACTCGCTGCCCAAGCACAAAGCGTCGCTCCTCTTCTGTCAGCACAGCACGTTTGCTCATAGAGCGCTTCCTCTCTCCCCTCGCCGTTTGTGGCCTCTTCTATTCGCTCAGCGCCGGCGACGGACCCATCTGCCCAGGTCGTGACCTGGGCAGGAAGGTGGCCGTCGTCAGCGACCGGCCACCGCAATTTTCTCTACCTGGGGCACAATCTCGGTTGCCAGCAGCTCAAACGGCTCCAGCTCATGAACATTGGGCAGGTTAAAGATTGCTTGATCGATGCCCAGCTCGGCCAATCCGCCGAAGAAGTCCACGGCAGCGGCGGGCGAGAGCGTACCATGACGGCCATCGCGGGACAGGCGCAGACTGCTCAGGGTCGTCTTCTCGATCTGCTCATAAGGGCGACCAATGGCCTCGCAGTGCTCGCGCAGCACCTCCAGCTTATGCTGCAGCTGCTCCCTGCCGCCATAGGCGAACAGGTTGCAGGCATCGGCGTAGCGAGCCACCAGGCGCAGTGTCTTGCGCTCACCGCCACCACCGATCAGGATTGGCGGATGAGGCTGTTGGACGGGACGCGGCGAGTTCAAGGGACGTTCGAGCTGGTAGTGCTTCCCCCGAAATGGACGCTCATCGCCAGCCCACATCTGTAGCGCGATCTGCAGCGTCTCCTCCAGACGCTCGAAGCGCTCGGCCAGGGGCGGGAAAGGCACCCCCAGGCCGCGATGCTCCTCCTCGTACCAGGCGGCGCCAATCCCGAAATAGCTGCGCCCATGCGAGAGCACGTCAAGGGTGGTGGCCGTCTTCACCAGGAGGCCGGGATGGCGGTAGGTCACTCCGGTGACCAGCGTCCCCAGGCGGATGCGATTCGTCCGACCGGCGGCGAAAGCCAGGGCCGACCAGCCCTCCAGCATCTCATGCTCGGCTGGCCCCACCACCGGAATCTGGAAGAAATGATCCATAACCCAGAGGCTGTAGAGGCCAGCTCGCTCAGCTCGTTCGGCAATGAGGGCAAAAGTATCGCCGAGAGCGCCCTGTTCTGTAGGCCAGGTAAAGTTTGGTACCTGGAGACCCAAACGCATATCAGTAGCTACCTCCTTAACATTAGCGAGCGTACGAGACAGACTTACTTTATTATAGTAAGTATGATCCAGACGGAGTGCGGCGTGCTGAGCAGGATGGCGGAGCCGGAGGCGGGCAGATGGCGCGTCAAAGGAGCTGTAAATTTCTATCTATTGCACCGTCTAAACGAGTGCGGTACAATGAGCGCAATGCAATGGAGACTGGGGATGGTCCCGGCTAAAGCAGCAGAATAGGCACCAGAGGATATACTGGAAGCGGACGGAGGCTGCTGGCGAGCGAAGAGAGCCGGCCTGCTGGTGTCAAGGAGGAGCGAACCGCGTGAGCATGACAGTTGAGATTGCGCGCCGAATTGCGGAAGCGTGCAAGCAGCGCGCCAGAGAATTACGCAGTCCTGTCAGCATAGCGATCGTCGATGCTGGCGGACATTTAGTCTTGTTTGAGCGCATGATGGCACCGTATGGCTGGGCCACAGCCAACATCAGCATAGCCAAAGCTACCACGGCAGTGATGTTCAATCAGCCGACAGACGCTGTTGCCCAGTGGGGGGCGGCCATTCCGGGTTTTGCATCCAGCCTGGCGGCGATGACTCAGGGACGCTTTATCATGGCAGCCGGTGGCTGGCCGATTCGTCTTGGAGGTGCCACCATTGGAGGAATAGGGATCAGTGGGGGCAATGCGCCGGGGCGTGATGACGAAATTGCGCGTGCCGGTTTGGCGGCCCTGGAAGCTCTGGCCCCCGCGCTTGCGCCGCAGCCCCAGCCGCAGCCTCAGTTCCAGCCTGCTGGAGCCGTTCCCCCAGCTCAACTATTCCTACAGCCTTCCCTGGCCTATCCGGCCAGTGCGCCCAGCTCAGCCAGTGCTCTCCAGGAGCTGGCTGGCGCGGCCAATGCTGCCGACTATGCTCTTCACGAGCAGCCTGCTGTCCAGCAGGCCGCCAGCGAGAATGAGATGGGTGGGCAGCGCAGTGAACAGATTCCACAGAGCGATGATGCGACCTTGCGGAAACACCTTGCGGGAGGTCCCTCATGACCCGTGATGCCGACCAGCGCCCGACTAATCCCCGGCGGCAGCGCCCGCTGCTGGTGATCTCCAGCAGCTCCACTACCGCCGCTGACCGGCAGTCCGACCAGCCAGCCGAGGGAGAGACTCAGCAGACGCAGCAGACACCAGCCCGGGCAGAGGAGCAGACTTCTTCTTCTTCCTCTGCCGCCTCCAGAGCGGGAGGCGCAGCTAGCGCGAGCAGTGCCCGACGCCAGCCCGGCTTTTTCGCCTCGGTCTCGCAAACCGCCAGTGAGCAGGGGCAATCGGAGCACCAGCAATCGCCGACTGATGCGGGCAAAATGCGCCTCTGGCGAGCTTTGCGTCTGCGCCAGGGACAGCGCCCCGAAGGCGACTCTGGCGGCGCAGAGCGTGCCAGCAAGAAGGCTGGTGAGGCAGCGACCAAGGGGCAGCAGCAGAAGGTCGTTCGGAATATGTCAAAAACGCAGGCTCCGTCGGAGACGGCCACTGCCGCCCGCGGTGCCGCGGCCAGAAGCGGCGGGCAGTCAGCAAGCAACACGACTGCTCAGACAAATCGCCCGCTCCTGAAATCACGCCACTTTCTGGGTCTTTTCATCTATATCTTTGCTGCTACCCTGCTGCAGATACCGCTGGCTTATATCACGCCGGCCTTACATCTAAACCAGGTACTGCTCCAATTCTCAATCGGCAGCTTCCCGGTAGTCATTACTCATGCTCTTGTAATCTATCTGGTCTTGCTCGTTGCCCTGCTGATTGTTTTGAACCAGTTCGACCTGTTGCCTTCCTTTGGCCGGACAGCAGAGGCAAGCCGCAGGAGTGCCTCCCAGGGGAGCAGCAGTCGAAGCAAGGCCGCTGCTGGAGCAAAGGGGAAAGAGACCAGCAAAGGCGAGCACGATCATCTCTACGAAGACTATCGTGATCTGCGACGTTACCTGCGCCGGCGTGCGCGCAAGCGCTAGCCCTGACCGCGTTCGTCGTGGCTGAGGATCGTTGGCCTCTGGCCTGGTCGGACCTTTGGGCACTGGCCTTGACAGCCGGGCTAATTGTGCCTATACTTCTCCTACAGAAGACTATTCGAGTGGCGGCGGAAATCCGCCCTCAGCCTGATTCTCAGGAAGTGGCGCGCGAGTGCGCCACAAACGCAAGCTCTGCACGGCACGTGAGCGCGTCGTCAGGCGCGCGGCGTGGCAGCAAAGCAAGAAGCAGAAGAAGGATAGACGATCTGATGCTCAGCAAGCCCTGGCAACCACAACTGCAACTTCAGCAGTCTGCAGAGGCGCGCTTCTGGCAGAGCCAGCGCGCTATGGTTGCCTGTGCTTTTTATTATTACTTTTACTTTAGCCCTCCAGCATGCTGGTGGGCCGCTTCAGGCTGAGCTGAGCAGAACCACCTAATCCGTGCAGATCCCCAGCATGCTGGAGTAAGCAGAGGCGAAAAACCTCTGCTTTTTTATTTCCCTGGAATCTTGCCCTGTCTGGGAGCATGCAGTCAGGAGTTCAGGAGAAAGGAACGGACAGCTGTATGATCATCGTCATTGATGCACAGGCCAACCAGGATGAACGCGCCGCCTTATTGGCGCTTGTAGAGCGGGTAGCCGGTCATCGGCGACCTGTTGCCACCACCTGTATCGGGGAGAGCGAGGTCATTGCTATCGATCAGGCTGCCCTCGATACCCAGGCCCTGGATGCCATCCGCCACCAACCCGCTGTCGCCCAGATCCTTACCCCCACCACTCCCTACCAGCTCGTCAGCCGTCACTTCAAAGCCAGCCCCAGCCGCATCGTCGTAGGAGATGCCCGCCACTGTGATCCCGTCATTATCGGTGGGGAGCAGGCCATGCCGGTCATCATGGCCGGGCCCTGCGCCGTCGAGAGCCGCGAGCAGCTCCTGGAGACGGCGCGGGCCGTCAAGGAAGCCGGCGCGACGGTTCTGCGCGGCGGGGCCTTCAAACCGCGTACCTCGCCCTATCAGTTCCAGGGGCTCGGCATCGAGGGCTTGCGTCTGCTGGCCGAAGCCCGTCAGGAGACAGGCTTGCCAGTGATTACTGAGGTCATGGAGCCGGAGATGGTGGAGGTCGTGGCGGACTATGCCGACATCCTGCAGATCGGGGCCCGCAACATGCAGAACTTCCCCTTGTTGCAGGCCGTGGGCCGACGGGGGCGAGGAAAAGCAGTGATGCTCAAGCGTGGCCTCTCCGCCACCATTGATGAATGGCTGCTAGCCGCCGAATACATTGTCGCTGCTGGCAATCCCAACGTCATCCTCTGCGAGCGCGGCGTGCGTAGCTTTGACCCGCAGACCCGCAACCTGCTCGACCTCGCCTGTGTCCCGCTGCTACACGAGCTAACTCACCTGCCAGTGATCGTCGATCCCAGCCATGCCACCGGGCGGCGCGAACTGGTGCCCACGATGGCCCGTGCGGGCATCGCCGCGGGCGCCGAGGGCCTGATCCTGGAGGTCCATCCCGATCCGAACAGCGCCCTCTGCGACGGTCGCCAGTCCATCACGCCGGCTGAGCTGCGCACGATCGTCTATGAAGCGCGTCTGATGGTCCAGATCATGCAGGACGCCGACAGGCTATCGCAGGTGGCCTGACAGCCAGTGCGAGCTGCCGGGTACCCGGCAGCCTCCACCTCCGATGGCGACGCCGCCAGCGCAGGCAAGGAGGGGAGAAGAAGGAGCAAGACCGCCCGCCTCGAACGGCGGCCTGTGGCAGGAGCTGCAGAGCATAGGGGTGCGATGAGGCGCCCTTTTTTTATGAGGCATGAGCCGGCGTGGCAGGGGGGGACAGAGCCGGGTGAGCGAGTGGGGAGAGGTTCGCGGCAAGACTGGGAGTGCAAAGAACTGGCAGAAAACTCTATCTCGACTCTTATCAAACACCTGTGGTATACTCTTTGTTACAAGCCAGAGAGCACGGGGCAAAGACCGGGAGACGGTCATTGCGTCTGTGCTAGCGGCCAGGTCGAATTATGTCGTTTGAGAAGTTGCAAGTCTGGTTTGTTTGAAGTCATACCGACAGGATACGAGCATGCCAACACGTGTGATCATTGCCGATGATGAACCCATTCAACGCATGGACCTGAAAGATGTCCTCACCAAGCAGGGCTACCTGGTCATTGGTGAGGCCGGTGACGGGCAGAGCGCTGTGAACCTGGCTCGCGAATTGCGCCCGGACCTGGTGATCATGGATATTCGCATGCCCGATATGGACGGCATCGCTGCCGCCGAGATTCTGACGCAGGAACGCATCGCGCCGGTGCTGCTGCTGACCGCCTTTGGCGATCAACCGCTGGTCGAGCGTGCGAAGCAGGCTGGTGTCGTGAATTATATCGTGAAGCCACTGCGCGAGAGCGAGGTGGCCCCGGCCATCGAGGTGGCACTCGCCCGCTACAACGAGTTCCGCGCGATGGAGGGGAAGGCGAAGGAGCTGAGCGAGCAGCTGGAGACGCGCAAGGTGGTGGAGCGGGCCAAGGGGCTGCTGATGCAGCGCTATGGCCTGTCTGAGCCGGAGGCTTTCCGTAAGATCCAGAAGGCCAGCATGAACAATCGCAAGTCGATGCGCGAGGTGGCGGAGGCCATCCTGCTGACGAACGAAATCAACGAGATGTAGCCTGGTCTACCGGTCGAGCCGCTTGCTGGCTGGGCTGATCTGCAAGCTGGCGCCACTCGGGCTGGCTTTGCGCTGCCTGTAGGGAGCGGCAAGCGAGCGAGCTGGTGGAAGAAGTACGAGAGCAGAGCGAACAGAGAAGGCTCTAGTTGGGGGCGGCATTGCCGCCGTCCCCTTTCCCTCTGGGTTGTCCTCGTTGCGCGTCCCGTGAGGTCGCGTCGGTTTAGGGAGAGCCAGCTGTTTGTCCCGTCCGCCACCTCTCTCCGGGGCCAGGGCGCCGGGCGAGGCGCGTCGGCAAGGCGAGAGCGAGAGGGAGAGAAGCAGAAGCAGCCGAGATAAAGGAAAGAGAAGAAGGGCATCAGACGGGAGCGATGCAGCCGACAGTTTCTGCTACTGAGAACGTTGTGACGGTTGTCGGTATCCGGTTCCGTCCCGCCGGGCGCATTTATTATTTCGATCCCCAGGGACAAACCTATCGCACAGGCCAATATGTGATCGTCGAGACGGTGCGTGGGGTGGAGGCGGGCCGCGTAGTGATCCCCGCAAAAAAGGTGGCAGAAAGCGAGCTGAGCGACCCCCTGAAACCTGTGCTCCGCCTGGCAACCGAGGAAGAGCTGCGCATGATGCTCTCCTACAAGAGTAAGGAGAAGGAGGCGCTGGTCCGCTGTGCGCAGCGTATCGCTCAGCACAAGCTTCCTATGAAATTGGTGGAGGCGGAGTATACTTTTGATGGGAGCCGTTTGACGTTCTATTTTACCTCGGATGAGCGCGTCGACTTTCGTGCCCTGGTACGCGATCTGGCAGCTACCTTTCGCACGCGCATCGAACTGCGTCAGATCGGTGCGCGCGATCAGGCCAAGCTTCAGGGCGGCGTTGGTCCCTGCGGCAAGACGCTCTGCTGCAGCTCCTGGATCAGTGATTTCGGCATCATCTCGATCAAGATGGCCAAGGAGCAGGGGCTGCCCCTTAATCCGGCCAAGATTTCGGGAGTCTGTGGCCGTTTGCTCTGTTGCCTGTCCTACGAGAATGAGAACTATATTCAGGCCAAGAAGCGTATGCCGCAGATCGGGACAATCCTGGAGACGCCCAGCGGACCCGGCAAGGTGGTTTCGATCAATGTGCCCAAGGAAACGGTCGAGGTCATGCTGGAGAGCGGGGCAACGATCCAGATTCCTGTTCCCCAGCAGCAAGAGCCAGACCCCGGCCCAGGTTCAGGGCGTGCCTCATCCGTAGGTGGCGGTTGTTGCCAGACCTGCCGACTGAATCCCCACCGTCAGGAGGAGCCTGCGGCTTCCAGCGCTCGTGCCGGCTGTAGCTGTGGTAGCTCGGGCGCTGGCCCTTGTCCGCGCTGCGGCTCCCAGGGTGGGTGCAGGTCGGGCTGCAGCACCAGCAATACAACTACCAATCAGCAACGGGCGGATTAACTTCTTCAGGTGCTGAGAGAGGGAGGCGCGTCTATGTCTTCACAATGGATGGACCCGGGCCAGGCTGATGATCCCGTGGCAAGCGCCGTTTGGACAGCCCCGGCCCAGGAACCGCAGGCGGCTTCCGCCGCCCGCCAGGGTCCACTTGCCCCTGATGCCTCAACATCCGTTTCCGCTCTGCCTGAGACAGAGGCAGACACCGAAGGGCTAGCCGATGATGGCTATCCTTCCTCGCGCATTGAAACGCTGTGGCTAGTACTCAAGCAGTTTTCCCCACTGTTCCTTCCGCTGTTATTTGGCTCTGTGACTTTCTTGCTCCTGGTGCCAGCGGCTCTGCATGGGAAAGCTTACCTGTCGCATGCGGGCCTGTTACCGGCGGCGCTGATCTTGCTGGCGATTGCGATTCTGCATGGCGTCATGTTGTATTATGCCGCCGATAATGCGGTACTATGGTCGCTGGCATTGGCTTGCGGTGTAGGGTTATTCGTTGTCGCTGGCTCCTTTGCGCTCTTCGGTCCGTTGGTCAGTCTGATCCTCTTGGTGCTGATGGTCGCGGGCGCGGTCCTCCTGCTGCGCTATCTGCTCCATCCTGTCCCCGAGGGTTATGTCGATCTGGTGTTCGCTTTTGGACAGTATCGGCGCACACTCTTCCCGGGGCCGAATGTACTCCTACCCTGGGAGCGGGTGGCTCAGCGCCTGAACACGCGGCGCACGCAATGGACCTGTCCGCCCCAGGTGGTGCATCTGACCCCCGATGAGGATGTCTATCTCTCGGCAACGATCTGCTACCAGCTGCTGCCAGAAGATGCCTATCTGGCGGTGACCGAGGTTAATGATTGGGAAGCCAGTCTCCAGCAGCTCTTGCTGACGACGATCCAGGCGGTGGTTTCGACCTTCAGTGTGGGTTATTTCCTGGCGCGTCGCTCGCCGGTCTACGGGGCCTCGCCTTACGAGGAGGGAGCTAGCAGCTGGGAGGTGATCAACAGCGAGCTGGCTGAGCGTATGCAGGATCAGGTGGCGATCTGGGGGGTGCAGATCCACTGGGTGCATATTCATGATGTAGCGGTAACGCCGCGCGGCTCGCTGCCGCCCGATACAGACGCGATGGAGACAGTGAAGGCCGGCGGAGCTGAAAGGCTGGACGGCTCGGGCTCATCCAGGGCCGGGGCCGACGCTGGTGCCGGCCTGGCAGCTGCGGCTCACCCGGCTGATCCCAGCCCCGGCCTGGGAAAAGCCTCTGAGTCGGGCCATGCTGCTGCGGCATCGCTCTCTCCCAAGACGTTGAAAGAGGAGATCCTGGCCAACACCTATAATGCGGTCCGTGAGGGGCGCATTACCGATCCTGAGACGATTGCCTCGATTGCAGCGCGCTTTGAGACGGTGGCGAACGATCCTGAGCTAAGCCGCCTGGTCAGCTTTGATGCCGCGCGGGCGGCGCGAGCGCTGCGCCAGCGGGCCGAGCTGATTCGCGAGCAGCGGCAGCGGATGCGGGCCTATGCGCCGCAATATGCCGATCAGACTGAGCTGGAGCGTCCAGGTCGCGAGTAACCGCGTCAGTCAGGGCCTCACTCTCTCCCTCCATGCTGCGGCAGCAAAGAGGGATGGCGAGGACACCAGGCGCGGAAGCGACGGCTGGGTGAGATAGCGCGAGGGCAAACCTGGTTGATGCCAGGTCTGCCCTCGTTCTTTTCAAGAAGGGCTGGCTCGCTGGTCTGGCTGTTGCTACTGCTGGAAGATGGTCAAGGGATTGTCGGTGGGCGTGGCGTTGGCTGGCGCGTTAATGGTGACGGGCTGGTTGAACTTGCTGTAGTCCACGGTGGCAGCGGTCTGGGTCGAGAAAACGCCGCTGAGGCTGGAGCCGCTGGTGGTCGGGGTGGTCTGCAACAGCTTGTTCAGGTCGAGGTCCATCTTCAGCGTGATCCCCAGTTCGTGGACGTAGAAGTTCTGTTCATCGATCCAGAGTTCCAGCCCCGCCTGTTGCAAGGTCGTGGCCTGCTCGATCTGCTGCAGGTTGCTCTGGCTGAGGCTGCTGGGCAGCTGTTCGAAGGAGTTGAGCAGGTCTTTGAGGGCATCCTTGCCGAAGGTAACGCTGATGTGCCGCAAGCTCTGGCCGTGGAGGCTCTGGTCTCCGTGGTCGGTCAGCTGAGCTTTCTGCGCGAGTGTGAGCAGACGGCTGTACTGATCGCTGTTGGCCGCTTCCAGAAAGCTGCTCGTGCCGGTCAGGCTGCTTTGGTCCAGAACATACCACTGGCCCTGCTTGTTCTGGATGTAGACCTTCCCATCTTTAACGATCTCGTTCAACTGCAGGTTCGTGCCGACGCCGGGTATGCTTAGCTTCATCTGAGACGAGGTCTGATCTGGAAAGATCTCATCGCCACTGCCTTGCAGTGACAGGGCCAGGTTACTGGGCAGGGCGCTACTCTGGCTGGTTGGCGTGGCCGTTCCCTGGCTCTGCATCTGGAGGTTTTCCGTTACAGAAAAGTCCATATGCACTGTCTTCAACTTCTGCATGCTTGCAATAGCTTTCTGCAAAACCTGTCCAGCTGTGATCGTGCTGCTATTGCTGCCGCTGCTGCTGGCACCTCCGCAGGCACTGAGCAGAAGCGTCAGGCCGAGCAGAGCGGCGAGAAGCGAGCTGGTCGATAGCCGGCGGATAAGCATGGCAAACTCCTTTCGTACGGTGTTCTGTTGTTCTAGGAGAAGATAGACGCATTCTCGTCTTCCTTGTTAAATCTTCCCTATCAGAAGCAGCAATTCGGTGATCTGGTTCCCGAGCTGCGAGCCTTGCCATGCTGCAGCCGTAACGCTGTGGGCTATACTGAAAGAGGCAACAAGAAGACAAAGCCACGCGCAGCCTGCGAGCGAGGCCTCTTCATGGGCCGCCTGTCAGCTGCGCGTGACCGTTTTTGTCTTCCGCACCCAGTCCAGTGAAGGGGCAGTTGGCCCTTAGCTCATCTCAAAGACGGCGCGGGGGTCGTTGGTCGGAATAGCGTTCGTCGGGGCGTTGATGGTCACGGGCTGGTTGAACTGGCTCAGGTCGGCTGTGGTGCTGAGATTCACCAGCAAGGTGGGAGGCAGCAGCGCGGTCGCCACGCCGGCGATGGGCGTCTGCAGGCCGCTGGTGTCGGCGCTCATCGCCAGTTTGAGCTGCACGCGGTGCAGGTAGAACTGCGTTTCATCGATCCAGAGATCGAGTGTGGCCTGGAAGCTGCGCGTATGGTCGATCAGGTTGTTGAGGTTTTGGCTGCCCAGCAAGTTACTGAGCTGTGTGTTGCTCGTGAGCAGTTGACGCAGCCCCTCTCTGTCGAGGACGGCGCTGATATGGCGCAGGCTCTGGCCATTAAGGGTCTCGTCGCCGTGATCGGTAATGCTGCTGTGCAGTGCCAGGGCCAGGAGCGCGTTGGTGTCCAGCTTCCAGCCGGCGAGCAGATTGCCTCCGGCTGCCTCCAGTCGGGAAGCGTCGATGACATACCACTGGCCACGCGGGTTCTGCAGGTAGACCTGCTGGCCGATAGTGATCTCCGCCAGTCTGGTACTCTGGTTGAGCGTCAGATTAAGGGCCTGCCGGCCATCGGCTAACGATTGCTGCCCATTGCCTGTCAGATTGAAGCTCAGGCTGACCACAGGGGTGGCGCTGGCCGTGGCTGATGGCGTGCCGGTGACTGGCGCTGGCGTCGTACTGCTGGTAGCGCTGGCTGTGGTCTGAGTGGTGCCCTGCAAAGTGCCGCTGGCCGTGACACTAAAGGCCAGGCTCTTCAGCTTCTGCATAGCCTGGCTGCTCTTCTGCAGGACCTGGCCGACGGGCAATTGGCTGCCCTGCTGCACCGGCGTCAGGCTCACCTGACAGGCGCTGAGGATCAAGACCAGGCTCGTCCCCAGGACCAGCAGGCTCAACACTATGCTGTAGCCTGGTCTTGGTCTGCTCTTATCTGGAAAGGATGTAATATTGTGCATGAAAGACTCCTCTGTCTATGCTGTCCCGTTCCTCTCTGGGTCGAAGCGGGGCTATCGCTTCCTGGTTGTGTCCGTTCGCAGCCACCTTCTGCCTCGTCGGAAGCAGAAGCCCGCGGTGCATCTTCTCTCGCCTTCCTTCCCCTGACACGTGGTAAGGCGATGCTGTGTTTCAGGCGCGGGCATGGTATAATGCGCCTGGGAACTACCGCTTTCGGCCTCGCAAGGGAGAAACAACAATCATAAACTTGTTCCTGAGCAGGGTTTTTGCTCCTTCGTTGGACATCCTTCGCCTCTCTCCCGCCGTCCTCTGGTGAGGTGAATGGTGCACCTTGCCGGCAGGAGAGGGAGAGCGGGAGAGAAGACGGCTGCAGACTTGCTGGAAGAAGAGTAGAGCAGAAGGCTAGTGCGGCATGTTGATTACTCGTCTTGAGCTGGAAAATATCAAAAGCTATCATCAGCTGGCCGTCGAGTTCCGACGCGGGACGACGGCTATTCAGGGAGCGAATGGGGCCGGTAAGACGACGCTGGTCGAGGCCATTGGCTTTGCCCTCTTCGATGCCCTGCCGTATAAGCAGCATAGCCAGTTTGTGCGCGAGGGCGAAAAATATGGTCTGATCCGCGTCCATCTGGTGGGCAACGACGAACGACGCTATATTGTCGAACGCCGCTGTGGCGCCGGCGCCTATTGGCAGCTCTACGATTGCGAGGCCGACTATCGCCTGGAGCAACGCACCGACGTGCTCGATAAGCTACATGAGCTGTTCGGAATTGAGCGCGAGCGCCCCCTGCCAACCCTCTTTCAGGACGCCCTCGGCGTGCCCCAGGGAACCTTCACAGCGGTCTTTCTGGAGACGCCGGCCAAGCGCAAGAAGACCTTCGATGAGCTGCTGCAGATCGAAGACTATCGCCTGGCCTCCGACTATCTGCGCGAGGTCCAGAATTACTATAAGGATCAGATGCAGCAGCAACAGCAGGAGATGCAGCGCCTCAGCTTTGAGACACGCGACCTGGATCAGTGGAGGCAGGAGCTGGCACAGGCCCGCCAGGAGGAGCAGCGCCAGACAGAGCTGATTGCCAGTGGCACGCGCCGGTTGGAGGAAGCGGAGAACCACTACGCTCTCTTGCGGCGTCAGCGCGACGAGCTGCTCAACTTGCGCCATCGCTTTGAGCAGGCCCAGCTAAGGCGCGAGGCCGCTCGTCAGCGTTTGCGTCAGTGTGAGCAAGAGCTGGCGCTGGCTCGCCAGGCGCAAGCTCAGGTCGAGGCCAATCGCGCGGCCTATCTGGCCTATCAGGAGGCGGAGGCCGCCCTGCAGGAACTGCGCCAGGCCGAGCGCCAGCGTAACACCCTACGCCAGCAGCAGGCGGCCCTGCAGCATCGCCAGGCTGGCTTGAGCGCCAACAAGGCCCATGTGGAGGCCGCCCTCAAGGAGATCGAGCAGGCGCGCCAGCGTGTGATCGAGCTGTCACCCCTGGCGGACCGTCAGCGCGAGCTGGAGCGCCGGCGTGAGGAGCTGCGCCAGCAGGTTCAGCGCTATGATGAGCTGGTGGAAGAGGGGCGCAGCCTGCGCCGTCAACAGGAACAGCAGCTGAAGCGATTGCAAGACGTGCAGCAGCAGCTGAGCGAGATCGAGCCGCTGCAAGAGCTGGCTGACCGGCTCCCTGAACGCATCACCCTCCTGACCCGGCTTCAAGCTCGCCTTTCGGAGCGCAGCCAGAAGCAGCTTCAGCTGCAAGAGAAGCTGGAGACCCTGCGTCAGAAGGAAGAGGAGCGCGCCAAAACCGCGGAGCGTCTGCGCAGCCTGGAAGAGACGATCGCCGCGGTCGAAGCCCATCGCGAGGAGGTGGCGGCTCTGCCCGCCTTGCGCGAAGAGCAGGCCCAGCTGACGGCCCGATGCTATCGTCTGGAGGGCAACATCGATGGCTATCGGGAGTCATACAATCGCTCGCGCGGCGGCCTCTGTCCTCTGCTTCATGAGCCATGCCTCAATATTCGCCAGAAGGGTCTGGCCAGCCTGGAATCCTATTTCGAGCAACTCATTGCCAGTGACGAGGCCCAGCTTGCCAGCCTGCGTCAACAACAGCAGCAACTGGAGGAGCAGGTTGCCAGGCTCACCGTCTATGCTCAGGAATACGAGCGCCTGGGCCACTATCGGGCGCAGCAGAGCGAGTGTGCGGAGCGTCTGCGCCAGCTGGCAGGTGAGCTGCTGCGCTTGCAGCGCGATGTCGACGATCTCCGGCAGGACCTCGATGAGCTGCAGAATCTAGCTCAAGAGATCGCTCAGGCCGAGCAGGCGCGGCGCGAAAGCGAGCTGGCAGATCAGCGCGTGCGGGCTTTGCCAGCCCTACGAACGAAAGTGGAACAGCTTGAGGAGCAGCTAAAGCTGCTGGAAGAGCAGCTTGTGGAGCGCCGGCAGCAGGTACAGCAGCTGCAGGGTGTCCGCGAGCGCCTTAAAGAAGTTGAGGCCCAGCTGACAGAGCTGGATGATCCCGCTGGCCAGATTCGTGGCCTCTTGACCGCCATTGAACGCGAGCCGCGCCTGCGCGAGCAGCTTGCTGAGCTAGTCCAGCAGGAGGCCAGTCTGGAGCGAGAGCTAGGGGCGCTGGCTGAGCGCCTGGCGGCATATCAGGACCTCGACGGGCGTCTTGCTGAGCAAGAGAGCCGGCGTCAGCGCGCTCAGGCCGGCTATCAAGCCTATCTGGCCCACGAGCAGGGAGCGCGTCAGTTGCCGCAGCGTCAACAAGCCTATGAGCGAGCCACTGTCGACTATCAGGGGGCCGAACAAGAACTGCAGCAGGCCGAGCGTGCCTATCGCCAGGCCCAGATCGCCTTTGATGAAGCCGAGTTCCAGCGTACTGACGAAGAGATCAAGAAGCTCAGAGCGGACCTCAAAGGCTATACCACCGCTCTCCAGCACACGCGCAGTCGCATCGCTGAGCTGGAGGCGCGCATCCGCCAGGCTGAGGCGCTGCTCACCGCTCTGGAGGCTGCGCAGCAGGAATATCGCACCCTCGAAGATCTGACCAGCATGACTGATCTCTTCCGCCAGCTGCTCAAAGAGGCCGCTCCACAAATCCTGCGGGCCCGCCTGGCTGAGATCTCCGCCGAGGCCAATCGCATCTTTGGCGAGATCATGGGCGATCGCAGCGCGCAGCTGAGCTGGCAGGACGACTACGAGATTGTCGTCCGCAATCGCAGCGCCACGCGCACCTTTGCTCAGCTCAGCGGTGGTGAGCAGATGAGCGCCGCCCTGGCCGTGCGCCTGGCGCTGCTCAAGAAGCTCTCCAACCTGACCATAGCCTTCTTCGATGAGCCGACTCAGAATATGGATAGCACCCGCCGTACCAACCTCGCCGAGCAGATTCGACGCGTCCGTGGCTTTGATCAGCTCATCGTCATCAGCCATGACGATACCTTTGAGCAGGGGCTAGACAGCCTGATCCGCCTGCGCAAAGAAAACGGCGAGACTCGCCTGGTCAGTGACGAAGAGTGGCAGGCAGCCTTTGAGCAGGAGGAGGAGCACGCCCATGCTTCATAAAGGCAAGCTCCTGGCCGCCCTGGCCAGCAAACGAGACCAGTTCATGCTCTATGGTGGGACCTACAGCGATCAGTTGGGGGCCTATCGTCATGTGCTAGAGACACTTTATCGCCGCTACCGCTCAAGCGCCCATCTAGAGCAGCACCTGCCACCTGACGGGCAGGGTCTGCCGCCGGCGGGTGCGCGCCCGACGATCGAATTCGATCGCTGGCTGGTTCAGGCCGCTCAGGAGGACTATCACGGCCCCGTCTTTCGCTTCGCCGAACGCTTCGCCAACCACGAGCAGGCGCGGCAGTGGGCGGAGTGCATCGAAGGGATTACAACGCTGGCCGTCGACGGCAGCCAGCTTCAGCCCTGGCGCGATGCCTCGATTCCCGTCGCCCTGGTCCAGGTCGGCCTGTTTGTCAATCCCCACCAGCGCGGACGTCCCTACGTCAAAGATGTGCGTCTCGAAGTGCTGACCCCCGACGAGATCCTGGAAGAAGCGCCCAGCGAAAGCGCCGATCCCAGCGGCTACCCCTACTCTGAGCTGCAGGTCTCGCTGCGTCGCTTCCAGCTCGAAGTCGAGACTCTCTGCAGCCAGATGGAACAGCTAGCCCGTCAGCGTCGGCCTGATGAACCGGCTCACAGCCCTGTGGTCTTCTTCGATGGTTCCCTGGTTGTTTCCTTCGCCCTGACTATGCCCAGTCCCTACCGCGAGCGCTACATCGCCGGCGCTGTTTCCCTGCTGCAGGCTTCGGAGCGCTTCCGCGTGCCCTTGATTGGCTACGTCGACACCAGTTACGCGCGCGACATCATCACCATGCTCCTACGCCTCGATGCCATGCAGCCCCAGCCGCTGCTGCGCGAGACCAAGCGCATTCACGATGCCTTGCTCTGGCAAGGGCGACTGCGTTGGGGAGATCGCACGCCGGCCATGATCTGCGCCCGCGGTGATGTCCTCGACCACTATGGACCCTATCGCGAGCGCATCGCCTTTTGCTATCTGCAGGCTGTGAGTCAGCGCCCGCCAGCCCGTCTGGAATTCCCGCGCTGGGTCGTCGACGAGGGCCTGCTTGATCCCGTCATCGATGTCGTACGAGCCGAGATCATCGCTGGGGGCCAGGGCTATCCCTATGCCATCGAGACCGCCGATGCCGTCGCCGTCATCACCCTCCAGGATCGCGCCGAGTTCTATGCGCATTTCCAGCAATTTATCGAGGGGCAGGGCCTGAGCTTCACCTTCTCCTCCAAGGCCCTGAGCAAGAGCCGCCGGCGCTGAGTGGACACTATCATCCATAGGAGAAAGCGGGGCTTGTGGTGAACCTGCTGCCTTGCGTGCTCGATCCTGGCCCCAGCAGGCCGGCATCGATGTGATATGATAGAGATGTTTAGTGCCTGTGTGGTTCATTTCGCTGGAGAGGATGTCATTTTCGAAGCGCTATCATCTATGTCGCAACTAGCATCGCGGACAGCCAGCTACAAGCTGACCTGTCGCTGTGGTCATAGCTTTGAGTGTCAGATTTATGAATATGTCAACGTCGCGCGTGACCCCCAGCTGCGCTATGCCGTCCTGGCGGGTCGCCTCAACGTAGTCACCTGCCCTTCCTGTGGGCGGCGAGCTCAGGCTCGGCGACCGTTCATCTACTCCGATCCGCCCAATCGCCTGCTTGCCTATGTCCATCCTCGCGACAACGTGCCACGAGAGGGGCGTGAGCTGATCGAGGCCAAATTGCGCGACGTCTACGAGCGCGTGGCTCAGCAGCCAGGCGAGCCGGAAGAGGGGTCGGCCTCAGTCTCGGACGCGGAACAAGAAGCGGAGACGCCAGGTGAGGGGGAGATGGCGGCTTCCCTCGCCGCCGCTGCTGTGCGGGGTGCAGGTGAAGAGATCCCGCCCCTGCAGGTGATCTTTGGCCTGGATCAGCTGGCCCTCCTTATCAACGCTGGCCTGAGCCAGGATGAGCGTCTCGGCAAAATCGCCCTGCGCACCCAAAGCCGCAGCACCGCTCAACGCGGCCAGATGTTTGACATTGCTCGACGCCTGGCGCGTGAGATGCAGTGCATTGTGGAAGAGGAGGAGCAGGGAGAAACCTACACGGTTTGGCTCTATGGGCCACGTCGCCAGATCGGAGCCATTATGCGCGCATTGGCCCCCAGGGGGTGACGAAGGACGATGATTACGGTTGGTGTACTGACGATCAGCGATGGTGCCGCCCACGGGACGCGCCAGGATACAAGCGGCCAGACCATTCGCTCTCTCGTGGCGCAACTACCCGAGGCGGTGGTGAGCGCGACGGCTATTGTCCCCGATGAGCGGGACCAGATTGAGGCCGTGCTGCGCTCCTGGTGCGACGAGCAACGGCTGAACTTAATTCTGACGACGGGCGGCACCGGCCTGGCTCCGCGCGATGTGACCCCCGAGGCCACGAAGGCCGTCATAGAGCGCGAGGCTCCGGGCCTGGCTGAGGCCATGCGTGCCGCCAGCCTGCAACATACGCCCTTCGGCATGCTCTCGCGGGGAATCGCCGGTACGCGTGGGCAGACGCTCATCGTGAACCTGCCGGGCAGCCCCAAGGCCGTTAAAGAGTGCCTGGAAACAATCCTGCCCGTTCTGCCGCACGCGATCAATCTCCTGACTGGCGGCCCCAGCGAACACTAGCCGCGGCAGCGAGTGCGCCCGCCCGCCAGGTAACCTCTTGATCGGGGCTGCTCGCTCCAGCTGCCGCCTGCCCGGGAGGGGATGGAAAAAGCCGCGCGCGACTCTGCCGTCACCACGAAAAAAAGAGACGTCAGCCATGTGGGCAAGAGCCAGACACTACCCGGGTCACAGCGATGCCATCTTTGCCCTGGCCTGGTCCCCCGATGGCCAGCTCCTTGCCTCGGCTGGACGCGACGGAAGCGTGCGCCTCTGGCAGTCGTCCAAAGATGGCACACTTGAACCCATTGCCGCCTACCCAGGCCACAGACAGTGTATCCTCTCCCTGGCCTGGTCCCCCGATGGCCGTCTGCTTGCCTCGGGCGACACCGCCGGAGCCGTCCACCTGTGGGAAGTCACCTCGCCTCACCGTTGCCTGCTCATCTACCGTGGACATCGCCGCTTCGTGCGCTCCCTGGCCTGGTCTCCCAACGGCGACTATCTCATCTCGGGCGGCGACTACGGTGACAGCAGCCTCCAGCTCTGGGAGAGCCGCAGCGGGCGCTGCCTCTTCTGCGATCGTCAACAATATCGGCTCTTTGCCGTCGGCTGGTCCCCCAGTGGGGAGCGGCTGCTCAGCGCCAGCTTTGATGGCTATGTAGACATCTGGACCGTTGGCGCTGACGATTCCTCCTCCTCACCCCGGGCCGAGCGCTCCCTGCGCTTCAGCGAGCATGGTCGACCCATCTACTGCGCCGCCTGGTCACCGGATGGTCAGTTTATTGCCTCGGGCGGGGCTGACAACCGGGTGCTGGTCTGGCGACCGCAGACGCCCAATCCCCAACTCATCACCACCTACCGCGGCCACAATCGTCCCCTGAAAGCGCTGGCCTGGTCGCCGGATGGCCAGCTCCTCGCCTCCGCTGGCGACGACTGCTCTCTCCTACTCTGGCAGGCCAGCAGCGGCGCGACTCTGCTCAGCTACAGCGAGCACCGGCGTTGGATTCGCTGTGTCGCCTGGTCCCCCAAGGGTAGGCAAATTGCTTCTGCCAGTGATACACTGATACATATCATAGACTTAGATGTAGATTAGCTCAACAGTAGCAAAAACGGGACCTGAGTCACAGTCATTTCTGACACGAGTGTGCGAGAATCGACCATGTCCAGTGGAGATGCCAGCAGGGGGCAGGAGCGCATCATGCGCCGCCGTGAAAGCAATCTCGACCTCTTCCAAGAGGCCGAGGAGGTCAACGAGCTCAGCGACGGCTATGCCTTTCGCTTCAGCGACACGCGCGAGCAGCTCACGGCCATTCTTGCGCTCATCAGCATCGAGCGCGAGTGTGCTCCCCTGCTTACCTTTGAGTTGCAGTTTGCACCGCAGCGCGGGCCGCTCTGGCTGCGCATTCGCGGGCCGGAAGGGGTTAAGGCCTACATCAAGAACGGGCTAAGCTCTCCCCGGCGCCTTACCTGAGCGTCGAGCGGTGTGCGCCGAGTCGGTGTGCGTCACACAGGAAGGAGCGGGAACAATGGCGACCCGAGTCTATCCAGAAAAAAGAGGGCTGCTGCAAACCAGCGACCGCCCCGATCCCGCCTGGCTGGAGGCGGTCACCACCCTCATCCCGCCCGGCGGCAAACTTGTGCTCGATCTTGGCTGCGGCAATGGTCTCTACACCCGGGCCCTGGCCGATCTGGGGGCCGCCTATGTTATCGGCCTCGACAGCGCTGAAGAGCAGCTAGAACAGGCGCGCCAGCGCTGCGCGAGCTATCGCAACATCGAATTTCTACGCGGCAACGCCCTGGCCACCGGCCTGCTGGCCGAGCGCTACGACATCGTCTTTATGCGCGCCCTGCTGCGCGATCTGCGTCCGACAGAGCTGCGTCCCTGCTTCATCGAAGCCTATCGCCTGCTCAAGCCTGGTGGTAGCCTGTTCATCCAGGACCAGACCCCCGAGGATCTTCTGGAGCCGGGCAGCAAAACCCATATCTGGGGCTACCTCTTTGCCCGCTATCCACGTCTGGTCGACCAGCGTGTCCTGGCACGCTTCCAACGCGAAGAAGTGCGCCAGATCATGCAAGACGTCGGCTTTCGCGATGTTCTGCAGCGCACGCTCTGGGAGACGCGCGGTGTCTATCCCAACAGCAGCGCCCTGGCCGAAGAGCTGGTGAGCTACGTGCTTAACGCCCCCCTCTACGACATGAGTGAGGAGGAGGTCAACGAGTTACTCGCCTACATTGCCTTTCTTGAAGAGCACCTGGCCCAGCACGAGCAGGCCGGCGAGATTATCGCTCAGGAGTGCTGGACCCTCTGGCACGGGCGCAAAGCCGGGTAGCATCCGGCCAGGCCAGGACCCTTATCTCAGCCTCCAGAGGCGAGCCAGGCCAGCAGCCAGCCGATCATGGGCTGCAACCCTGGCCCGGGGCCGGCTCACTTCCTTCCTTCCTGCCTGGCTCGCCTCTCTGCTCTGTCTCAGATCAAGAAGCGTCCATTTTCATAGCAGAGCTGGCCGTCGGCATACACGCGGCCCTCGTGAAGATCGTTCACCATATCCCAGTGGATCGTCGACTGATTCCGTCCGCCGCTCTCTGGCAGCGAGGCCCCCAGGGCCAGGTGCATCGTCCCCCCAATCTTCTCATCAAATAGCGTATTACAGGTAAAGCGCTGAATATTGTAATTCAATCCGAAAGCCACCTCACCAACGGTGCGGGCGCCTGGATCGACATCGAGCATAGCCTCCAGAAAAGCCTGGTTCGTACGGGCCGTAGCCTTCACCACACGCCCCTCTTCGAAGGTCAGGCTCAGCCCCTCAACCGCGTGGCCTTGATAGAAGGCCGGATAGCTAAAGCGAATGGTACCCGAGACCGAATCCTCAATCGGGCCGGTAAAGACCTCGCCGTCGGGGAAATTGGCCTTACCGGCGCAGTTAATCCACTGGCGGCCCCCCACGCGCAGCCGTAGATCGGTTCCAGGGGCCACAATGTGCAACTCATCGTGCTGCTCCAGAAAAGCCGCGATGCGCTGCTGCTCCTCGTAGACCCGGCGCCAGGCCCCGATCGGATCAGGCATATTCAGCATGCCTGCCGTAAAGACAAATTCCTCATAGGAGCTCAGAGACATGCCGGCGTCCTGCGCATAAGCGTGCGTTGGAAAGAGCGTACCGCACCAGCGGGCCTCTCCGCTGGCCTCACGCTCCAGCCTGCGACTCAATAACGCCTGACGCGCTCGCTGGTAGAGAGCCAGGCGCTTGGGATCGACCGAGGACAAGGCGCGCGTATTCTCTTCGCCCCAAACGTAGAGGCGGGCCGTATATTGCTCGACGCGCAAGCGGTCCAGCTCGGAGACATAGGTCAGCTGCTCGTCGCTGCCCTCGCGTAGCAGCAGCTCGGTCAACTCCGGCTGCAGCGTTTCCACCGCCACCACATAGGCGCCAGTGCGGATCGCCTCGCGAAAAACCTCGCGTGTCAGCGGAAAGGCTGCGGTAGGAGCCTGGATCAGCAATCGATCGCCGGGTTTCAGCTCCAGCGAGTAGTGGACAAGCACCTGAGCCAGCTTCTGATGACGTTCGTCGGCCATGAAAAGAACTCCTCTCTGTTCTATTAGACAAGAATCAGCATACCTCAAGCCGGAAAACTGGCAACGGTGAGGGGCGGGCGCAGCAGTGCTCAAGCATAGCTCTCCCCAAGATACGATGACGTGCAGGCCCCTCTGCGCGCAGCGAGGGGTCGTGTAGATGCGGTTGCCAGCTTGCCCTGTCTCATCTGCTCAACAACAAGTAGTATAGAATTTCTGCACCAGCGCGGCGTCCGTTGAGGTTCCTGCTTATGGGGACGGAGTGCTGCAGGGCCGTGCGTGGATACTCTCTTTAGGAGCGATACAGTGGGTGGACGCTTGCCAGAATACCGCCCTTGCTCTATCATACTACAAGAACACGAGAAGCAACCGGTGGCACTCTGCAAACGAGCAAGGACCGTTCCATTTCAGCCAGCAGGCAGGAAGGAAAGACCATAGATTCTCATGGCGACACTGCTCAAGCAATCACAGCGTGGCGCCGCGTCCCGTCGAGCGCGGCCCTCTTCAAGCAAGAAACGGCCTCCTGCGCCCCGGCTCAGCCCTGGCCAGCGCCTCAAGAAGCGTCTGACCTACGCGATGAAGCATCCTCTCGATGCTCTCTGGGGCTGGCTCAGCTCGGTGCGCACAGCTATTTTTTTGATTGTCTGTATCATCATCGTCTGCATCCTGGGCATCTACTTTCCCCAGGCGCCGGGCGAAGTCCTCAATGACCCGGCGGCCTATCAAGCCTGGCTGCAGCAAAACGCCCTGCCGCAGTATGGCTCGCTGACGCCCATCTACGACTGGCTCCATTTCTTCACCATCTTCTCAAGCTGGTACTTTATGCTTCTGCTGGGCATACTGGCGCTCAGCATTGTCGTCTGTACCCTCAATCGCGCCCCGGCCATCTGGCAAAACTTTGCCCATCCGCTCATTCGGCGCAGCGACCGCTTTTATCAAAACGCCCTGGAGCGAGCCAGCTTCAACCATCCCGAGGCTGTGGCCTGGACCAGCGCCGCCCTGCGGCGTCGCGGCTATCGTGTGCGCAGCGAGAGCGACAGCGTAGACAACTGCGAAGTCACCTATCTCTACGCCAGCAAGAACACCTGGGCCACCCTTTCCACCTTCGTCTTCCACGCCTCACTCGTGGCGCTCTTGCTGGCGGGGATGATCAGCCAGTGGCATGGCTTCCCACTCAACAGCCCGGCGCGGCGCATTCTGCCGGCTCCCATCATCAGCCTCAGCGATGCCCTGGCGGGCTTCAGCTTCGACCAGGCTTTGCCGACCGGCGAGAGCGCCGTCGTCTACCCGCGCGGCACCCCTCACAACATCAGCTTTCGCGTCAACCATTTCACCGCGCGCTTTGATCCTCAGACTGGCCAGCCCGTCGATTACGTTACCGACCTGAGCGTCTACCGTGATGGCGAGCTGGTGGCCCATAGCGACCATCTGCGTGTCAACGACCCGCTGACCTACGACGGCATCACCTTCCATCAATCCTCACTGGTGTCCTCAGCGGTCGTCACCATCACCGATGCTCAGGGCAACGTCCTCTATCACGATGCCATCATCCTCGATAGCAGCAGCACCCTGCCCTCGGGCAACGGCAGCGTCGACTACGCACGCGGCATCCCCATCGGGGGCACCAACTACACGATGGGGGTCTTCTTCATTCATGCGGAAGGGCAGCATTTGTCCCAGATTGCCCATCCTGTGCTGCTCATCGCCATTGGCACACCGGGCACCAGCAATAACGAAGACAAAGCCCTGCTGCGTCTCTCGCCCGGACAGAGCGGCAAGAGCGTCGACGGTCAGTGGACCATCAGGCTCGACGCCGCCAGTGACGCCACCGTCTTGCTGGTCACGCGCGACGCTGGGGCCCCGCTCGTCTGGCCGATCGCCATTGTCCTGGTGCTCAGCCTGTGTATCACCTTCTACTTCCCACAGCGACGCATCTGGCTGCGCATCCGCGGCGACCAGGTCGAAATGGCAGCCCTGCGCGAACACTTCACCAACATCCGTACCGATCTCCTGGGCATTGCACGCGAAGCCCGGGCCTCAGCAGTCCGCCAGGAGCAACGCGAGGGAGCACCCGAGGAGGCCCGCCCCTCCCATGCCTTATCAAGCAAGCAGTAGATGCCGAGGCTTGGGGACGGCGTTCAGGGGGACAGCGCTGATAGAAGCGGCCATTGACAGTGATTCACAATTGATATATCCTAGCGTTAGAAACACGTCCTTGTCCTGCAACACAGAGGCAAGAGCAAGCAGCAGGGGTCACAAGGTTCGTAGCCCTGTCCATCCGCAAGAGGATGCTGCAAGCAAGAAAGGAACAAGCGTATGAAGCTCACAATGAAAGGCGACTACGGACTACGGGCCATGCTTGACATGGCGGCCTACTATGGACAGGGACCGGTTGAAAGTGCGGATATTGCCAGTCGGCAGTATATTCCTGAGCATTACCTTGATCAGATCCTGATGGCGCTCCGCAAGGAAGGGCTGGTCAAGAGTGTGCGCGGTCCCAAGGGTGGGCATATGCTGGCAAGGCCGCCCTCTCAGATTACCATGGCCGAGGTCGTGCGGGCCCTGGAGGGCTACGTGCCGCCGATGAAATGTTTGCCTTCGCCTGGTGTCTGTGAGCTGTCACCAGGCTGTGCTTTGCGTGAGGTCTGGCAGAAAATCGATGAGATGACCTGGCAAATTCTGCTCTCGACGACCATCGAGGAGCTGGCGCAGCGCCATCGCACTGGCGCCGCTGCAGAGACCATGTACTATATCTAGCCAGTCCAGGCGGGGGAAGCTGTCGCTCATGGGAGTGGCAGGCTGATGGGTGGTGGATGGGGGAGCTGGTTGGTGGCCTGGACTGGGGATGTGCAGCAGCAGGCGGGTGGCAGTTGTCCGCTGGCCTGAAGGGGAAGGGTAGTAAGACGTGGTTGTTCCTGTGCAAAAAGCGAAGAAGACGAAGGTAATCGCTCTGGTAGAGGACGATCCGCGCCTCATCGAGATGGTTCAGGCGGTCATCACGACCGTTAGTTCCTGGCAGCTGCACGTCTTCCCCGATGGGCAGGAGGCTCGTGAGCATTTGCCCAACATTGGGGCCGATTTGATCCTACTCGATGTAGGCTTGCCCAACCTCGACGGCGTCTCCCTCTACAGGATCTTGCGCGGCCATAGTCAAACCAGGCATATACCAATTATCGTCATCACCGGTAGCTACGAGTGGGAGCTGCATCGCATGGGCTTACATACGGGTTTGATGCTGCGCAAACCCTTCAGCGTGCAAGAACTCCTCTTTCTCATGCGCGCCCTGCTCGCCGAGGAGCCGGAGCAAGCCGAGCCAGCAGAAGACTAGGTGAAACAGGCAAGCAGGTAGGTGAACATGGCGCGCTGGCCCAAGGATGCAACAGAGCTGGTCGGTCGCACCCCGCTGGTGGAACTAAAGCGTTTTGCTGCTTCCTGCGGGGCCACTGTATTGGCCAAGCTAGAGATGTTCAGCCCTGGTGGCAGCCTCAAGGATCGTCCAGCCCTCAAGATGATCTGTGAGGCGGAGACGCAGGGTCTCTTGCGCCCTGGGGGGATCATCACCGAGCCAACGAGTGGGAATATGGGCATCTCTTTGGCCTGGATCGCCGCCGCCCGCGGCTATCGCTGCATCCTTACCATGCCCGACACCATCAGCCTGGAGCGCCGCCTGCTCCTGCGTCGCCTCGGGGCCCAGGTAATTCTCACCCCCGGCAACCAGGGGATGCGCGGCGCCATCAACAAAGTGATCGAGCTGCGTACCTCCCTGTCAAACGCCTGGTATCCCCAGCAGTTTTATAATCAAGCCAACCCTCGTGCTCACCGCGAGGGCACTGCCGTTGAGATCTGGGAGGACACTGGCGGGGCTGTTGATATGGTGGTGATTGGCGTCGGCACTGGTGGCACTCTGACCGGGGTCGCCGAAGGTCTGCGTGCTCGCAAACCGACGATAGAGGTGGTAGCTGTCGAGCCAGCGGCCTGCGCCATCCTCTCGGGCGGGCGTCCCGGGCCACATCGCATCGAGGGCCTCGGAGCCGGTTTTGTCCCCGACACCCTGCGCGTCGATCTGATCGATCGCGTCATCCCCGTCAGCGACCATGATGCCGTGGCCACCGCGCGCACCATCATGGAGCAAGAAGGCCTCTCTGTCGGCATCAGCAGCGGGGCCGTAGCCTGGGCCGCCCTCCAGGAGGCGCGCAAGCAAGAGAACGAGGGCAAGGTCATCGTGACCATCTTCCCCAGCGCTGCCGAGCGCTACCTGCATACGATCCTCTTCGATGATCTGCGCGTCTAACAGCGCCGCCTTCCGGCTTCAGCGGGAGCACTGGGTAGGAGGCTCCTCAACGACGCTGGCTGTGCGTGACACAGAGTGAGGCAGCCTCAGCAAAGTGGATGCAATAAGATCGCTCCCGATCAGCTCTGTCAACTGCCTGCTCATGAGACCGAAGTCCCGCTTGATTCGTCTTAAACCATAGCGGCTGTGACCAGCCTCCGGGCGGTTGCCAGAAAGTACCAGGTCAACTCGGCATGACTCGCCAGGAAAGCCCTGGCGGGCCACGGCGCCTTGTCTTGTCTTCCAACCCGAAGCAGGAGCGGCGCCGACCTGATGGCAGATCTGCAACGCTGGCCAGCCGAGATGTTTTTTTGCTGCACATGGGGAGGGATGGTACGCGCGATGTCAACAATCGGTCAATACCAAAGCGGGACAGAGGTCCAACGCTTTCATCTGAAGCGCTCCGCCTATGTGCGCAACAGCCTGCTCGCTCTCTTGACGGCGGTGGCCTTCCTGCTGGTGGCGGGGGGACTAGTAGGGGGGGGACGCTGGC
>NZ_JADGIA010000195.1 GCF_019683635.1 Thermogemmatispora sp. | reverse complement strand
GGTGGTCGCTGTTTAAGGCCATGCGTTATAATCAGGTAGTACAGGCTTCTCTAAATCTTTGCCGGGAGGTCTCTTTCTTATGCAAAGCGCAAAGCGCTATTTGCTGGTGATCGGGGTTGGGGTGTTGGTATTGCTCATTGTAGGCTTTATCCTGGCTGCTCTCTTCCATGTCTTGCTGGCAGTGCTCTATATTGCTCTGATCATCCTGGCTGCAACAACGCTGATCGCTATTGCTCTTCTCATCTATACTATTCTCGCCCTGCTGCGGGCGATTACGACGGTGCGCAACGAGATGCGTCCACTCCTGGCCTCAGTGCAGGAGACGGTTGGTGTAGTCAAGGAGACAGCGCGCACCGCCGGCCATACGGTCACGACGGTAGGTAGCGCCGCCCAACTGGCGCGTGATTTCGCGCTGGCGCCGGGGATTCGCGCCGTGGCCACTGTCCTGGCGGGGCAGCAGGTGTTGCGTATCTTCCTGGGCAAGGGCCGTGCCCGCCGCAGCGAAGAGCGCCGGCGCCAGCAGATGCGTGCCATCCGTGCTCATGAGGTTGGAGGAAAGTAGCTATGTCTGTCCCTGTCCTGGCTGCTCTCGCTGCTGATCCCTTGGAGACCTGGGGGCAGATTGCGGCGATCGTACTGGCGATCGAGTTGTTTGTCTTTATCTTATTAGCGCTGGGGCTTTCCATCGGCTTATTCTTCGCCTTTGCCTGGGTCCAGGAGAAGAGCGAGTTGATTAAGCGTCTACGCCCAGCGGTCGATCAGCTCAATCAAGCCCTGGAGACCAGTCCCACCGAGCGGCCCACCGAGGGAGGAGCGCTAGAGCATCCGCTGGTCCAGGGCGTGGTCAACCTGCCGGAACGGGTGCGGGCGGTCGATCGGCGCGTCGAGCAAGGAAGCGATCGGGTAGCGGAGGCGGTGATCGAGTTCCGCGCGCGTACAGTGATGGTCAAGGAGATGGCCAGAGCCTTCTTCTTACCAGGATTGGTGCGACGCGAGGCGCGCCAACGAGAGCTGCGGGAGAGCTCACGCGAAGCAAGGCCGTCGACAGCGGGCCGCAGCGTTGCTGAGGATCTGCCTGCTACCTCCGAAGCCGAGGGGGCTGGCCGGGCCGGCGCTTCGAGAGGGCTTTCCACCAGAGAGGAGGCGCCTGCTCAACAGGCGGTGCAGTCCGTGCGCCATGTCTCTCCTCGTTGACTATGTACGTCAGTTCACCCGTTTGCAGCGGAATGCTCGTCTCTATCTGATCAGCAATGCTCTCAGCGGTGTTTCGCTCGGCATTCTGCTGCTGCTCTATAATCTCTATCTCGATGCCCTGGGCTACCGTGCTGACTTCATTGGGGCTGTCCAATTTGCGGCTACCGTCGGGGCGGGCCTGGCTATCTTTCCCGCTGGTCTCTGTGTGGACCGTTTAGGGGGCAAGACGGTCCTGATCGTGGCCAGCCTCCTGATTGGCCTGCTTGGGGCTGGCCAGATCCTGTTTCGACAGGCCCTCCCCTTGCTAGTCACGGCTTTCCTGGCGGGAATAGTCAGCGCGGCCCTCCTCGTCGTCAATGCTCCCTACTTGACACAGAACAGCTTACCTGCAGAGCGCTCCCATCTCTTCAGCCTCAATCTCGTCGTGACGTTGGTGACCTCGGTAGCTGGGCGTCTGCTTGGGGGAGCGCTGCCTGTCTGGCTTCGTCAGCTGACCTGGCTTATGGGGCCGCTACCCTTCCCTCTCAGTAGTCTGCTGGCTCCTCAGCCGGCAGCACGTGCCTATCAGCTTGCCCTTATTGGGGCTGGCTTGCTGGCCGTTCCCAGCCTTATCCCGCTCTTTCTGCTCGATCCTGATCCGCAGCCTCGGTTAAAGCCTGCCGATGGGAGGAGTGGGGGGGCCAGACGTATCCTGACGGAGGGAGTGGGCGGCCTTGCTCGCAGAGTTATGGCCGACTGGCGGCGCTGGCTGGACTGGAAGGTCTGGAGGCCCTGGCTGGGCAGCGCCCTGGTGTTGCTTACCCTGGAGCAAGGGCTGATTGGCTTCGGGGCCGGCCTCTTTATTCCCTACTTCAACCTCTTTTTCGTGCGTCATCTGGGCGCCAGCTCCTGGCAATTTGGCCTCATCGATGGTGGGGCCACTACTCTCACCGCCGGCGCGACTCTTCTCGCCCCCTGGTTGGCGGCGCGCCTGGGCAAGGTGCGGGCTGTGGTCTTAACGCAAGCGCTCAGTCTGCCGCTCATGCTCGTACTGGGCTTCAGCCCTTCGTTGTTGCTGGCGGCCCTGCTCTATCCACTGCGTCAGGGGGCGATGGATATGACAATGGGAGTGCTGCAAGCCTTCTCAATGGAGGTTGTGCCTGGGCAATGGCGCGGCCTGGCCAACAGTAGCTATCAGGCTGCCTATTGGATCGCCTACTCCTTGTCGACCCCCATCGGTGGAATTATCATCGTTCAGCAAGGCTATTCTGCTGTCTTTGTCCTGGCGGCCATCAGCTATGCTCTCGCCATCCTCGTGCTCTGGCGAGGTTTTGAGCGTGATCCACAAGAGGCAACCAAAGGGGGGGCCGGGATAAACCAGACTGATCCGGGAGCAGCCGAAGCGGAGGCCCGACTGCGCTAACTGAGTCACCTCCCTCTCGCCCATCCCGGATCATTGCCAGAGCCAGCCTGCTGACTTACTGGCCCAATCTATCCTGACCAGGGCGGGCCATCGCTCCTCCGGCGGTGGACCTGCCCGAATGCGTGAGCGAGCCTGGCGAGTCGAGTGAAGCCAAGTGGTTGCCTGCCGTCTCTTCTCGGGGACTCGCGCAAGCTCGCTCATGCCCCTGCCTTGCTCGGACGGACCATAAGGCGGATGAGCAGGATCGTCAGTTCATACAGGCAGGACATGGTCACCCCCAGGATAATGGGACTATAGAAATCGGCCCCGGGGGTCAAGAAGGTCGAGGCGACCCACAGCCCGACATGAGACGCGGCGCGGCGACGCTTCAAGGTTTCCGCGCTTACGATCCCGAGCTTGGCCAGGAAAGTCAACACGAGAGGAATCTCGAAGACGATTCCGAAGGCCAGCAAGAAGAAGGCCACGAACGTAAAGTAGCTGTCTGCCGAAACCAGCTCCACAAAATCGCCGGAGGAGAAAGCGATTAGCCATTGAACTGGATACTGCAGGACCACGAAGCCCAGGGCGATACCGGCCACGAAGAGCAGGCTGCCCATGATCAAAAAAGGCAGAGCGGCCCTTTTCTCGTGACGATAGAGACCGGGGGCGATAAAAGCCCAGGCCTGGTATAGGATGACCGGCATTGCCAGCAGAATGCCGACCGCGATCGAGACCTTGAGGAAGACCGTGAAGCCCTCAGCCAGGCCGATAGTGATCAGACCTCTACCGGCCAGCTCTCCGTGAGAGCCGAGGCGTTGACCAGCCGTCAGCGTTGGCAGGGGCAAGGTCAGGAAATGCAGGATCGGCTCGCGGAAGATAAAAGCGACGACTGCCCCGACAACTACCGCGATCAGGGACTTAAAAATGCGCCAGCGCAGCTCCTCCAGATGCTCAACGAGCGTCATGGAGGCGCCGTCTTCCTCTTCCTCCTCAAAGCGGAAGGACTCATCCAGGTTGGGCATCAGGTCAGGTTCTTGTAAATTCCCTGTAGCCATGCTCTTCCTCTGCTCACTCCCGGCGGTGTAGAGCGGGCTGGACCGATAGGACGCATCTACTCTGCATAGCTGCTATCTTGCTCCCTTTTCCTTCTCACAACTTCTTCAGAGAGGCGTCTCATTCAGCCTTCTGCCTGCCCTCGCTGATGGTCGGTTCCGTTTGGCTGACGCTCGCAGTAGAAGCCTGGCCCTGAGTCGACTGAGGTTTCATCTCGTGAGCCAGCTCAGGAGTAGGCTCAAAGAGTGGTTCCTGTTGCAGACTGCTCCCGCTGCTCAAGCGGTTCAAGTTATTCCGTGCGGCATAAGAAGGAGAGAAAGGCTCATCCAGGGGATCATGCTCCTCCTTATCCCGAGTGAGATCGCTCATGCCCTTACGGAACTCCTTAATGCTTTTGCCAATTGCCGAACCCATTTCAGGCAGGCGCTTTGGACCGAAGATCAGCAGGGCAACGATCAGAATAACAACCAGATCGAGGCCGTGGAATCCGGGGAACATAGTTGCACCCTCTCTTTTCTTGTCTTGTCTTGCCTTATGGAGGCGTGGCGCCTTCCTTTGTGCACTCCGAAAGCGACAACTCTCTTCTTCTTACTTTACTTATTGTATCTCACGCTTGCCCCCCTTGCCAGCACAGCCCTGATCAGGGGGCTGGAGGCTGGAGAGCCAGCGGGGCCGCTGGCCCATCTAGCCAGAATAGGCGGGATAGGAAGACAGCTCTCGCTGGTGGGGGGCCAGCAGGGACTGCACACACTCCAGGCCGAGGCTGAGCACGCCGGCCCCGGCGGCGCCGAGAGCCACCAGAGCGGCGGCGCGGCGGCGGCTCAAGCGTTGTTCTCCCAGCAAGCGGGCGATACGTTGACCACTTTCCAGAGAAGCTGCCTCTCTGGTTACGCCCGCCCGCAAGCGGGCCTCCAGATCAGGCGGAGTAGGGGCCTGCTCGCCATAGTGGCGCAGGAGCAGGACGTCAACAGAGTCCAAAGGCTGCATAGTGTCTCCCATTGTACCAGGGAGGATTAGAGACCAGGCGCTCAGGTCTCTCCTCACTGGCGGCGTCTCCTGTTTGAAGCGTCTGCTCGGACTGCAGCGGCGGCGCTGTCTCTCGGCTTTCGCGCGGAGAGGGCGCTGGCTCTCTGCCCGCTGAGGCGGATTGGCCAGCGGGAGCGAGGTCGGGCTGGCGACGCGGTCCATCGCCGCGCTCCAGGGCGTAAAGCTGCTGGAACTGCCGGCGAGCGCGTACCAGGCGCTGACGAACTGCCGGCTCGCTCACGTCCAGCATCTGAGCGATCTCCGCGCTGGAGAAGTCGCCCACCACTGAAAGCAGGAGGCAGACCCGTAGTGGCTCCGGCAGACGCTGCAACGTTCGCTGGACGGCATCGCGTTCAGCGATCAGTTCGCTGGGATCGGAGCCAGGCGTTGCCCCGTAGCCATGAGGCTGGACAGGAGCCGCCTGGGCCGCAAGATTCTCCGTCAAACGTTCGCTCTCCAGCTCCTGATCGCGTCGGCTCTGGTTGCCGAGTGAGGAGAAAGGCACAAAGCGGAAGAGGCGCTTGCGGCGCTCCTGCATACGGACTGTATTGAGAGCGATTTTCAGCAGCCAGGCACGGGCATTAAAATGAGGGCCACTGGAAGCGCGGGCGGCCTCGATACTTTTCAGAGCCTGCTGAAAAGTATCTTGAGTGAGGTCCTGGCTTTCCTCCCAATCGCCGGTCAGGCCATAGATTGTATGAAAGACCAGCTTGCCGTATTGCTGGATCAGTGCCTCAACGGCCTGCGCCGCGGGTACCATTGTTGTCTACATCCTCACTCACGCACTTGCTCGACGTCAACCGGAGCCGGTGATGCCGGCCAGGGGAAGGAATCTCTCCTTACTTAAGGAGATGCCTGGGGGAGAAGAAATGTGACAGAGGGAAAGGTGAGGGGGGAAGACGAAGTGAGCGGTGACCGCCACCCCACCCATCCCACGCCACATAAGCCATCGAATCTGGCTGAAGAAAGGCGCTGCCTTTAGCGCCGCCTGACCGACCGCTTGCCCAGAACCAGCGACTCACCCGCCAACCTGATCGATTGCTCGACTGGAGCGATAGGTGGACACGCAGGCATAGCGGGGAAAAAGCAGAGAGGCGGTTTGACCGGTTGTCTGGTATCAGACAAACCGACGCGACGAGCGCATCTACGGCGTGATCCAACCTAGTTCCGAGGTCCCCAGAAAGGTGGACGGGGTAACAAATAGAGCCGTAAAACTGCGGTCACCGCGCCGCCTCCTGTCTCCCGCCTGCTTCTCGTATCCGCAGAAGAAGGATCGAGTCAGGTCAGTGAATAAATTCGGATCAGATCAGCGCAGCGCAAAGGAACCTAGCGCAGATGTTCCTCGATATATTCCTGGGCCTCACCCACCGTCGTGATCTTCTCAGCGTCCTCATCCGAGATCTGGAGCTTAAACTCCTCCTCCAGGGACATGATCAGCTCCACCAGATCCAGGGAGTCCGCGTTGAGATCCTCGACGAAAGAGGCACTGGGGACTACCTCGCTCTCATCGACGCCGAGCTGCTCGACGATGATCCGCTTCAAGCGCTCAGCGACGGAGCCGGAGCCAGAGCCAGAAGCCATTAGGATGTCACCTCACTTTCCGCAGTTGGAGTGGGCTGCTGTTGCTGTGCCCGCGCAAATATTGTACCAAGGACGCCATTGACGAAGCGGCTCGACGAGTCGCTGCCAAACAACTTGGCCAGTTCGACCGCCTCATTAATGGCTGCCTTTGCTGGTACCGTATTATTAAACAGAATCTCATAGATTGCAAGTCTGAGGATATTTTTATCGATGCGGGCCATTTGTGAAAGTGGCCATTCGCGTGCGGCGCTCTGGATCTGCGCATCGATCGTCTCCAGGTGGGCGCAGGTGCCCTCAACCAGCTCAAGGGCATAATCCACCACCCGGGGATGCAGATTGCGCTCCTGGGCATGGCGCCGCACCACCTCGACCGGGGGGTGCCGCACCGTATCAAACTCATAGAGCGCCTGCAGCGCGATCATTCGGGCCTGTCTGCGTATCCCTACCGGCATAGCGTCTTCACCCATTCGCTGGTCTAGCTTGCTGGCTTTGCCCGACCGCGTGCGCTTGCGCGCGAGCAGGAAGCTAGCCTCTCTCGAACACGCCTCATCGTGGATGCCACATCTCCTCTCTCTACTACCTACTACTACCTACCGACTGACCTTGCCTCTCGCCTTCTTTCCTGCCTGCCTCTGCTCAAGGCGCTAAGCCACATCCTGGATGTAGACATTGATCTCGCGCACCTGCATCCCGACCATATGCTCCAAGGCGGCGGCTACCTCTTCCTGGACGGCGGTAGCGACCTCGACGACGTTGACGCCGGAGGCCACGACCAGGTAAAGGTCGACGCTCACGGTATTGTCCTTGACCGTTAGAGCCACACCTTGGCGGGGGATCTCGCGACCGGCGAAAGCTGGCCAGCGCTCGCTACCACGGGCCAGGCGGACAACGCCGGCCACCCCTAGCGCGGCATTCGAGACGATGGTAGTCAGAACCTGGCGGGCGACGCGCACCACGCCTGGAGGCTCATTGGTCATCTGTCTTGCTTCCCTTCTACTGTGCAGCATACTGGCGGGACGCTGGTTGCTCTCTGCGCTCTTTTCCCGGTCTGGTGGGCAGGAACCCTTGATTATTATACCGCATCAGAGCTGGAGCAGCCCTTGCTCACGCAAGGCGGTCACCGCTTTGTCCAGTTCGTTCGCGTTACTGATTGTCAAGGTAGTGGCATCGCGAGTGATGCGCTTGACCAGGCCGGTCAGCACCGAGCCGGGTCCGATCTCCAGATAGACGCTGACCCCAGCAGCGGCCAGGTACTCGACGCTGCGAACCCACTGCACGGGGGCCACGATCTGGTGCGCCAGCTCCTGGCGCAGGGCCTCCGCATCGGTCAGCGGGCGGGCCTCGATATT
The DNA here is from genome assembly GCF_019683635.1 of Thermogemmatispora sp. GTDB lineage: Bacteria > Chloroflexota > Ktedonobacteria > Ktedonobacterales > Ktedonobacteraceae > Thermogemmatispora. The sequence continues at coordinate 2,063 of NZ_JADGIA010000195.1, read as the reverse complement.
GCTAATGATGGGAATGGCCGCATTGCGCAGTGGAGTTGTGGCCAGCGCCTGGGCTAGACCCGCGGCGGCAGGCTCCATGACCGGCGAATGGAAAGCGCCGCTGACCGCTAAGGGGATAACCCGCTTGGCGCCGCGCGCCTTAGCTCGCTCCATTGCCAGGGCGAGGGCGCGCTGCTCACCGGAGATGACGATCTGGCCTGGAGCGTTCAAGTTTGCCACGCTCACCTTGCCCCAGCCGGGATGGTCTGTTTGAGGCTGGGTCGCTGCTCCTTCCCGCATGGCCTCCTGGCTGGCTTCCTGGCAGATCTCCTGCAGCGTCGCCTCATCCAGACCGATGACCGCCGCCATCCCGCCCGGGCAGACGCTCCCTTCGTGGTGCATCAGACGTCCCCGTTCCCGTACCAGGCGCACGGCATCCTCCAGATCGAGCGCTCCGGCGGCGACGAGGGCCGCATATTCTCCAACGCTGTGACCAGCGGTGAAGGTGGGGGTCAAAGGGGACGACCAGCTAAAGCGGGAAGCAAGCCGCTCCTGCAGAGCGGCCAACAGGGCGAGGCTAACGGTGACAATCGCGGGTTGGGCATTAATCGTCTCACGAAGTTGCTCTTCTGGTCCCTGGAAGCAGAGGGTGCTCAGAGCCATTCCCAGAGCCTGGTCGGCCCGCTCGAAGACCTGGCGGGCCGCGGGGGACTGCTCATAAATATCAGCCCCCATGCCCACTGTCTGACTGCCCTGTCCAGGAAAGAGGAAAGCTATTCCTTGTGCTGCCATAGAGTTATACTACGCGCGAGGGGCAGACGCGGCGCGAGCGAGCGAGACAAACAATGCCTGCTGGCTAAGCTAATCGCACCTGGCCGGCCTGATCATGCCTCGCTCGACCGCGGGCGTGGCCTCGCGCTCTCTCCTCTTCTCGTCATAGTCTCGGTTGCCTGTCCCAGTCAGTGGGGGCCTGCGCGGTGGAGCGCACTGTGGCCTGGACGCCACTAGCGCTTGCGCTCCTTGGGCCAGAAGACCTGGCGACCGCGGTAGGTGCCGCACTTAGGGCAGGCGTGGTGGGCGAGCCGTGGCGAGCGGCACTGGGGGCAGAGCACCAGCTGAGGTAGCTTCAAGTGGAAATGCGCGCGCCTCTCGCCCTTACGCGCATGGGAAACTCGCTGTTTTGGTAATGCGCCCATAGAACAAAGCTCCTCCTCTATCTCCTAAATCGGGCTGGCTGGCGAGAACGGACTGGATGGCCAGCGAGGCCAGCGAGCACCTTAAGCTTGCGACGGCAAGTGCTGTTGCAACAGCTCGGCCAGTGCGCCCCAGCGCGGATCGATCTCCGGCTGACACTGGCAGGGGCCCAGACTCAGATCGTGGCCGCACTGCGGGCAGAGACCTGGGCAATCCTCGCGGCAGAGCGCGCGCATCGGCAGCTCCAGCAGCAGGTGCTGGCGCACGGCTTCGCTCAGGTCGAGCTGGTGATGCTCGTCAATTGGAAAGCCCTCATCCTCACCCAGAGGTGGGGGAACAGGCACGCCGCTGGTGACATCGATGGTAGGATAGAACAGCTCCTCGAAGGTGATATGCATGGGCTGCTCAAAGGGCTTCAAGCAGCGGTCGCAGACCATCGGGAGGGTCAGATCCACCCAGCCATCGACCAGCAACCCGTAGTCGGTGCGTCGCATGCGGACGTGGCCGTTGATAGCGCCGAGTATCTTAAGATCGCTATCTAGCTGAACATCTTCTTCATGAATATCTGCCTGGAAGGCGGTCCCGATGGATGCCTTCAGGAGTTGCGCCACGTTGTACTGCATAAGAAATGGAACCTCACTTTTGCCCCAGAGTAGACGACTAAACGGGAGAAGGGCTACAAATAGAGCTGAACAGTTCAGGCTGTCTGTCGATGGCGCAAGTCTGGAAGATACTCAGCTTCTCACGTACGCTGGTTCATTATAGGTGACTCTGAGAAGGTGTGTCAAGCCCTTGGCTCGGGGCGACGTGGTGGCTCGCCTGGGCGTCCCAGCATGGGGCCGCCCATCGTATCGGCGGCCAGGGAAGAGCGGCGGGGGGAAGGATGGGGG
>NZ_JADGIA010000194.1 GCF_019683635.1 Thermogemmatispora sp. | reverse complement strand
TTGGCCGGCAAGAGACGGGCGCCCTGCGAACCATCGACCGTGATCGCCACCGCCTGCCCCTTGTCCAAAAAGGTCGCTTCCTGGGTCCTGAAGAGCGTGCCACCGGTCACAGTGACCGCCCCGGGACCATGCCACATCACGCCAAAGCGGCGCGAATTGATGACCGTCGCCCGCACCGGCAACTGTGCCAGCTCAGGCGCGCTTAAACCCAGATCGAGGGCGCTATTGAGCTGGGCCACCGCCGTCGGTGTGCTGTCGCCATAGAAGACTGTTCCGCCGCGGATGATGCTGGCATAGGTAGCAACATTGAAGGTTGTGCCCAGGAAGCGCTCGACAGCATCGCCGATGGCATAGGAGCCATAGCCGCCCTCGTTCCCCGTATTGATGAGAGTACTATCGATAGCAGTGAGCTGCCCATCCTGGCCAACATCGCTGGAGAGCACGCCCCAACCCTCCGAGGAGAGGCTTGAATTGATGTAGGTCGCCTTGGTATCGACGCCGAGCAGATTGGTAGCGCGCACATTGCCAGCAATGCTGAGCATCCAGGGAGCCGATTCCATGTAGGCCAGGTCAACCGTGGGCACATAATCGGAGGGCAGCACCCCATCGTGCACGGCAATGGTCGAGTTCTTAACGATGACGTTGGCCCCACCCTCAGCCACGATAGCGGTGCGCACAGCCCCGGTGTTGTTGATGAAGGCATGGTCAACGACCAGCTTTGTGCCCTCGCCCGTGCCAACAATGGCCGCGCCGTAGCCGACAAAGTCGGAGCGCCCATTGCCCTGGAAAGAGATCATGGGATGCTCCAGCAGATAACTGCCTCCAGCCACATAGATGCCGTTGAAGGCTTCGCCGGTAGAAATGATACGTACATTGCTGGCCGTGGTGGCTGTCAGCACACCCCCCAGAACCGCCGCCAGCACTGATCTGGCGCGCACAATGCCGCTGCTATCAACATAGAGCGCCTGGCGGAAGGGGAAGAGCAGGCCCTGCCAGCTGACGGTGTTGGCCTGGGCCACCGTGAGCACTACGTCGCCGCGATAGGTGCCCGGTTGAATGGCCGTCGCCGCTCCCCCGGTAGCGGTGAGGCGCTGACCGGTCTCAATGCCGTTGACGGTCAGGGTCAGGCTGTAACCGTTGGGAGCAGCCAGGGTGCAGCCCTGGGCCACCTCCAGGCGATGGATGTAGGTGGTCTGGCTGATGAGCAGAGTCTGCCCACTGCCACAGGTGAGGTCGTTCAGCGCCCGCGCCTCCGCGACGGCAGTGAGCGCTGAGAATGGCAGCAGCACAGTGACCAGGGCCAGCAAAAACTGACCCAGCCGTTTGTGCACGCGGGTGGCTGCTTTGCTGGCAGCCGACAGGCAATCAGGCCGTGTCACGCTCGTCCTCCTTGAGCACTAGGGCCAGTGGATGCCTCTTTTTTCTCTCAACAGGCAAAAGAGACACTCCCCGCCCGGGTCTGACAGCGACCACCGTGGTCGCAGCTCCCTTTCCCCACGCTGCTGCCCCCTCAAGCGCTGCCGGAGAGGTCCCTCGCCTTGCTCGCCGCAGCAATAAGCGCCTCGTTATGGATGAGCGAAAGATCGCTCGTCAGGATGTTAGGAGGCAGCGCGGCATTGCGATAGCCCCAACCCGGGCAGCTGACTCTCGCCAGATCAGGCGCCAGCGGCATCAGCAGAGCAGGCAGCAAGCACTACGATGACAGGTCCTCATTCGCCAGTGTAGCTGCGCGCAGACGGCGAGTCACTACCGCTTGCTTCCGCTTTTTCTTTTCCGCTTGCTTCCTCCCGTTGACTCTCAGCAGCTGCCGCGAGTAGCTCGCGATCAGTCCAGGCAGGGCTGAGGGTCCGATAGCGTTGCCCGCTGCGTAGGTGGTATAGATGACTTGACGAATAGATGGCGAGCGGGTATAGTATACCCATAAACGTCCTCGGATAGGATGAACCTGTCTCTTCAAGAGAGGAGAAAAGGCCGTGAGTACCGCAAACACCTCATCCTCCGGTGTTATTCCCTCCACCCCTGCCAGCGGTTTTGATCGTGTGCTGGGAGCCTTACAGAGTATTGGGCGCTCGCTCATGCTCCCCATCGCCGTGCTGCCAGCGGCGGGTCTACTGCTGCGTTTTGGGCAAGCCGACCTGCTCAATCTGCCCTGGATGGCAGCGGCGGGCAACGCTGTCTTCGCGAATCTCTCGCTGATCTTTGCCGTGGGCATCGCCATCGGACTCACCGGCGGCGAAGGGGCGGCGGCGCTGGCCGGGCTGGTAGGCTATCTGGTCTTCAACGGCGTCTTCAGCGTTATCATTCCCCAGGTCAACGGTGCCCCCGATCCCTCGATCTCAATGGGCGTCTTCTCCGGCATCATCATGGGGCTGGTGAGCGCCGGCCTCTATCGGCGTTTCCACGACATTCGCCTGCCGGACTATCTGGCCTTCTTCGGCGGCAAGCGCTTCGTGCCTATCATTACGGCCCTGGTTGCGCTCGTGTTAGGAGCCATCTTCGGCCTGATCTGGCCGCCGATTCAGGGAGCCATCAACGCCGTCGGTCAAGCCATCGTAGCTCTGGGGCCGATCGGCACCGGGATCTATGGCCTCCTCAACCGGCTGTTGATCCCTTTCGGCCTGCACCATGTGCTCAATACCTACGTCTGGTTCCAGCTGGGCACCTATCACACGGCGCACGGCCTTGTCAGCGGTGACCTCAATCGCTATTTCGCCGGTGACCCAACGGCGGGCAACTTCATGGCCGGTTTCTTCCCCGTGATGATGTTTGGACTGCCAGCAGCCTGTCTGGCCATGATCCGCCACGCCCACTATCCCCGTGTGGCCGCCGGCATCTTGCTCTCCGCCGCTCTGACCTCGTTTCTGACAGGCGTGACCGAGCCAATCGAGTTCGCTTTTCTCTTCGTAGCTCCCGTGCTCTTCGTGATCCATGCCGTGCTGACCGGCACCGCCCTGGCCATCTGCACCGCCCTGGGCATCCGCATCGGGTTTACTTTCTCCGCCGGCTTGATCGACTACCTGATCAATTTCAGCAAGGCCAATACGAGCCAGCCGCTGCTCTTGTTGCTCATCGGGCTGATCTACGCCGTCATTTACTACTTTATTTTCAGCTTCTGCATTGAGCGCTTCAATCTGGCGACGCCAGGACGTGGCAGCACGGCTACCGACAGCCGCAGCGACTGGATTCTGCCCGAGAGCCAGCGTGGCCCACGCCCAGCCCGGGCGACTGGAAGAGTGGCAGCACAAGAGGCAGGGAGCGCAACAGTTGAGACGAGCGATGCCGATGAGCGCCTGGCAGCGGAGCTGCTGGCGGCACTCGGCGGCAAAGCCAACGTCGAGAGTGTTGAGGGCTGCATCACGCGCCTGCGCCTCTTCATTAACGATCCGACCCGCATCGACGAGGCCCGTCTCAGGCAGTTGGGCGCTGCCGGCGTCATCCGGCACGGCAAGATCGTCCAGGTTGTGATGGGGACGCAGTCCGATCGCCTGGCCGGTCGTATGAAGCAACTCATGAAGAGAGAAGGAGGAGAAGCAGCAGAACAGGCTCCTGTCCCTCAAGCTGCGGAGGAAACTGAAGAGGAATGAGAGAGGCAGCCACTGCGCTCGTCGGCGCCAGCGAGGCGCTGACGTTGACCGGCACAGCGCTAACCTGGATAATCAGCTACGAGCGCAGAGGCAGGTCTCCTTTGCAGGGCGGGCAGCCAGGGAAAAGCTGCCCGCTCCCGGCGCGCTGGCTGTCAGGTGCTCGCAGGCCAACAAGCCCAAGCGCCGAGCCAGTGGCCTGAAAAGCCATGATAGACATAAGGCAACAAGCCAATTGCCACCAAATACTATACTGGTAGGAAGTGTAGGATCTAAAGAGCATGAGAGGTCCCCAGAGTCAGAGTAACCTGGTTGTTCTAGCACCACTCGATGGCCAGATCGTGCCGCTGGAGCAGGTGCCCGATGAGGTCTTTGCGCAGAAGCTGGTTGGGGATGGTCTGGCGATCGATCCCCAGGGGAGCGTCGCGGTGGCCCCCATCAGCGGCAGGTTAGTGCGCCTCTTCCCAGGTGGCCATGCCTTCGTCATCGCTTCCGGCCCCGAGGGCAGCGAGGAGGAGGCCGCCGTGATCGTTCACCTGGGCCTGGATACGGTAGAGCTGGCCGGCTCTGGCTTCACGCTGCTGGCGCAGGAAGGCGACCGCGTGGAGGCTGGCACGCCAGTGGTACGCTTTGACCGCGCCCGCATCGAGGCGCAGGGGAAGAGCATGCTCAGCCCCGTGGTCTTCAGCGGCAGCGGAACCCTAACCCAGCGCGCCAGTGGAAGGGTGCACGCCGGGCAAGATGTGATTTTTGTCGTACAGCGTGCGCTTTAGCTCAGATTTGATAGATCATTCTCTTGACAAGAGCATGTTGTAGAGCCCATTGGAGAGCAATGGCACGGCAGTCGGGATGATCCGCCCGCAGCTGCGGGGTCTCTGGTGCTCGTCGATTCGGCATGTCGTGATTGACCTGCCTGATCTCCCCTTGCCACTGGTCCTCTTTGCATTCTGGCCGGTCATTACCTCCTGGGATAACCATGAAGGTGGCGGGGGAGCCATCTAAGATGGGAGCAGTCGAGCAGGGTTGGCAAGCATACAAGCCTTCCTTCGCTACCTTCAAGCAGCAGCGGATAAGGGTGTTTTTTTCAAGAGCCAGCTAGCCAAGGAGCAACAGCAATGCTAGAAGCTGTGCCACGCCACTGGTATTCAAACACCTACGTCATCCTTCAGGATGGGCAGGAGCTGGCAGAGATCAGGCGAGGCTTGTTGCGCGAACAGGGCAGCATAGTGGTGGAAGGCCAGGCGTGTACTATTCGGCGCGCTGGCCTGACCGGGCCTTTTCTCTACGAGGTGGACGGCGCGCCACTGGCCCAGGCCATAAGCCACTCAGTCAGGCGTCGCTTCGAAATCGACTATGCGGGCCAGCGCTACAGTCTGCGTGCACAGTCGCTGTGGACGCGCACCTTTCTGCTAGAGCGCAACGGCGCAGTGCTGGGGACTATCCGCCCGCAAAGCCTGTGGAGCCGCAGAGCGATCATCGAGATTCCCGGCTTTCCCCTGCCCATCGTCCTCTTCTTCTTCTGGCTGGTCATGATCCAGTGGCAGCCAGAGCAGGCCGCCGCAGCGTCAGGCGCGTAGTCTCATCGTATTGTCGTATCGTCGTCTCCTTCTTCTCTCCTTGTTGCGCTCATTGTGGACCGGGGAGAAAGGCAGAGGAGGCCAGGCACGTGAGCCGCTCAGGCCAGGGAGAGGTTGCGCCAGAGGCTGTAGGTGCTGCTGCTGCTCAGGATGGCTCCGGCCTGCTGGACGCGGGCCACGTCTTCGGCGGTGCGAATGAAGCCGCCAGCGATGAAGGGGCCGGGCAGCAGTCGGCGCAGAGTGGCGGCTACTTCGGGGAACATGATGCCGGGCAGAACTTCGACGAGATCGGGGCCGGCATGGGCGATGGTGCGAACCCCCTTCTCCAGACCGGAGTCGTCAAGCAAGAGCAGACGCTGAATGGTGGTCAGGCCCTCGGCGCGCGCCGCCGTCACCAGCTGCGACTTGCTGGTGATGATGGCCTCGATGCCGATCTGATGCAAATACTGGATGCCGGCGCGGTCCTTGCCGATGCCGCTGACCAGATCGACATGCACGACAACGCGCTTGCCCCGCCGCCGCGCCTCCTCGACAAAAGGAGCCAGCTGGAAAGCATCCCCTTTGAGGAGGAAGAGCAGAGGAGCGTCAGCCTCCAGGGCCAGGCGCATGTCCTCCTCCGATTTGAGCGCCGCCGCTACGGGGTAGAGACGCGCCAGGCGCACAATCTCAAGTGCCGCTTGCGTATACACACCTCGATGAAGCAAAGGAGCCGTCCCTCAAACTGCTCGACCTGCGATCCAGGAACAATCAGCTATAGTTTTATCTTTATTATAGTCAGCAAGCCGCCCCTTTGTCCAGGCTGAGCCACTAGACTTCCAGCATCGAGGGCTGGCCAACCCGGTTTCGTTGTCAGCAATTCGGCACTTGACAAAGCAAGGTGGGTTAACTATATTATAAGCAAGGCACGGGTTATTAGCCGGCCTGTACTGCTACCATTGTAGCAAAGCAGAGACAACTAAATATAGAATTTGACAGGACAGTGAACTGAAAAGTCCTGAGCCAGTGTGAATAACACGGCTTGGGACTTTTTTCTTTTGCTCCTGGCCGTCAGAGCCTGCTCAGCAGTACCGGAGGCGATCTTGCGACTAAAACTCGATTCGCCGTGACGGCTCCCTGACAGGCTGGCTACACCAGCGGGTGCAAAGGGGGCGACTGGTCCTCGCGCGCCCGGATGGAGCGGTGGCGCAGCACGGAGGCCGCCGCAGGCCCAGAGAAGGTGACCCTAGTTGAGGGATCTGGCGCGTCATAGAAGGAGCAGACTAGCTAGCAGGCAAGCAGGTAGCAGTACTGGCCAGGCGAGGCCTGGGTCAATGGCAACGTTGCCAGCGGCCCGGCAGCCCAGCAGCCTGCGCGTCTGCCCCCTGGGCTTCATGCTTCAAAGCAAGCCGAAGCCAGCGGCAGGGCTAGCAGGCGGGTAGCGTGCCCGGACGCAGCGGTCCGTTCTGCGCCGAGAGCGGCGCGGCGTCCAGGCTGGCCGATCTTTGGACAACGGAAGACGTCACAGCAACAAGAAAGGGCTTGTCTACCTATGGCGAAGTACGTCCTCGCCCTTGACCAGGGCACCACCAGTTCACGCGCCATCGTCTTCAACCATGACGGCGCCGTCGTCAGTCTCGCCCAGAAAGAATTCCCGCAGATCTACCCGGCTCCGGGGCTGGTCGAGCACAATCCCGAGGACATCTGGTCCAGTCAGCTCAGCGTCGCCCAGGAGGCTCTGCACAAGGCTGGAGCCAGTGCCGCCGACATTGCCGCCATCGGTATCACCAACCAGCGCGAGACCACCCTCGTCTGGGAGAAGGCCACGGGCAAGCCGGTCTTCAACGCTATCGTCTGGCAGAGCCGTCTGACGGCCCCCATCTGCGATGAGCTGAAGGCCAAGGGCTTCGATAGTGAGATCCGCCAGCGGACCGGGCTGGTGACCGATGCCTATTTCTCGGGCACGAAGGTCAAGTGGATCTTGGATAACGTGCCCGGCGTACGCGAGAAGGCCGAGCGAGGCGAGGTGCTCTTCGGCAACGTTGATACCTTCCTGATCTGGCGCCTCACCAAGGGCCGCGTCCACGTGACCGATGCCACCAACGCCTCGCGTACCATGCTCTACAACATCTACACGGGCGACTGGGACGATGTGATCCTCAAGGAGCTGGGCGTGCCGCGCGCCATGCTCCCCCAGGTGATGCCGTCGAGCACGGTCTATGGCGAGACCGACCCGGAGTTCTTCGGCGGACCGATTAAGATCGCCGGTGTTGCTGGCGACCAGCAGGCGGCGACCTTCGGTCAGGCTTGCTTTGAGGTCGGCATGGCCAAGAACACCTACGGCACCGGCAGCTTCATGCTGATGAACACCGGTGACCGCGGCGTGGCTTCGAAGAACGGCCTCCTGACGACCATCGCCTGGCGCATCAATGGGCAGACGACCTACGCGCTCGAAGGGAGCATCTTCATTACGGGCGCGGCGGTCCAGTGGCTGCGCGATGGGCTGCGTGCCATCGCGTCGAGCAGCGATGTGGAGCAACTGGCGATGTCGGTGCCCGATAACGGCGGCGTCTATCTGGTGCCGGCCTTCGTCGGTCTGGGCGCTCCCTACTGGGACCCCTACGCGCGCGGGACCATCGTCGGCCTGACGCGCGGGTCAAGCATCGCTCATATTGCCCGCGCGACGCTGGAGTCGATGTGCTACCAGACGCGCGACGTGTTGGAGGCCATGACGGCGGATAGCGGCGTGCGTGTGAAGGCCCTACGCGTTGACGGCGGCGCCGTGGTCAACAACCTGCTGATGCAGTTCCAGGCCGACATCCTGGGCGTGCCCGTGCAGCGCCCCAAGGTGGCCGAGACGACAGCCCTGGGCGCGGCCTACCTGGCCGGCCTGGCGACCGGCTTCTGGAGCAGCCAGCAGGAGGTGGCCGAGCAGTGGGCGGTCGATCGCACCTTTGAGCCGCAGATGAGCGCCGATCAGCGCGATGCGCTCTATGCCGGCTGGAAGCGGGCGGTGGAGCGCTCGCTGCAATGGGAGCGGCCTGCTTCCGCCTAGCGGCCCTTCTCCATGCAGGAGGCAGGCGGTCGCCTGGCTGATCAGGCTGCCCTGCCGCTTGCTCACAGTCCGGCCATCTGCTGGGCACGTCGATCGCTCGCGCCCACGCGCCCCCTGCTCCGCAGCGGATGGCCGGGCCCTGGCTTTGCCCTGGTCTGTCATTCTTTCTATCTATCTCTCTGAGTGACAAAGGAGTTTGTATCAATGGCCCGTCAATTCACGAGCAGGCCCTCAGCGCTTGCGGGCCTGTGGGGAGAATGCATCGCCGAGTTCTTCGGCACCTTGATCCTGCTGCTCTTCGGCGATGGCTGCGTGGCCACGTTCGCTCTCTTTACGAATATCGGGGCGAACAATGCGGCGACGCCCTTTGCCAATGAGTGGATCGTCATCATTCTGGGGTGGGGCCTGGCGGTGATGCTGGGCATCTATGTGGCTGGGGCGATCAGTGGCGCCCATTTGAATCCGGCGGTGACGCTGGCCCTGGCCGCACGCGGAAAGTTCAGCTGGGGAAAGGTAGTGCCTTATTGGGTCGCTCAAGTGCTCGGTGGATTTGTCGCTGCTGCTATCCTCTACTTCGTCTATCAGGGAGCACTGGTGCATGCCCTGTCGCTCAATCACTTGACCATCGGGCAGATCGCCGATCCCAATGGCTACGGCGGCGTCTTCTATACCGCCCCCAAGCCCTTCGTGGGAACCTTCGGGGCTTTCTGCGATGAGTTCGTCGGTACTGCCCTGCTGGTGGGCCTGATCTTCGCTATCACTGATGGCCGCAACCAGCCAGTGCAGGCCAATCTGAATCCGTTGATCATCGGCCTGCTGGTGGTGGCCATCGGCGCCTCCTTCGGCCTGAATACCGGCTACGCCATCAACCCGGCCCGCGACTTCGGTCCGCGCCTGTGGATCGCCCTCGTGAGCGGCGGGGCTAGCCTGTCGGCCAATAATTACTACTTCTGGATTCCGATCGTGGCCCCGTTGCTGGGCGGTGTGGTCGGTGCCTTCATCTACGACTTTACGGTCGGCAAGGTGCTGGAGGCCCGCGGCCTGACGAAGTCGGGGACCGCAGAGACCAAGGGCGAGGCGGTGCGCGTGCCAAGCGAGGCGGAGTAAGTAACCAGTCGCCAGGCCATTATCCTGGCGCCGTTCTTGCCCGTCCGCTTGCTCAGGCGGCGCTCTCCCTTCACGCTTCGACTTCTGCTTCACACAGGCGGCAGGGAGGAAGGCACTCCTTAGCCTTCTCCTCTGCCGCCGCTCTGCGTCCTGGGAAAAGAGAGGCGAGGAAGCTCCCCGCTCATCACAGGCGCAAAGATCGCTTTCTGATCATTACCCGTGTTTGCTCCAGCTCGATTCTTACCTCCCTGCCGACCTGGTCATTAGCCCCCACCCGCTTTTCTCTTCTTCCAAAGGCTCCTCCTTCCAGGAGAAGCGGACGGCGATGCAACAAGACCACGCACCTCAACCGCGGATTCCTTTATAGTATAGAGAGATACACTTATAGAGTGAGGATTGTATCGCTGTGAGCGCTTTTTGCGA
>NZ_JADGIA010000028.1 GCF_019683635.1 Thermogemmatispora sp. | reverse complement strand
TCTCTCGCTTGGCTGCTGGGTACTGAGCGAGCGATGAGACAAGCAGGACTGTAGCAGGAAGTGCAGAATAGCAGAGGCAGAGGGGCGTGAATATGCTATAATAGTTGCCGGGACTGGAACAGCTTGGGAGCGAGGAGTGGCTTCAAGCCGCACTTCACTTCTTTTTATCAGATCCTCTCCTCTATACTTTTTATCTCACAATATCTTAGGAAGTTGAGGGGTGAATTATGCATTTGATGAAGCAGATGCAGGCACAGAACTGGCTCATAGATTTCCGCGGGGGCACGCGTGCCAACATGTACCGCGTGCTCAAGACAGTTGTTGCTACCAAGTCGCCGTATCAGGAGATTCTGATCCTGGACACCATTGGCTTTGGGCGAGCACTCTTTCTGGACGGTATTCCGCAGTCCTCGGCCCTCGACGAGCACATCTATCACGAAGCGCTCATTCATCCAGTCCTGGTAGCGCACCGGCAGCCCAAGAAAGTCTTCATTGTCGGAGGGGGAGAGGGAGCCACGCTACGGGAAGTGCTGAGGCACAACACCGTCGAGCGTGTTGTGATGGTAGATATTGATGACACGCTGGTGGCCTTGGCCAGGGAGCATCTTGGTGACTGGCATCAGGGGGCCTTTGATGATCCGCGAGTTGAGCTGGTGCATGCTGATGCGCGGGGTTATCTAGAGAAGACCAACGAGACCTTTGACAGCGTCATTGTGGACGCCACTGACCCATTGGAAGGCGGGCCGGCGGCTCTGCTCTTCACCACCGAATTCTTCAAGCTGGCCAAGTCCCGTCTCAATCCGGGGGGGACTTTTGGCATGCAGGCCGAGGCGACCGACATTGGAGTCTGTGAGGCTCATGCCTCCATCATCAAGACCCTGAAGCAGTGCTTCAAATCGGTGTTTTCCTATCAGGCGATGGTTACCTTCTTCGGCCTGCCCTGGGGCTTTGCCGTGGCCAGTGACGAAGACATCGCGGCGCGCTTTACACCGGAGGTCATCACGGCCACCCTGCGAGAGCGGGGGTGCACTAATCTCAGATTTTACGATGTTGAGTCGCACCAGCACATGTTTGCCCTGCCTAAGTACGTGCGGGATGCCATTGAGGACCCGAACGTTGGCATGATCATTCGCGACGATCGTGTTCTGGTGGTGGAATAGAAAAAACGCCCACCTGAGCCATGCCCCGCTCAGCTTCGGCGCGGGGCATGGCCGTGAGCGTTTTCTGCGCCGAGGAGCCGACCCCACCCACAGGGATGTTCTCCATCCTCCTCTCGTTCCCTTTCCTTCCTCCTCCCTTCCTCTCTCTCACCTTCGCGACGACCCGTCCCTGCGGACAGGCAGGTGGATAGCGGGCAGGCGGACAGGTTTGGTGGATGAGCGGAGGGCGGAATTAGCGGGCGAGCCGGCGAGTTTCGACCTTACCTGGCTCGAAGAACGAGACGAGCGCGGCGTGGATGCGTTCAGCGGCGTCGGAGTTATCCCGCTGGTAGTTGCAGATGTAGACTTCCAGCGTCGCGTAGCCCAGTTCTGGCCAGGTATGGATAGCAATATGAGACTCAGCCAGGGCGATCAGGCAGGTGATACCGCCCCCATCGAACTGATGACAAAAAGCTCCCAGTTGCGTGAGATTGTGCTCTTTCGTCATCCTAGAGACGGCTGCACGCAGCTTCTCGCTATCCAGCTGAGCCATCAGGTTCTTGTCGCACGAATACAGTTCCGACAAGATGTGCTTTCCAACCGGAGGGGGTGCCATCGATTCAGAAACGCTTCCTTTCCTGAATTAATGTACCACTTTATTAGCCCTGGTCGGTGCAACCAAACTCTATGTATCGCCAAAGCGATATTGTTGAGGTGCGTTGGTGAAAGCAGATATATCAGCCCAGATGGCTCCAGGGCGTTTTGTCACAGCGGCCATACTAGTGTAGCACATTTCTTCCCCCATGACAATGGCTGGGCTTTCGGCTTCTGGTTGAGGGTGCGTATTCTCTCCGTAGGCCTCTCAGGCGCTCTTAGGCCCGCTACCGTCTCTCAGATCGTGGGTTAAAGTAATGGAGAAAGTCGGGGGACGCACAAAAAGAGGTCCCCCCAAAAAAGATGGCCGTGATGCCGGCTCGGGCATCACGGCCACGAGTAGGCTGATTGGTTGCCCGGTGCTTGCCTTTGCCGCTGTGAAAGAAGATCAAGGCACCAGCCTCCAGCCTTCTTCCTTGTTTGCTCTGCTGGCTGGACCGGACCTAAGCGCGGCGCGTGACCACGTTCGCTATGCGGCCCGGCACGTAGATGAACTTCTCCACGGGGGCATTGCCGATATAGGCGGCCACACGTGGGTTGCTCAGCACCAGCTGACGGATCTCCTCCTCGGGCGTCTCGACTGGCACTTCCAGGCGTTCACGCACGCGCCCGTTGACCTGTACCACCAGTGTGAAGGTCTCATCGTGTGTCAGAGCCTCATCGTACTGTGGCCAGTCGGTCAGGTGGATGCTGCCCTGGTGGCCGGTCATTTCCCACAGCTCCTCGGTGAGGTGAGGAGCCATTGGAGCCAGCAGGTGCATCATAGTCTCCAGGGCCTGGCGATAGGCGGCGGTGCGAGCGACCGGCTCATGCTGCTGCTTGATCAGCGCATTATTCATCTCCATCAGCGCGGCCAGGGCCGTATTGAAGCGGAAGTGATGCAGGTCCTCGGTGACGCGCTTGATCGTCTTATGGCGCAGACGCTCGATCGCGCGGGTGGCCTCGTTCTCCTCCTCGCTGACGGTACCGCTGACCCAGCTCTCCGTCACCAGGTTCCAGACGCGGTTCAGGAAGCGCCAGACGCCTTCCAGGTTCTCGGCTTTGAAGCTCCCGCCCTGATCGAAGGGGCCGATGAACATCATGTAGCAGCGCACAGTATCGGCGCCGTACTTCTCGACATACTTATCGGGGGCCTCGACGTTGCCGCGCGACTTCGACATCTTCTGGCCATCGGCTCCCAGCACCATGCCCTGGTGGTACAGACGCAGGAACGGCTCATCGAAATGCAGATAGCCCATATCGCGCAGGGCCTTGACGAAGAAGCGTGCGTACAGCAGGTGCATGGTGGCGTGCTCTGCGCCGCCTACATACTGGTCGACCGGCAGCCAGCGACGGATAGCCTCCTGGCTCCAGGCTTCCTTATCGTTATGCGGGTCGGCGTAGCGCAGGAAGTACCAGGACGAACAAATGAAGGTATCCATAGTATCGACTTCGCGCGTTGCCGGGCCGCCGCACTTTGGACAGGTGGTATTCAGGAAGGCCGGTTCGTAGCGCAGGGGGGACTCGCCCGTCGGTTTGAACTGAACATGCTCAGGCAGGTAAACGGGCAGCTGATCCTCGGGAACAGGAACCGTGCCATCCTTGGGACAATAGATGATCGGGATCGGGGCGCCCCAATAGCGCTGACGACTGATCAGCCAATCGCGCAGGCGGTAGGTCACCTTCGACTGGCCGATCCCCTGCTCCTCCAGGTAGCGAATCACGCGAGGGATGGCCTGATCAGCGGGTGTGCCCGTAAAGGGGCCGGAATTGATCATCGTTCCATAGGCTGTCTTCGCCTCGCTCCAGGTGGCTGGATCGCTCTCCTCCTCGCCTGGGGGCAGGATCACCTGGCGGATCGGCAGGCCAAACTTACGAGCAAACTCGAAGTCGCGCTGATCGTGGGCAGGCACGCCCATCACGGCGCCCGAGCCATAGCTCAGCAGCACATAGTCGGCAATCCAGACCGGCACGCGCTCGCCGCTGACAGGATTGATCACGTAGCCGCCAGTGAAGACGCCCGTCTTTTCCTTCTCCGTGCTCAGGCGCTCGATCTCTGTCATGCGACGTGTACGCTCGACATAAGCCTCGACCGCGGCGCGCTGCTCGGAGCTGGTCAGGCGCTCTACCAGCGGATGCTCCGGTGCCAGCACAAAGAAGGTGACGCCATAGACGGTATCAGGGCGCGTAGTAAAGACGGGGATCTCGACGCGCTCGCCGTCGATCTCGGTGAAGAAACGGATCTCCGCACCCTCGCTGCGTCCGATCCAGTTGCGCTGCATGGTGACCGTCTTCTCTGGCCAATCAATGCCATCGAAGCGCAGCAGCTCCTCGGCGTATTTGGTGATACGCAGCAGCCACTGCTCGATCTCCTTGCGGATCACCGTGCTGCCGCAGCGTTCGCACGTGCCGTTAGGCAGCACCTGCTCATTAGCCAGGGTCGTATTGCAGCCGGGGCACCAGTTGGCGGGGGCGCGAGTGCGATAGGCCAGGCCGTGCTTATAGAACTGCAGGAAGAGCCACTGAGTCCATTTATAGTACTCGGGCTGGCAGGTGACGACCTCGCGCTGCCAGTCCCACTGAGCGCCCATCATGCGCAGCTGCTTGCGCATGCGTTCGATGTTGGCCATTGTCCAATCGCGGGCCTGGATGCCGCGCTTGATGGCGGCATTTTCGGCGGGCAGGCCGAAGGCATCGAAGCCGATGGGCTGCATAACATTGTAGCCCAGGCGGCGCATGAAGCGGCCATAGGCATCGAAAGGAGAATAGTTGTACCAGTGGCCCATATGCAGATCGCCGGAGGGGTAGGGGAACATCACCAGATGATAGAACTTGGGCTTAGGCGAATCGTCCGGCGCGTGATAGATCTGCTCCTCCTCCCAGCGAGTCTGCCATTTTGGTTCAATTACCTTTGGATCATATTTTGTGCGCGTGATCATTGCAGGTGTCCCTCCCCTGATAATCGGTCGGACCTGATCAGGCACTGCGGCCAACAGCAGGAAAGCAGAGGCAAAGCGGGCCGACCTCGTCCATCGGTTTGCGAAGCCAGCCCGAGGCGCACGCATGAGAGCGGTGGCGCTTATTCTGCTGCTTCGCCTGGTTTTCTCTATCTCCCTGGCTGCCGAGCGCTGTCTGGCTTGTAGTGAGTAGCCCTGCTTCTACGGCGGTGGCCCAGGCGGGAGCGGCAGCCGAAGGCAGAGCAGGCTGCAGCAGCATAGACGCAGGACAGAAGGCGACAGCAACAGGCCAGGAAATAAGCGATGTAGTAGGGAGCGAGCGTAGCAATAAAAAAACCTTTCATCCGCTCGGGACGAAAGGTTTTTCCGTGGTACCACCCTGTTTCCAATCACCATCGGTAGCTTACTGCGGAGTTGAAGAGAAGTGGACCTGAGGGGACTCGAACCCCTGACCTCCTCCATGCCATAGAGGCGCGCTACCAACTGTGCTACAGGCCCATCTGCAACACGACGCTTGAGAGCGTCTCATCAAGAGTTCTTCACTCCGCAGTACCAGGTGACTGGCACTCGTTCATTGCTGTAACGGGCATACCGACAGGTGCTACTGACTCCCGAGGCGTTCGCACCTGTTGCTCACAGGCGAGTTCGGTCGTTATCCCGTATAGCCTTGCACCAGCCGGCTACTCTCTGGACGGGTCTGGCGACCTACTACTCCTGCTCATCGCCAGGTTTATTCTCTTTCCGCTGCCCTTTTACTATAGCACAAAGCTTTGCGGTTTGCAAGGGGGGAAGGCCCTTCTGGCCTTGCTGCCCGTTGAGCTGTGCCGTGTCGTGCTGGCAGCGGGTGGAGATGAGGGGACTCGAACCCCTGACCTCGACAGTGCGATTGTCGCGCTCTACCGGCTGAGCTACATCCCCATACCTTCGTGCTGGCGACTAGAATGATAGCACATCTGAGGGTGAATTGTAAAGACCTTTTTCTAGGAGATCTGCCAATTCACCCTTTCGTTCTATGAAAACGCTGGTAGGCTGGCGATAAATTCCGCCAGGTTTTCGCGCCCGTCGACGCGGATGCGCAGTAGAGCGAAAGGCCGGGTGCTTTGCTGGAGCCAGCCGGTGAGGCCGGGGTCGGTGGTAGCGCCAACGTAGCCATCGGCGGCCAGCATGGCGGTGATGCGGGCCTGTTCGAGGGGGGTACCGTGGCGGAACGGCTCGCCGCTGGGGTAGCAGAACTGCTGAATGGGGATGCCGAGGTGCTGCTGCAGGGTAGCCTGTGACAGCTGCAGCTCCTGCTGAGTAAGCTGAGGATCGCCGATAACGACCCAGCCCAGGCTGATGTGATGCACAGTATGTGAGCCGACCTGCATGCCCTGGGCGAGCAGGTCGCGGATCTCTCCCCAACTCATATAGCCTGCGTTCCCCACGACACCGGTGATGATGTAGAACATGCCACTGAAGCCGTGAGCCTGCAGAATGGGCACCGCATAGCGATAGACATCCTCGTACCCGTCGTCAAAGGTGAGAATAATGGGATGCGGAGGCAACGGAGCGTCAAAATAGAGAGCGTTGAAGAGCTGGTTAAAGGTGATGGTATGGTAGTCGTGGCTTTTGAGATAGTCGAGCTGGGCGGCAAAGTTGCGCGGCGTGACGGTCAGGCTGTAATCGAGCAGATTGTGGGTGGGTGCGGGTGAGACATGGTGATACATCAGGATGGGCACCGCAACGCTGCGGGCGGCTGGCTGAGGCGGTGGCAGGATGGGAGCTTCAGGGTCAGCCGGTCCGCCGGCGATTACATACCAGTGCTGCTCACCGTCCTGGCCGGTGCTGGCCTGGACGATGAAGGGCAGGTTGCGATAGATGCTCGCCGGGTGAAGGTCCTCGGGCGGTAAGTTGGCTTCCTTGCTGAACGTAGCATCGGGGACGAGCTGCAGGGAGACCGGGACAATGAGGGCGTCGCTGTAGCTCGTCATGGTCTCAGGATCGACCCAGCGACTGAGACGGCTGGGAAGTCCCAGGCTGAAGCCCTGCAGGGTGTAATGGGCAAAGCGCGCCTGCCAGAAGTCTGCGAAGGCTTGCTCGTCGGGCCAGAGGGCGCGCCGGGCCGGTGCCAGAAGCGACCACATAGTGGTGTAGTCATGATGCAGAAAAGCGGTCAGATAGCGCTGGGCCAGGACAAGCACTTGTTGCTCATTGGCCGCCTCCTGCGGGTGCTCGGCGATGAAGGTAGCGGAATTACGCGGGCCCTGATTGCCACTCTGACTGTTACCGCTCAGCAGCGCATAGAGACCCCAGGCGAGAACGGCAGTGGCGATCAGCAACAGGCTGAGGAGTCCGGCCAGCAGCAGCCGCGTGGCCCGGGGCGAGGTCGAACGATGGCGCTGCCTCCTGGAAAACGGCTGGCTCGCTGGTTGGGCCGTTTCTGGCCCTGATAGCGCTGCTCCCGCTTCCCTCCGAGAGGCGTACCCTTGCGACTCGTGATTGCTGGTGTATCTCATGGCTAAGAACCTGTGCGTGTTGTGTGTTCCTGCCTATAGCTGTACATGATCGCCCCCTCATTATACCAGAATCTAGGTAAAAATACCTATTCAAGAGCGGCAACTGGAGCGCAGCCGTGATGAAATACGCTGGTCAATGATGAGGTTAAAAGAACGGTTCGTCCTCTCTTGGAGGACATGAGGGCTTTAGGGAGGCTTATCTCCCTGAGATGAATGCAGAGAGGAGAAGAAAGGGCAGGAAGGCTGGCTCCGCGAGGCAGCGGGCCAGCCCATCCCGGAGCCGCGGACGAATGTGGCAGCGACTGCCAGGCGAGCGGCGGCCCCGGTGCGCATCTCGCGAGATAGGCGGGTGTGGCTGCGCGAAGGGAGTCAGGTTTGGTGGAGGCGGTGCCTGCCGGGGCTAGCCTTGCTTCTCATGGTGGCCACCGAACTCAAAGCGCATGGCCGAGAGCAGTTTGTCGGCGAAATCCGCCTCGCCGCGGGAGGCAAAGCGCTCATAGAGAGCGGTGCTGAGCACGCCGGCGGGTACAGCCTCATCGATCGCGGCTTTGATGGTCCAGCGTCCCTCACCTGAGTCGGAGACGCGTCCCGCAAACTGGCTCAGATCGGGGTCTGTGAGCAGGGCGTGGGCGGTCAGGTCGAGCAGCCAGGAAGCGATGACACTGCCGCGGCGCCAGAGTTCGGCGATATCGGCCAGGTTGAAGTCGTACTGGTAGTACTCGGGATTACGCAGAGGCGTCGTCTCGGCGTCGATCTCTTCGGGGTGCTTGCCGATATTGGCGTGGCGCAAGATGTTGAAGCCCTCGGCGTAGGCGGCCATAATCCCGTACTCGATACCATTGTGCACCATCTTGACAAAGTGGCCGGCGCCATGTGGACCACAATGCAGATAGCCGTGCTCGGCAGTACCGCCCACCTGCTCGCGTCCAGGGGTACGGGAGACGGCCTGGAGACCGGGAGCGAGGGCTGCAAAGAGCGGTTCGAGCCGCTGAACGATCTCGGCCTCGCCGCCGATCATCAGGCAGTAGCCGCGCTCAAGGCCCCAGACGCCGCCGCTGGTGCCGACGTCCAGGTAGTGGATGCCATGCTCTTTCAGGGTGGCGGCGCGGCGAATGTCGTCCTGATAGAAGGAGTTGCCGCCATCGACGACGACGTCGTCGGGAGAGAGCAGCGGAATGAGCTGTTCCAGGGTGGCATCAACGGAGGCGGCGGGAATCATCAGCCAGACAATGCGGGGCGGCTTCAGCTGCCCAACGAGTTCTGGCAGGGAAGTAGCCCCCGCGGAGATGGCCCCCTCTTTCAAACGCTTCTCCACGGTCTCGGCGTGGCGTGCGTAGCCAATGCATTTATGGCCAGCCCTTTGGAGCCGCAGGGCCATATTGGCTCCCATTCGTCCAAGCCCGATAAGACCAAGTTCCATGTAGCGATCCTTTCTTTTTCTGTCTTTCTTCTCTAGCTAGCGAAACTGGTGTTCTCCGGGGTACGGATGGAGAGACGGGCGCGGTGTGCTCTGGTCTGCCTGATGGGAGTTCCCTTCTGAACGGCAGACGGCTGGATGCCGGCTAAAGGAAGAGCAACACAGCGCTGCCTGTCCATCGCTAAGTGTACCATACTGGCGCAGGGAAGTGGAAAGAGGAGGGCTGGTCGTGACGCTGAGGGAGGACCAGCGAGGGTGGGATCAGTAAAGAGGTGCTCCCTGGCAATTTGCCAGGGAGCAAAGGGCAAGGTGAGTTGCTGCTGGAGAGCTGTCGAAGGGCTGCGCGTGCCTGATCTGCTCTACAGCGAGTCAGCGATTCTGATCCAATCAGCGACCCTTGTCGAGAACCACTTGTGAGCAGCTGGCTGGGTAACTGACTCCCTCTGGCAGACTGAGAGGCGAGACTGCCTGCGCTGCCGGAACTGGCGAGGGCAAGCGCGGATAGCCAGCGTCAGAGAGGGTCGGCGCCGGGGGCTGTCCCTGGCGCTCTTAGCTGCTAGTGCGCTGGCGCGTTCGGCGCATCAGTACATAACCCGTTTCCAGAATTGAGAAGATATCGATGCCGAAGGCGTACAACTTCATACGCGTGCGCGAGAGGACGTTGCGCACGGGGCGCATCTCCTGGTCCCAGACACCTTCAGCCTGGGCCAGGCTCAGGCGTCTTCGACAACGCTCAACCTCGGCTTCTGTAATCTGGCCGTTGGTAAAGCTGGCGAGGAGGACTTCGTAGGGACAGTAGTGGGGATAGGCTTCCAGTAAAGGGAGCAGCAGACAGATTTCGCTGTTGGTAAATTGCTGCTCGGCGATGAGGTGGGGCAGGCCCTCCTCGCAGGCGAGCTGGGCCAGGGTGCCGAGAGTCAGATTGAGGGCGAGAAGATGCTCAGGAGGGAGCAAATCGCGCAAGGCGAAATGACGTATCTCGGTAGGTGCTTCTTGGGAGGGACGCGGGGATGCTTTAGTCATACGCAGAGAGGTCTTCTGCATGGCACGCTCCTTCTGGCTGGATAAGATAGCTGCTGACGGACGGACCAATTCGCCGAACTAAGCCCGCGCCGAGCCGGGGGCCTGTAGTGGCTTTGTGTCGCCTGGTGGCTGCTGGAGCGCCTGGGACGTTACCCTTCTGCCGCTGGCGCTCGCTTGTTTGCTGGCTGGCGAAACAGCTGCCCCTCTTCTGAGGGGCGACAGGCCCTGCACTGCGAGAGCACTATGGTTTCTGCACGAAAATAACGCTCCTTTCCTCGCACTGCTTCCTCACAAGCACTTCTTGCTCCTTAGATGCTGCTCTCTACAGAGGACGAACGAGCGGCGCGATGATCAAATTAAGTCTGGGGGCGCGCTCGCTGCCGCTGAACCAGCGCTGCGGTGCGCTGGCCGTTGCCATGAGAAGCATGGACTGCCTCGATAGGCGCTGTACAAAGAAACGCGATGATATTCAATGTCTGATATATTTCGTTCCTTCCATATTTTACAGTACCAGATAATCGCCCAAAAATCAATACCTGAATTGGCTTTTTTGCTTCTCTTGCCGTAATGATGGCCGCCTTTCCTGTGGCGGGAGGGAGCGGGCGCTGGCTATAGTATATTCTGGCTATTCGTCCGTGCTGCACCCGCAAATTGGGCGATTTTGTTCCATACTGCTTTCGGTATCAGCTTTTCAAAGTCAGCATGCAGCTGATCGTTCAAAGGTCAGCCTCTCTCAGTATCCCTCCATCTCCTTGCTACTCTTTCACCTGGCTATAATCGGTTGACTTCGATTCCATAGCTTCACGCTGGAAGAGCTGCTTTGCTTCTGAGATATGGGGTATGAGAGACGATTGCTGCTGAATAGATGATACAGACTTAATTCGATAGGAAAGGTGCGCTTCAACCATGCGGAAGACCGCCCTGCCGGCCTGGTTCGGCGATTCGCGCATACAAGCCAGCGCGGACATCGTGATTGTGGGGAATGGAATCGCCGGCCTGACTGCTGCAATCGAGGCTCGCCGTTTTGCGCCTGATGCCACGATTCTGGTCCTGACGGAGCAGTGCTATCCGACGATTCACACGCCGGCGCTGCGCCAGGTTCTCTCTGGCAAGGTGGGTCGGAGCCAGTTGCTGGCCTATCCGGAGGGGACGGAGCAAGCGCGGGGGATTAAAGTGGGAGTGGCGCGGGTCGAAGTGATCGATGCGGTCGAGCGGCGGCTGCTGGTAGCACGTGGGGGAGTAGTCCATTACGGGGTACTCCTTCTGGCGACGGGTAGTGTGGCCCGTGGGTTGCCGAAGGATCTGCCCGGTGCTGCGCTAGATGGCGTTCTGACGTTGCATCGTCTGCCCGACTACCTTGATGTCAGGCGCCGGCTACGGGAGGTCCGTGATGTAGCGGTGATCGGTGGTGGGGTGCATGGAGCCGAAACTGTCATGAGCCTCTTGCACCTAGGCAAGCGTGTTCACTGGTTTATTCGCGGTTCCTACTGCTTGCCACGTCTGCTCAATCGAGTGGCAGCTGAGCTTGTCCTGCGGCACGTGGAGCAGGCAGGGGCGCTGGTTCATCTGGAAAGCGAGGTGATAGGCTTTCTGGGCAGTGTGGGGGAGTTAGCGGGAGTTGCCACTGCTGACGGGCGTGTTATTCCTGCGCAGCTGGCACTGGTTTGTACAGGAACGCGTCCCGCGCTCGATCTGGCTGCTCGTTCCACGCTGCCTCTTGTCTATGAAGAGAAGCAGGGCATCCTTGTCGATGAGCGGCTCTGCACCAGTGTCCCGGCAATTCTGGCTGCGGGGGATGTTGCTGCCTGGCGGCATCCTCTGAGCGGTTCCTATCGCTCGCAGCCATCCTGGCATGCGGCTGTCCTTCAGGGACGAGTGGCAGCGGCGACCATGACGGGACAGGTGATGGCTCCTGTCAGTGGGGTGATTGGTGCTCCCTGGCAGGCCACGCGGCTGGGTTCGCTCTCGATCCTGGTTGTCGGCGATCCCTTAGCGGAGGAGGCGGAGGTAAAGGTACTGACGCGGCATGGAAAACAGAGCTACCATCGCCTGGCGCTGGCTGGCGATCGTCTGATTGGCTATCTCGCGCTGGGGAGAGCGCAGCCTGATGCCCTGGCAATCAAGCGCCTCATCGATGAGGCCTTGCCGGTAGCGGCGATCCAGGATGCTCTGCTTCGAGGCGACTTTGATGCGCGTGCCTACTTTGCGCAGCTTCGCTCGTCTAAGCTCTATACTCTAACGGCGCCCGGGCGGCTAGCGGAGCGTACATTGGCGACCTCCCGGTGTGCGCCCTCTCTGCCTCCTCCGCTGGGCACGACGACTGCGGTGGCGGGATGGCAGGAGCCGCCCCAGGGCGGTGAACCCTTCCTGCAGGGAAGCGTGTCAAGAAGGAGGCCCCAAACTGAGCCACTACGGAGATTGATCCCTGCGCAGCATGGTACCAATGCGACCGATGCCGCGGGTTCTGGTACGCTTACTGATCCTGATTCTTGGGCTGGGAGGCCGGAGCATGAGCTGTGGCCGCGGCGGCTTGCGCTGCCGGCCTCCTTGTCCCAGCCAAACCCGCGTCCGCTGCGGTGTTGTCAGTAGCCAGGCATCGACGCCTGGCGTGAACTTGCTACCCTCTGAGGCGATGCAATCTTTCTTTCTGACTGGGAGGCGCCCGGGTGGTTAGTCTGGTCGGCTGCTCGATTGCTAACAGAAGATGGCAGGCGCCGGCTCTGTGCCGATCATCCTGGTGTTATCCTGGTGATCCACCGCGCGCTGACCGGTAAGCAGGGAAGCCGGTCATTCACACTTCCATACATCAGGGGAGGATGATCTTATGCTGTGTCCACGTTGTCACGCTCAGTGGGATGGGGAGAGACGAGCCTGTCTGCGCTGTGGCTTCGTGTTACCTGTGGCCGGCGGGGACGCGGTGGCTCGTCAGGGAAAGCAGGAGCAGCCGCGTTGGTCGGCTAGCGCTGGGGCGAGAACGCCGCACTGGCATGCTCCGCGAGTGACCCCTATTGCGGGGAGGCATGCCGGTGGGCAACAGCCGCCCGTTCCGCCGGTCTTGGTGAGTGAGGCGCCGCGCTACCAGACACCGTCTGAGCAGCTGCGTCAGCAGCGGCCCTGGCAGGCCGCTGGCGGCGATGGTCGCCAGGAACCGACGACGCTTCATGACCAGCGTCGCACGGAGGAACAGCTGCCAGAACGGGAGCGCCGAGGGTTGGGCCGCTCTTCTGCGGCGCAGCCCTCGGCGGCTGAGGGACTGCGCTCTCTGCAGGCTGGCGAGTTGCTCCAGGGTGGGCGCTATCGCCTGGCTGAGCGTCAGGGGCGTCATGAATGGTTGGCGGAAGCTTACGAGGCGTTCTGGTTGGCACATGATGCCCGTCGAGGAGGGGCGCCGGTCCGCATCTGTGAGTTTGTCCTGCCGCGTGAGGATAGTCGCCTACGGGGAGCGCTTGTACGTTCCGCCGCTTCGGCTCTCCATACAGCGGGACGTCATACGCAGATCCCTACGCTGCTCGATGTTTTCTCGGAGGCGGAGCGTGATTTCTTCGTCTTCGAGCATGTTGAAGGGGAGTCCTTGTTGCTCCGTTTGCGTCGACGCGGGCGCCCATTCAGTGAGCAAGAGGTGGTTGAGTGCTGTCTGCAAATGGTAGATGTCCTGGAGTTTCTCGCCAGCCAGACCCCCCCTATTGTCCACGGTTTGATTCGGCCAGATTACATTATTGCTGGTCGTACCCGCTCTCACTATGTGCTTACGGGCTTCTCGGTGATGCTGGCCTCGGGGGCTACGCAGTTTGTGACTGGTATGGCTCGTTCGCAGCTCTCGCCCTATACCGCCCCTGAACTGACTCATGGGGTGATCGATAGCCGCATCGATTTGTATGCTTTGTTGGCTACGGCCTACCATCTGGCCACGGGCTGTCCACCGGCAAGGAGTCAGGGCCGGATTCCTCCAGCTCGTCAGTTGAATCCGGCCCTCAGTCCAGGTTTCGAGGCGGTCTTAGCGAAGGGACTCTATTCGGGGCAGGGGCTACGGCCAGATCTCTCGCAGCGCTATCAGCATCCTGCCCAGTTGCGTCAGGCTCTCACCGAGAGAACAACGCTGCCAGAGGAGCCGGCCCAGGGCGCTGAGCCTCTCGCGGCACCCTCGCAACCTGTGGTCTCTGAGCCACGTCCGCTCGCAACCGAGCCGCTAACTGTTGCTTCTGAGGACCCTCTTCAAGGGCATCCGCTCCTGCAATCGCTGGCTCCGCCTGATCTTCTCCAGCGTGAGGAGTCACTGCTCCCTGCTCCTGAAGAGCTGCCCCCCCTGCCAGATAGCAATGATTATCAGCGGGTGTTGCTCTGGGGGATAACGCTGTTCCTCTCGCTTGTCCTGACTATTGCGCTTGCGCGGGGCTGGTTCTGAGCAGCTCGGCCTCCTGGCGTGGATGGCTCAAAAGGGCGTTGCCTCTCGATTGTCTGGTACTCAAGCGCCAGTCTCTCCAGGTGCAGGGAGCTGGCGAGGGAAAAAGCATAAAAGGAGAAGGCCCGGCTCACCGTGCGGAGCCGGGCTTTTGTTCTGTTGAGTGGACTTGCTCGCCTGGCTGGTGACTCTGCTCAGAAGCGCAGCTCTCCCGATTGGAGTTGAAGGAGATCGAGAGTGGCTCCGCACTCGCTGAGAATGCCTCTGGCTTCGCGGTGATAGGTGAGGGCCTCGATCTGACGTGCGGGGCTGTAGTGCAGAAGCATCTGGGCGTAGGTGGCCAGGGTGCGGGCATAATGCAGTTTCATACCGCGTTCTTGAAAAATGCGCAAGGCCTCCTCAAAGTGTTCTTCTGCGCGGGTGCGGGCCTCAGTGGTTCCCGACTGGGCGGTGATGCGGGCGAGCAAGGCCAGGGCCTCCCCTTGGGTGATGGTCATATTGGTGCTGCGCGCCTGTTCGAGGATGGCCTGAGCCTGCGACTGCGCGCGACTGGGTTCACCCAGCAGAAGGTTGACCTCAGCCAGTGTCAATTTCCCCTGGGCTTCGACATCGGCGGTGATTCCTGATTGGGCTAAGGCGAGCTGTAGTGCAGCTCGTGCTCGCCGCAGTAACTGTTGCCGAAGTTGCTGGCCTTTCGCGCGCTGCTCTGGCCCTGCCGCGGCCTCCCGGGAGAGGCTGACCTGCAGCAGGCGCGCCTGTCCAAGGCGCAGACGGGCCAGGCCGACCAGGGCTGAGCTGATGCAGGGGCTGCTTTTGATGGCCCGCCCGATGGTCAGTGCCTGGTAGAGGGCCTGGCCAGCCTCGCTTAGCTGACCTCGGGCCTGCAGGACGCCTGCCAGGTAGCCATTCCAGTAGCTCAAGTAGACCTGATCTTTCCCTTGCTCGCCCTGGGCAATGGCCCGCCTGAGATAGCGCTCAGCATCGCTGAGATCGCCCGTGCGCTCTGCGAGGATGCCCAGGTTGCTGAAAACAACGGCCATCAAGGGCAGGTCGCCTACCTTGTCGGCCAGATCTAGCGAGCGACGGCAGTAGGCCAGCGCTTCCTCGTGATCGGCGCGATGGAGCAGGACGTGGCCAATGTTACAGCAGATGTGAGCGATTTCTCGCTTGTGACCGAGTTCTTCGGCGAGCTGCAGGGCGACGTGGAGATGATGCAGGGCCTGCTCATGGCGACCGGTATTGATCTCCAATGTGCTTAAAAAACGGTGTGTACGGGCCAGGCCGATAGGGTCACCGCTGATGAGGGGAGTGGCAGGCCGGGTTTCCGGCGCTGCCAGCGGTTCTATGTCGCCGCCTGCACGCGCGCGTGAGGCCGTCGGACGGCTGTCGCGCTCCCGGGAGCTGCGCGCAGAGAGGGCTTCGAAAAGGCGAAGAGCCTCTTGCCCTTCCTGGCGAGCTTCGGCGTAGCGGCCTTCGTCGTTATAGATATAACCTCGTAGATAGCGGAGAGTCGCCCAGGCCATCCCCTCTTCGATGCCCGCTGTGCGTAGCCTGGCTGCGGCCCGGTCACAGTAGTCGTGTGCTCGGGCGAAATCGCTCATATAGAACCAGGTTCGACCAATCTCGGTGAGCAGGCGGGCCTCAAGTTGCGTCTGGTAGAGTGGGTCGCTTGGTTTATGTATGCGGCCTTCCTGTGCAACATCAAAGGCACGCTGATAGAGCTGGCAAGCCTCGGCGTAATGCCCCTGAATGCGGATGCATTCGGCCAGTCTCCCCAGGAGATAAGCGCGGCGGTCATAGGGGAGAGTCTGGGAGCTACTGGTAGGCGAGCTGGAGCTGCCGAGCTGAGGGAAATGCTCGACGGCGATCCGGTAGAGGCGGGCTGCTTCTGTATAGGCGGAAAGAGCGTAGGCGGCTTCTGCGGCCAGCGAGGCATAGTGAATGATCTGCTCGGGTGGACCTCCGCCGGCAACGAGGTGATAGGTGATCATGGCGGCGCCCTTCTCTTCATGGCCGGTGTAGAGCTGGCGCAGCGTCTCTGCGGCGCGTCGGTGGAGTAAGACGCGCTTCATGCCCGACATGCTCTCGTACAGGTGGCTGGCTAACAAGGGGTGCCAGAAGTGATAGCTGATGTGACTGCCGCTACTGGTCTCGGTGAGAACGCCGGCCTGCAGGGCTTCGTCCAGGAGATCGAGGACGCGCTCCTCGTCGAACGGTTGTGGATCGGCGGCCTCCAGAGCGCACAGGGCATCGAACTCGAAGGAGCCGCCAAGGATGGCGGCATCGTTGAGGAGGCGTCGGCAGTGGCGGCTGAGCCGGTTGAGGCGCATGTCGAGCACAGCGGTGATGGTTTCGGGCAGGCGCTGGAGGCCAGCCTGGAAGCTACTCTCCGTAGGAGAGAGCAGCTGCATCTCAATGCTGCGGGCCAGTTCCTCGGCGAAGAAGGGGTTGCCGGCAGCGTGCGACTGGATGAAGCTTCGGGCCGCCGGGGGCATGTGGCTGACGATCTGGGCGATCTGTTCGTCGGTCAGCGGTGGCAGGTCGAGGGTGATGACGCCGTGCTCGCGCTGCAGATGGGCGATAAGTGTCTGAAGCACGGTATTGGCGGCCAGGTCGCTATCGCGGCAGGTGCCGATGAAGAGCACGGGGTAGCCGGCCAGGCGCCGGACCAGATAGCCAAGCAGCTCGCAGCTGCTGGCGTCGGCCCAGTGAAGGTCATCCAGGACAAGCAGGAGGGGAACCTGCCTGCTGACGCGCATGAACAGTTCTTGCAAGGCTTCTTTGAGACGCTGCTGCTCCTGCTCTGGTGGTAGAGGGAAGGGCGGCGGCAGTATCTCGTAGAGTTCTGGCAGAATGGCCCCCAGGGGGGCATAAAGGGCGGGATGCTGTTGAATCTCCTGGGTCAGCCAGATGTCCTGCGCTGTGATGCTCCGCAGCGGCTCGATCCAGAGGCGGTAAGGGATAGCGCTTTCTTGCTCGTAGACACGGCTCCAGATGACGGCCCAACGTCGTTGCAGGGCTTCACGACTGAGTTCCTCGGCCAGGCGAGTTTTGCCAAGGCCGGGGGCGGCGACCAGGACAGCGTACTGGGGTTGACGTTGAGTGGCTGGGGGTAAGGTGGCAGTGCTGCCGTTACGGATGGAACCGGTGCCAGTTGTCACAGAGGTCAGCTGCTCTAGTGCGGTTGTGGCGAGTTGCTCGGTGTTGGTCAGTAATTGGCGTAAGACTGCCAGTTCCTGATCGCGTCCGACCAGGGGACTCCGATGGGCGCGCCCGATCTGAGGCGTAGCTGGGGCGGAAGTGAGAGTGTCCTTCTGTGAGGCCGGTGGGAGCGCAGGGTGGGCAGGTTGGCTAGCGGGCGATGGTCGTGGTCGAGGGAGAGGCTGGTTGGCGCAGATAGCCTGGTAGAGGGCCTGGACTGCCTCAGAGAGTACTGTTTCATGGGTCGAGAGGAATTGCTGGTATAGGCGGATAGCCTCGCTGCGGCGGCGCAGCCCTGCCAGGCAGTACATGGTCAGGGCAAGGGCCTCCCCGTCGCCGAAATCGCTCGCTAAGAGGCGTTCGAGCAGCGGTAATGTTCCAGTGAAGTTGTCGCGACTGAGGCGTAGATCGACCAGGGTCAGCAGGGCCTGGCGCCAGCGCCAGCGCAGGGCCTCGCGTCGTCTGGCCAGCTGAGCGGGATAGGGTGGTGCTGTCCAGCCGGCCAGCAGATCCCCTTTGTAGAGGCGGAGGGCTTCATCGAGGAGGCTCTCGCGCAGTGGCTCGTCGCTGCAGCGCGAGGCGTGGTCGAGCAGTTCCTCGAAGGCGTCGGCATCGAGCCAGAGGGTTTGCTGCCCGGCAAGGCTGAGTGTCTCTTCGCTCTCCTGGAGGAGCGTAGGGGTTGGAGAAGCGCCAGGCGGGGCCGGCGCTGAGGGGGTGGAAGTGGCGAACCAGTAGCGTAGGTTGGCGGCGGCGCGTTCGAGCCGACGGTTGGCCTCGCTGGGGGTGAGATCAGGCCAAAGGACGGTCAGGGCCTGGCGACGCGAGAGCTGACGCTCTGGGCTGGAGATGAGCAGAGCCAGGAGGGCGCGACCGGCGGGCTGGAGAGCGGGGCGTCCGCTTCGTCGGGCGATGCGCTGTTCTTCGGCGGGACGTTCCAGGCGGAAGTTGCCCAGGAGGTAGAGACGTCGCAGCGGAGGCTGGCCTGGCTGACCGGCTATGATCTCTTGTTGTTCGACCTGAGCCAGCGCCTCTGGAGGCAGGCTACGGCCAATGTAGGTGCGTGTGATCTGACCGCCCTCGCTGCGATAAGCATACCAGTAAGGTCCATGCCCGCGCCCCTGGCGACATTTTTTACACTGTGGTTTGCCGCAGAAACTGTATTGACGATAGTAGGTGACCTTACTGTTCATCGCGCGCACTCCTTGCCTCTACGCAAGCTTGCTATTGGGGAGGTGAGCACAGAAGCGGCCAGCAGCCCCGGAGAGTCTGCCGGGAGAGGCATGGCCTGCGAGCGTTGCACTCTTGCTGATGGCGCGTGTAGGGGCCACCGGGCAGTCCTCCACAGGCTCTTTCGCCGGGCGGGGGCGAGACAGTGGCTGGGTGGCTGCGCAGGCTCCGGCTGAGCCTGGAGGCTTGCTCTTACCCCGGGAATCCCAAACGCTTTCGGGGGGGGACGGTGGTGGTTGGTAGCATGAGGCGGCTGATGTAGCTGGCCGCTTGCTGACAAAGCAAGACCATCCCCGGCCTGCTCTGCTCTGGCGGAGGAGCGCGTTCTCTCCCCGTGCTCCAGAGCTGGTCTGGTGAGCTGGGCAGGAGAGCACCGGAGTGCTGCAGGTATCGCGCAACTGTGGCGCTGGTACCTGGTTGGGTCATCTGGCGCCGCCGTTACTACACGCATGCGCTCTGCTGCTCCCTTGTCAACTGGCCTGGCTTACTCGGCATCGGGCACCCTGTAGGGCCATCGCAGATGTGAAGCGGAGCCGCTGCCTGACCACTGGCCAGGCCGGCCTGATGCATCCGTCTAGCACGCTGAGTCTGCTCGCTGATCTTTTGCAGGACTGCTGCAATCCCGGTGCTGCCGCGGGACAGAGGCTTCGGGAGAGGCTCGATAAGTCTCTCCCTCTCTTCTGATCTGAATCCCAAAAAGGCCGCACTTTGCAAGGTTGGGAGTAGTTAGTCACAGCTAAGATTACCCGATAAATATCGGTGCTTCAACCTGACCGCCAATTGAGACCGCTGGCTAGCGGCGCGGGAGGTCGATCTCTGTATACGAGCAACCGGCGTTTCTTATTATAGCTCATGAGGTGCAATCTGTCAGGCAATGCTCTCTCCTGGTAGTAAGGAGAGACTGTTCAGGATTGCGGCAGACTATGGTTGAGATTCAGGGCAATGGAGACGGGTGATAAATGAGAGAAGGAGAAAAAGAGGCAAAAGGTGGGTCGGTCAGCTCTGTGGCTTCGAGGGGTTCAGATCGGGGGAGACTGACCGACCCGTTTATCGACAGGCGGGCCAGGCAGGTGCGGCTGGTGCATCAGCGGGCCGGAGTGATACTACGGGAGGTGGCCGTAGTTCGTGGCCCGCTGGCCGTAGCACCCTGCCGGGAGCCTGAGCTAGCTCGCCATGTCTGCGATTGCCACGAAGGTGCG
The DNA here is from genome assembly GCF_019683635.1 of Thermogemmatispora sp. Classification (GTDB taxonomy): domain Bacteria; phylum Chloroflexota; class Ktedonobacteria; order Ktedonobacterales; family Ktedonobacteraceae; genus Thermogemmatispora. Next base: position 15,740 of record NZ_JADGIA010000028.1, on the reverse strand, counting down.
CCGATTAGTCGAAGTGAGACATCAGACGCTTCCTTTCTCAGGGACGTTACTCCGAGAGGGGCAACAGGTTGCGGTATCTCGACCGGATCGCTTCTTTGCCCTCTCGGGCCAGGGTTATCAGCGGCCCGTGATGATTATGTGGGCCATGAATGGGCGGCTGGGTTGACTGCTTGGGCCGGAGCTGCTGGGGCTGGGACTGCTACGGCTATGGGCTGTGGTGGAGCCATCTGCTTGACGGTCACCATAGCTCGCGGTCGTCACCAGGTCCCCCAGCTCACTGCCAACCCAGCCGCAGGACCAGCAAGCTGATCAAGGCTTTGTGCAGCTGGTGCATCGGACTTACGCTTGGCCCGTATTTCTCCGCCTGCACTTGGCCTAGAATCTGCTCGTATCAGTCGATGCTTTTGGATGAGCTACTCCTCTGCTAGAGCAGGACATGCAATATCGCTCGTTTATGGACCGTAGCGATATTGAAGATTAGGAGAAGTGGATGCAGGTAAAGTGATTATGTGATGTATAAATCCTGTTTGCATGGCTAATAGGATACTAATTGCAATAGCAAACAGGACGACCAAGAGACAAACTGTGATAATCAGCTGCTTGCGGTAAACGGTGACGGGCATTGGGCTTGCTCCTTCCTGAGCGCATTTCCAGACGACAGGACGAGATAACTACCTGTAAGCTAGTCGACATACTTTCCAGAACAACTGGCGTGAGGGCATGGTCTGTGCTGCGATTGCTGAGAGTTTCACCTCCACTAGGACGCTGAAGGTAGGCAACTGTTTTAGGGTGCGCCGCTGCTTGTGATCAGGACTTTACTCCTGCCTTATCCCACACCGGCTTTAGCTTACTTTTATAGTAATCGATGACCAGCGGACAGGACCCGGGATTCTTCACCTCTGTGTCAAGACAAATAACCGTAGCTCTATAGAGGGACATATCAAAACTGGTGGATGTATAACGTGATAAAGCATTACAAGGGGAGGCTGATTTTAAACAGGCTCTTGTTCTGATCGCTGCTGACTATCTGAGGCAGTGATAGGGTTGGTCAAGTCAGGGTTGGAAGGCTTTCGCCTTTATCCCATGCTGCTGAAGAAAACGCTCTGCCACCTCCAGCTCAATGCTGGCCTGGCAATCTCTAAAGAGCCGCTGGGCATCTTGTACATAGCTGAGGCCCAACTTATAAGCACGGCTGCCAATTTTGTTTTTTGAAAGGAGAATTTGGCCATATCGGTAGGCCGTGCGCGCGTATTCCAGGTGCATTCCTAGTGACGAGAACTGAGCAAGGGCTTGCTCAAACAATGGTACTGCCTCATCGTATGCCTGCTTGCTAGCTAGGATCTCGCCCATCAGGCGCTGCGCCTTGGCTAGCTCTTGTCCAAATTGGCTCTGGATCACTTGCTGCATCAGATAGCTCACCTGCTGGTAAGCTTCGTCTGCTCGACCCAACTGAAATTGAGTTTCTGCTAGTGCAAGTAGCCCTTCGATACGCGCTTCACTTTCCAGTCCCTCAGTATTTAATCCTTTTGATAGCGCAAATTTTGCCTTTAGAAGCAAACTGTTTTGTCTTAAATTAATACCCTTCTTTTGTAATAAGATAGATTCTGAGTTTTGGCTAAGAAATCTGCTATATATTAGATATATATTCCCTAAAGAAATTAAAGCGTATCCAATGCATGGCCTGTTACTTATGTATCTTGCAGCTTTGATAGCCCTAGATATATAGGTTCTTGCCTCAGCGAACGCACCTTTATCCCTAAGAGTATTTGCCAGATAAGTTTGACAGATGCTCATGTAGACGTGGTCGTTGAGGATCTCGGCCAGTGCGATACAGCGTCGGAGCCAGCTTTCTGACTCCAGCAGCGCACCCACCCTTGCAGATAAGATGCCTAGATTGCCGTATATTACCAGCAAAAGCGGACTGTCATTGTATTTTTCCGCTATGGAAAGTGCATAGCGGAAAAAAGTCTGGGCTTGTCTGTAGGCGCCTCGACTCAGCTGAGCATGCCCGATGTTACAGCAGACTGCAGCTATATCTCGCTGGCAGTTCAACTGCTCAAACCTGGTCAGTGCCAGGTTAAGATGAACCAGTGCCTCATCTGTCCGCCCCAAGCTATTGGCAATTGAGCCAATGAGTCGATGAGTACGGGCTAGATCAAGGGGATCTCCAGTTAGGATGGCATTGACGTGAGTGAAACGCTGTGCTGAGTCTCGTTCCTGTTTTTGATACTCCAGAATGTCCTCGAAGATTGACAGAGCAATCCTTGCCTCCTCCAAGGCTCTTTCATAGTTCCCATCCTGCCAATCGATGTAGCTTTGCAATCTCTTTATACTGGCCCAGGCGGCACTTCTCAATATATGGGCATCTGTTAGTAATCCTTCGCTATATTTGCAGGAGTGTCTGGCCTGTTCATTATCTCCCTGGTTGTACCAGGTCCAGCCGATCTCGACCCAGATCATCGCCTGATACTGTGCCTCGTAGAGGGCCTCCTCTGGGGTCGCCGGCTGGCGCAGATAGTTGCGCACCTCCAGCAGGCGCTCGTAAAAATGGCGGGCCTCCTCTGACTTGCCCTGCACGCGCAGCGAATAGGCCAGCAGCTCGTACAGATCCGCCAGGTGCAGGCGCTCCTCCTGGCTCCAGGAAGCCAGTGGGCGCCCCTGCGACGCCTGCAGCAAATACTGGATCGCCAGGCGATAATAATACTCGGCCTCCCCATAGGACGACAGCGCATAGGCATGATCGCCCGCCAGCTCCGCGTAGCGCCTGATCGCCGCTGCCTCGCCGCCGCCCTTCACCAGATGCTGCGTAATCGTCGCCGCCCCCTCTGCCTCGCGCCCCTCATATTTCTGCTGCAGCACCTGTGCCGCCCGTCGATGCAGACTGGCTCGACGCGCCCCCGACAGCCGCTGATAAAGATGCAAACCTAGCAACGGATGCCAGAAATGATAGCTGATGCGCGTTCCGGCCCCCTCCTCTACCAGGACGCCCTCACGCAGTGCCTCCTCCAGGAGATCGAGTAATTTCCCTTCATCGATACCGCTGCCGCCCAGCTGCTCTAGCTGCAGCACCTCCCCAAACTCAAAGGCGCCCTCCAATACCGAGGCATTGCTCAACAAACGCTGGCAGGCCGAACTCAGACGCTGCAAACGCAGATCAAGCACCGCTGCAATCGTCTCCGGCAGCGGCAGCGCTCGCCCCAGCTCCGGCTGATGACCGCCGCTTCCCTTTTCCACCAGCAACTGCTCTACCAGCTCCGGGCCTGCGCCGGCCAGCGTTCGCGCCAGCTCCTCAGCAAAAAATGGATTACCGCCAGCCTGCTTCTGAATATAGTGGACCAGCGGCTCAGGCAAATGCGCCACCAGCGACGCGATCTGCTCTTCGCTCAAAGGCTCGATTTCCAGACGCAGCGCCACCTGCTCGCGCTGCAGATGAGGGAGCAGCGTCCGCAGCGGATGCGCCTCCGGCAGCTCCGTATCGCGATAGGTTGCGATGACCATGATGGCCCGCTGCTGCAAATGACGCACCAGATAGGCCAGCAGCTCGCAGCTACTGGAATCGGCCCAGTGCATGTCATCCAGCACGATCAACAGAGGCGTACGCTCGCTGATCATCGTCAACAGATCAAGAGTGGCCTCCCAAAGACGGCGCTGCTCATCCTCGGGCGAAAGGGGATTGGCAAACTCAACATGAGGCAAAGCGTTCAACTCAGGAAGGAGAATACTCAGAGGTTGATAGAGCAGAGGACGGTGACTGATCTCCTGGATCTGCCAGAAGCCGCGGCTCTGAGCATTGCGCAGTACTTCCGTCCAGGGCCGGTAAGGAACATTGCTTTCCTGCGCGTAGACCCGACTCCAGGCGATCGCCCAGCCGTGTTGCTGCGCCTCGCGTCCCACCTCCTCCGCCAGGCGCGTCTTACCGATCCCCGCTTCGCCGGCCAGCAAGACACACTGTGGCTGGCGAGGCTGATCGAACGGAGAAATCAGGGCGCGCCGGCGATTACCCAGGCGAACGCGACGCTGCTGCTCACAGGTATGCATCACCGTACGCAGCGTCTCCAGCTCCTCCTCACGTCCCACCAGCGGACTCTGATGCTGGCGTCCGACCTGTGCCTGCGAGCGCCCATCGCGTCCCTCCTGGCTGCGACCCTCCACATCCTGCAGCGATGTCAGAGGCACCGGCGGCAGCCCCCTGACACTGACCGAGCCGCGGCGCACCTCCTCATAGAGCCGGCGCGTCTCAGCTAACGGGGCGATGTCATGCGCGCGCCGTAGCGCCTCGACCAGGCGGTGGTAGACGCGCATCGCCTCAGCTCGTCGACCCAGCGCCGTCAAAGCGATAATCAAACGCTGCACAGCGGCCTCATTCGTATCATCTGCCGCCAGCAGACGATCCATCGGCTCGATCACCGCGGCGTAAGCCTCACGAGCCAGACGCAGATCGGCCAGCTCCAGCAAAGCGCCCATCCAATGACGACGCAACATATCACGGCGCGTCACTACCCACGGCACATCTGCCATCTCCGGTAGCAAATCGTTAGCATAAAGAGCCACCGCCTCCTCAAGCAAGTGCTCCCGCTCGGAAGCCGTGCGCTGCTCCTCATGGGACTGCGTCAGCAACAGCTCGAAGGCATCGCTATCCACCCAGATCTCATGCTGATCGGCGAGTACCAGCCCCTCATGTTCAGTGCGCAGCAAATGAGAAGCCGAAGCACGGGGAAGCGAAGGCTCCAAAATACGACGCAGCGCATGCACCGTCCGATCAAGACGGGCGGCAGCGGTCTCTGGGTCAAGACCTGGCCAGAGCGCTTCCATGATCTGCTCACGACCCAGCTTGCGCCCCGGACTCAGGAGCAAGAGGGCAAAAAGCAGGCGCTGGCGCTGGTGATTCCACGGAGCGGCTTCAACAGTCTGCCAGTTGCGTCCAACGCGGCGCTCAAGCTCAAAGCGACCGAGCATCGAAACGCGGAGCACAGCGGGATCATCGTCCTGGGCGGGGCGCCCAGCAATCCAGGTCTGGATCTGCTCAGGCTGAACATCGGGCGGTAAGGTCTTCCCAATATAGGTGCGCGTCGTGCGGCCATTCACCGTCTTGTAGGCATACCAGTAGGGACCGTGACCGATGCCCGTGTTGCACTTGTGGCAGCGCGGCTTGCCGCAGAAACTGATTTGTTGATGGTAGGTCACTTTTGTGCTCATATGATGATCCCCTGATGGCGGTTCCTACCTGTCTCAGGACTGCGTTTTGCTGGAGATAGGGATAGGCTGAGCTGCGCAAAAGGAGCTTACCGGGACGCTTTGATTAACTCCCTCATTATAACTTATACCCGATTGTTCGCAAGCTGGCAGCAGGAGCGGGTCAAAAGGATAGCGCCCCTTCCTCGCTCTCTTCACCTGACAACGCTAGCGCTCACTGTGCCTGCAGAGAACAGAGCGCTGACGCCGCTCACGACCCTTTTGAATTACACCACGTGCAGAGGAGCAGAACCTGACACCCAGCAGCCGGCAGAGAGGACCACCAGCGAGAGGCAGCCTGGACACCTCCCAAGCAAGACCCTGACAGGAGGGCCGGCCCCCCCGAGACAGGCTTGCGATCAAAGGACCAGCCCCCAGCGATCAGCAGGCGAGGACCACACTCTACGCTTTACATAAGACTGGTATAAGACAAAGCAGGAGAATATCTTCTACTGAAGTCAGCTCCCGTGGTAGCTGCGGCCCTCTATCCACCTGCTCGGCAGCAGAAGCCTGAGACACGAATCATGCTGCTCAAGGGCCTGGATTACTCCACTGCGAGGTATACATCTTGCAATTCTGGGACGCCTGTCGAGAGAAGTCGCAGCATATACTCTTTCACTCAGGGACCTCGGCATTCGCCCATCGCACCACTCCCTAATAATGGGCCTTTCTGGCAAAGACTCTGGGCAGCCGAACGACTTCCTAGCAGGAAGATGGTGAGGAGGTAGGAAAAACTGCCGATCGGTATACTGCCCAGTGTCAGTGAAATCCTTGTCTGTCCTTGTGTTCTTCTGCGCGCCTGGCGCGGTTAACGAGGGAGGAAGACAGCCCATGTGCGAGAGCGAGGTTGCACGGCTGCGATCGCAGATTGAAAGAGAACTGGAAGCCATGCAGCGCGGTCTTTACGGCCTGGCTCTGGGGACCGCCCGCCACGAATTCATTCGGAGGCGCATGGCTCATCTTGGGCGCTACCAGCAGCGACTCGCGGGCCAGGTAGGAGAGGAGCAGGCCATGCAGCTGATGTATACCCTCTATGTCCAGGTAGTGGGCTAACAGGGGCCAGCACGCACGTGAGGAGGCGGAGACGCTGACTATGAAAGAGCAGCTGCAGTCAGAGTACGAGACGCCCCTGCTGGCACACCTGCAGGCTCTCCCAGGGTTGGTGAAAAGACAGTTCTCGGGACGCAGCAGATCGCCGTTGCGTCGCTGGCAGCGCGATTTGCCCCTGCGCCTGGATGTGGGTACGGCCTGGCACCAGGGCGAGGGTCGAGGACTCGGCCCCAACGGGGATCGCTTGATCACCCTGCAGGGAAGCTGTATTTGTAGTGAACGCTTGCTTCCCTTCGGCCTTTTTGTAGTGGCCGATGGACTGGGCCTTGGCGATCGCGCCTACGATTTGGAGGCAAGCAGCCTGGCTATCCAGGCCCTCTTGCATTTCGTCCTTCTGGGGCTGGCAGGCTCCCGCCAGCTGAGCGAGGAGCTGCTGCCGAAGCTGCTCGTCGAAGGCGTCAGACGCGCGAACCAGGCTGTCTATCTTCGTAGCATAGAGACATGCGCATACATGGTGACAACACTAACGGCTGCCCTTGTGGTCGAACTGACAGCCTATATCGCCAACGTAGGCAACAGCCGGGCTTATCGTTATCGAGAGCGTGACGGGCTGGTGCAGATCACGCGCGACCACTCCCTGGCGGCGCGCATGGTTGAGACCAGCGTCCTCACCTCAGAAGAAGCCCAACGTCATCCCGAGCGCCGGCAGCTCTACCGCGGACTTGGCAGCAAAGCCACCGTCGACGTCGACTGTTTCAAGCTCGGCCTTCAGGTCGACGATCGCTTGCTGCTCTGCTCTGATGGCCTGTGGGAGGTTGTCCAGGATGCCCAGCTGCTAGAAATCCTCTGCCGGCCCAGCCTGTCCTCGGCTGAAATCTGCAATCTGTTGGTGACTACGGCGCTCGACAACGGTGGCCTTGACAACATCAGCGCAATTGTGGTGCATGTTGCACCCATAACTGCCTGATTGCTAAACTAGTGATATTTGTTGATGGAAATCAGCAACATATTTCTTGAAACAGAGTAAAGAGAGGAGTGTACACATGGTCAGTGTCTTGCCTCGGACCACAGCCACCACCTGCCTTGTCATTGGCGCAGGTCCAGCTGATGATGAGGAGCTGCGCTTGCAACCGCGGCTTGGGGAGCGGGCCTTCTTTGATATTACGGATGACAAGACATCCTCGCAACAGGAGCAAGATATTCTCTGCCTGCGCGATTCCCGCCAGATGTATAAGCGAGAAATTGGGCGCACGCGGCAGCTCTCTGCCGAAGAAGTGACAGCCCTTGCGCGGCAGATGGAACGTGCCCGCGAGGAGCGCAAGAAGGCCCATCCTGATCCCTACATTCTTGCCCAGGGAGAGGAAGCCAAGCGGCAGCTGATCGAATCCAACCTGCGCCTGGTGGTTAGCATTGCGCGCCGGTACGTGGGCCTGGGGATGGACCTGATGGATCTGGTACAAGAAGGCAACATTGGCCTCATCCACGCCATAGAAAAGTTCGACTATCGTCGGGGCTACAAATTTAGCACCTATGCCACCTGGTGGATCAAGCGTGCCATGTCCCATGCCCTGGCCAAGCAGGCCCACACCATTCGCGTGCCGCTTTACAAGCGTGAAGAACTGAAACGTCTGACCCAGGTACGCCAGCGCTTGCAGCAGGACCTGGAGCGTGATCCCACCACCGAGGACCTGGCGGAGGAGCTGGATCTCTCAGAGCGGCAGGTGATAGCCCTGTTGCAGGCTAGCGAGGAGACGCTCAGCCTTGACTCCCCGGCCACCGGCTCGGAAGATGAGATCCCTTTCAGAGACACCATTGAAGACGACATTGCCTACTCACCGGAGCAGGTAGTCATTCGCCAGATGCTGGAAACTCATATCAAGGAAGTGCTTCAGAATCTCAGTCCCAACGAGCGCAGAATCATTTGCTTGCGCTATGGCCTGCAGGGGGCGCGTGAGCACTCCCTCAAGGAGGTTGGGCGCAGGCTGGGAGTCACGCACGAGGCCATCAGGCAGGCCGAAGCCAAGGCCCTGCGCAAACTGGCCGATCCTTGCCGCAAGCGCATGCTTGAGGAATTCCTTGTTCCCTGATGGAACAGAGCTTGATCGGTCGCTGCGCCTGGGCCAGGGGGACAGGCGGACAGCAAGAGCGCTGTACCTCTCCTGGCCGGGCCAGGCCGGCCAGACCAGACCCGCCTCAGCCGCTCTGGCCCGCGAGCAAGCAGCCGCGGGACGCTGTCGGCGAGAAAGCAGGGACTGCCAGGGAGAAGAGAAGGAGCCTCACGTCAGATCAAGGTCCAGCCTGGAGTCAGTTGATTCATAGACAGGCTACAAACAAGAGGAGACAGGTATTTCGGCGAAAGCACCCGCCCGTGCCCACGCATAACGAAGGCGGGCTATCCTATCACCTACGGCGGAAAACCAGGGGCCTTCATCGCCGCTGGCTGATCACCCTCCTAGCCAGATGAACAAGTAACAACCACCTGCCGATATGATTGACCGATGGGGGCCAGATCGCTCGGCTGAAGGCCAGCCAGCGATTGGGCCTCGTTTCCAGGAAGGGGCAGGCCACGATGGGCAAGCTTGTCATGGTGATCGACGACTCATTGCCGGTGCGCAAGATCGTCGAGGTATGTTTGCGACGCCAGGGCATCGATTGTCTGACCTATGCCGATGGCGTCGAGGCCATCAGAACCCTGGCGGAGCAGCGCGATCTTCTCCCCGATCTCGTGCTCCTGGACATTGCCTTGCCGCGCCTGAGTGGCTACCGTATTGCACAGATCCTCAAAGCCCGTCACCCTCGGCGCCCGGTCGTCGTCATCCTCTCCGGTTACGATGGCGTACTAGACCGTCTCAAGGGGCGTCTGGCGGGAGCCAGCGCCTATCTCACCAAGCCCTTCCGGACCGAAGAGCTACTGGCGCTCATCAAGACGCACCTGGGTGAGAGCGAGGCCGAGCCTCCTGCTCAGCAGGCCCATCCTGAATAAATAAATGAGGAGAAGGAAGGAGGGAGGCCAGCGCCGGCGCAAGGAGGAAGAAGAGAGACGGCGGGAGAGGCAGCAAGAAAGAAGCCTTGCCACCGGCGCTGTGCCCATCCTCTGATGAAGAGGCCTGGCAGGAGGCCGCTTACGGGCAGCGGCTCAACACTTCCTCGATGCGGGCAATCTCCTCCTCTCCAAGCTCGGGATAACAAGGGATGGCCACCAGCAGGTGAGCGACCTCTCGTGCTCGCTCGGCGGCCACGATACGGCAGGGAAGCAAACCCTGGCGGTAGAGTGGCTGATCCGGCACCACACTATAGGTATCGGCGACCTGGATACCCGCCGCGCGCAGGCGAGACTCCAGCAGGCGACGGGCTTCCAGCGTGGGCGCTTTGACCATGTAATTGAAGAAAGCATGGGTGCGGCCAGGCGCAGTATAGGGTGGCGTGAAGGAGGTGCCGGCCAGAGCAGCGTTATAGCGTGCAGCAATCTGTTGACGACGGCTCACCCAGCTATCGAGATAGCGCAATTGGGCCAGGCACTCTGAAGCCGAATACTCGTCCATCCGTGCACGGATACCCCAGGTCTGGTGCTCATAGCGGTGCCGACCGAGGCGCCCTGTATTGCGCCAGGCGCGGGCCTCAGCGGTGAGGGCTGGCAGGCGGGAGCCGAGACGTGTAGTCAGCGTCAGCAGGCCCGCATCATTGCCCATCGAGCCAATGTTTTTCACATCGCTCAGCGAAAAGCAGCCGCAATCGCCCATACTCCCCGCCTGGTAAATATGGTTCGTCTGGGGATCAGTGTAGGTTGCGCCGTGGGCCTGGGCGGCATCCTCAATGACAAAAAGCTGGTGCTCATCGGCCAGATCGAGCAAGGGGCGCATGTCGGCCATTTGACCCAGCATATGGACGGCGATGATGGCCCGTGTACGCTCGCTCAAAGCTTCCCTGACGCTGGCCAGATCGATGGTATAAGTTTGAGGATCGATATCTACAAAGACAGGGATCAAACCGCCTTTGGCTAGCGCTCCGCTCTGCGGCTCGAAAGCAAAGGCATCGTTGACCGCATATGCGGTCATAATAAACGTATAGGCCGGGACAATGACCTCGGTTCCAGGGGGCAGGCGCAGCAGTTCGCAGGCGGCCCGCAAAGCAGAGCTGCCGCTATTGACGGCGATCGCATCGGCCACCTGAAGATAGGTCTTAAATGCCTCTTCCAGGGCCTGGACACGAGGCCCATTGGTGTGACTGCCGCTCTCAACTGCCTCCTCTACGACCTCGGCCACTTCCTGCTGGAGAGCGTTGAGTCGTTGCAAGAGACGGCGCCCGTTGCCCTGAGCGGGAATCAATGGCCGGGCCTCGCTCGGGGCAGCGGCTGCAGTAGCGTAAGAAGCTGACCGGCTCATAGCTATGCCTCCTTGCTGCGCGGTCTACAATTGAGGCCGCGGTGGACGCGATGATCACTGTGCTCAAGATGAGCACTTCTATCGTAACGATAGCCTACCATGATCAGCTGCCAAATGCCTGTGATTTTCTACCGCACTGATGGTGAAAGGATGTCGGTCTTACTGGATGTAAGGTGCGCTTCCGGGGCACAGGTGTTTGAACCGCTGCGGGCAGAGGAGACTGGTCTAGGGCAGGAAGCTATACGCTTGATAGCGGAAGGCCGTCCAGGCTGATAAGGATGTCTGGCTCAAAGAGACGGGGACAAGGCGCAGGTGGATGGCGCTTTTGCCCGCCGTCAACTGAGCTGGCAGCGGATAGTCTTCCTCGCGCCAGCAGCGGCGAGGCGAGCCGGGCGGGCCATGATTAGCCACACCGGCGCTGTACCAGATCCCGGCGAAAGCCCCATCGACGTAGACTGCGGCGCTCTGATTGGGGGTGCAGTAGTCAAAAAGGCGGCGCAGAAAAGCCCCGACGTTGTTGGCCGTCAGGCGGAGGCTGAACGAGATCGCCCCCCCCGTCGCGCTGACGGTGCCGCTTCGCGTGATATTCCCCTGCTGGTAAATGGCAGCGGCGCGCAGATCATAGAAGTGTTCATCTGTGGCCTGATAGCCATGTTGCAAGCGGCTGCCTGCCTGGGCTGGGAGCAGTGTATCGCTAAGAGTTGCCGTCTGACGTGCTGTCCCATACCAGAGCAAGAGAGCGCGATAGGGGTAAGGACTCTGATTGTGGCTGCCATGTCCCAGACGGAAGACCAGATGGCGGTTGAACGGGATACTGTCAGCGACAAGGAAGCGGTAGAGGGCTGCGCCATCGCGCTCGCTCCCCGGTGGATTATCTGGGCCGCTGGGAAAGCCACCCAGAGGCAGGCTCGTCTGGCGACCGCCGTGCCAGTAGTCGCCGCCGAGGCCCCATTCTTCGGTACCCGTAACCTCGATTTGAGGAGTCAGGCTATCATCAAGCGTGATCTCTGGATTGCCTTCCAGCGTCCCATCGGGTCGCCAGAAATTAATCACCGTGCCAACAAGCTTGCCGCTTCCGCGGACATCCAGCAACGTCAGAGCCTGACCCTGTGGCGGATGACTCACACTGGTGTAGGTAGCATGAAAGGTCCCCCACCAGCTGGGGGGATCAGGAAAAGGCTCAAAGGCCACGCTCCAATCTACGGCAGTCAGCCGTTGGGAGGACTGCAGCATAAAGCGAGCGCTGCGCGAGAAAGGCATCGGCCAGTAAAGATGGAAGGCCATCAATCGCTGATCGCCGCTGCCCTCGCTCTGGATCGTCGCCAACCAGCCGGCCACCAGTGGGCGGCCCGCGGGTTGATAGAGGCCGGCGCCATCACCAGCGAGAAACTTCACAGGGGCGGCTACCGAGGGCCGTCGCTCGCCATCCCAGGCGATCGACAGCCAGCTCCTTCCAAAAGCGACCGCCTCGCTCAGTGGCACACGAAAGGTCAATTCCCGTACCTGGGCAGGCCCCTGCAGAGTCAGAAAGGTCACACGCTTTCCTGGCGACACCGTGAGCTGACCGCTTTGCCGGTATTTGGAGGCCGCTGCTGGCAAAGCTGGAGTATGGGTACTGACCAACGTGGCCGTCTGCGCTATCGTGCTGGAGGGGCACTGTGGGGGAGCGATCCCCCAGGGAAGGCGCCGATAAAGCGCATAAAAATTACCGTTGCGATGCGTTGTGCTCAGCGTCAGGCGTTGAGCGAAAGGAAGCGGCAGCGCAATAATACTGCTTCCCTCATCTTCGCTCGGATTCAGGGAAAAAGGGTAGGGAAAGCGACTGGCCGTCTGTGAGGTGGGCCGTCGCTGGCCCAAATCGCTGGCCGAGAACTTCTGCAGCTCGCCATCGCGGTAGAGCAGCCAGGGTGCGCCGATCTCCTCCTGCATACGGGCGAAGGTCAAGAGGCCGGGACCGAGCGCATCAAAAAGGACGCGCCCGCCGCCGGCGAGTGAACGCAGGTAATGGGAAGAATCGGCGTTGTTCCCGTAAAGATCAGCTGTGGACAAGCCCAGGACACGATCGCCGATCTCCAGATAGGCCAGCTTGTCCACGAAGCGGTAGGCGGCCAGGCCCAGATAGAGCGGAGCCGTGCGCCCGGGGGAGAGGAAGAGCGCAGTACAGTCGCCTCCCACGGAAGCGAACCCCGTGGCTGATCTACCAGCGAGTGTCACCAGCAGCGGTAGCAGCATGACGAACAACGCCAGATAGAGCAGCAGGCGACCGCGGCTGATCTTCCTCTCCCAATACTCACCAGGCCACTGCACTCTCATCACGAAAGCCATCCTCTATCTCTTCTCCCCAATGGGGATGGGCGATTGCTCTCCCGCGAGTACCAGGTAAGCTCAAGCAAAACCTGATTCCTCCTGGAGCCAGGTCTCTTGCCCAGGGACTTGCCGCTCTCCGGGTCTCTTACCCGCCTCTTCCATCACAGCCGATTCGCCACAAGGGATCGGGGCCGAGACCTTGCCTCTACCGATCGCAGCAGTGCTATCGGGCTGCACAGGCAGAGAGAGTAGACGTAGATAGTCGCCAGGAGCAAGCGAGCCTTTTTCTCTTCTAGAAGCGCACCGTCATTTTTATCATAGCTAGCTTGTTTATAATCTTCTGCTCCTATCCCTTCTTTGGAGGATAACGACTTCAGGGGAGATTGTCAAGCAGCGAGCGGTGAAATGACAGGAAGGAAAGAGACAAGGAGACGCCGCTTGCGACAGTCGGCGTCTCTCCTGCTCGACTGAGGGTGATTAAGAATGGCCACCACGTTTGCTCAGGCGCGCAAGGAGCGCAGGCGAGGCAAGGTACGGGCAGCCTGCTGGCGAGCCTCGCGAAGCCGCGAGCGTGCCTCTTTCAGGGTGCTGGCGGGGACAACGCGGACTGGCAGCTGCGAGCGTCGGCGGCGTTGCTGGAACAGGCGAATCAACAGAGGCAAGGCGATGATCAACGCTAATAGCGGTAGTAAGAGTACCGGACTGCTTGGGCGGCGCTCCTCCGCGGGCCGCCCTTCGACCACAGCCGCCAGCGAAGCCAGGGTCTGGTTATAGATCCGTCTCAGGCCCAAAGGGGCGAAGAGGCGCTCAAAGAAACCGCCGAGACCGCTGCCTCCTTCCCACATTGTTGCAATGCGTACCTGCGTACGTTGCCCATCGTCGAGCGGCGTGACCGTCCAGGTTGTGACCAGCGAAGAATTGAGGTCGCTCTCCGTCAGGGTTTGGCCCCGTACTGGCTCGCTCACACGCATGCGGTAGAGGCGTTCCCGCCCGCCAGCGTGCAGACGAAAGCTCACCACCGTACCCTCACCCTGGGCGCCCTGCTCAACCCGATAGTCCTGGAAGTTAGCTGGCAGAATCTGCGGATGACGGCCCTTATAGTCAGCTAGAATTGCGTAGATATCTTCTGGCCTACCAGAAATAACCTTTTCGCTCTGAACAATAATCCGACTCACAGAAGTCCGCTCCTTTCCTGATGTGCGTCTCTATCACAACGAGCATATATGCTGATCCGTCACTTTCCTTTCTGCTCTCAGTATGGACACGTTCTATGACAGATCAATGTATATATAGGGATCTACTTATGGAAGGAAAAAGGGGGGAGCGATAGCCTCCCTGCGGCTGGAGAGAACGGCTGGCAGATAACACAAAGGCAAGGTTACTAGCTGTGGTCCATCTGAGCCTGTGACGTGAGAGTGGGAGTGATCGCAGCGGGTGAGGCCGTAGGAAAGAGGGAGGGAGCCGCCGAAGATGCGCTACCACTGACGGGCTGTGCTTGTGCTGGTTCAGGAGGAGAAGGCTGGGCGAAGCGCTGGTCAGGGAACGCTGTTGGCAGCGGCGATGCTTTCAAACCGACGACTGTGGCTACATGGATGCTAATCAAGTGAGAATTGTCTGGCAAGCGGGAGCCATTGCCACTGAGGGAGAGCGAGACGCTCTGGATACCGGGCTGCTGTCGAAGCAGGGCCAGCGCCTGCTCCTGGGTTTTTCCTTTGATCAGGTTCGCCAGTCGCTGGCGCGCTTGAGCATCGAAGCGATAGGCCCAGATGCCCTCGGCCTGCACGCGAAGCGTGATGAGGCCCTGCTGATGCTGATCGAGGGTAGCCGAGACGATACTAGTGGCGATCTGATCTACCAGACTATAGCCTGGCCCGAGGTTCCCTGCTGCATCGTTGGCGAGCAGACTGGCGGCCAGAATACGTGCCTCCACTTGATCGTAGACCTCGCCGCTGCAGACGACAACGACCGTCACTGTCACCTCTAATGCTCGATCGCCAGCCTGGTGATCGGCGCTCGTCGAGACTGGGCACTGTGCTCCGCCGACAAAGCGCTCATTAGCTGCCGCTCGTGCCTGAAGATCGCGCTGGGCCGCTGCAATGAGGCTCGTCTGGAGCACCATGCTGGCCTGATCGATATCGCTCTGTTGAACATAGGTGTAGGATTGTGGATCGGCTCCTCCGCTGAAGGCCAGAGCATTTTGGACCGTGAGGCCATTGCCGCAGCAGGAAACGGTGTGAAAGGCGAAAGCCGGAAGATTGCCCTGACTCCCTGGCTGCAAGGCATGAGCCGGAACGCTAGCGCTGGACTCCACGGGTGGCGTAGCTGCTGGCAATGTGGCTGTCTGATCGGTGATGACTTGAACGCCGCTTGGAGCACTCAGGATGGTTCCTTTCGGAATGCTTTGAGGCACGGGCAAGGCATTGTAGAAGGTCAAGATGCCCTCGGCTCGTGTTGCTGGTGTCAGGCCGTGCCCGCTGGCTGGCACCTGGCGGCTCTGGCGCAATTCGGATGAAGCCAGAAGGCGAGCACTGATCTGGTGACGGGCGGCGTTGGCAGAGATGCCCGGCTCTCCGCTCAAGGTGTAGATCTGCTTGAGGTCGCGCGTTGCGGGAACAATGATGACATTGGCGGCGCTGGCTGCCCCGCCGAAGAGCTGTGATAGCGGGATGAGCGCGATGCTGATGAGCAGCAGGAGCATGATGACGAGGCCGAGGAGTAGCCAGAAGCGCCTATCGGCAAGAACGCGGTGGGGAAGACGATGCTTGCGCG
>NZ_JADGIA010000193.1 GCF_019683635.1 Thermogemmatispora sp. | reverse complement strand
GCTGTGGCCTTGCTCAAGGTTCATGGCAGTGGGTCCTCCCGCAAGTCAGCGAAAGACATAAGGCACACGAGCGCCACGAAGCGACAAGAAGCGAAGCCAGACCAGGCGGGCACAGGCCACACCCAGGTTGCTGACCTGACTGGCAGCCGGAGGGCGCGGGCAATCCGGGGCCGCCGCTCGCTTCCATGCCCTTCAGCTCAGCGCTGATCTGATAGAGAAGACAGTACCCGAGGAGAAGCCAGGGCGCCAGCCCAGCGGGAGGACAAACAGGGGTCAACTGCTCCCCTTCTGAGGGGACAAGCGAGAGCAAGCCGTGCACAGACGGGCTGGCACCACCCCCGTCCTACAATCCCTCAGCCCTTTAGCTTTCCGGCAGCCCCGGCTCGGCACGCAGCTGAGCTGGCGGTGCGAAAAAGTGGCGCAGCACCAGGCTGCCCGCTCCGCGGGCCCAGCTCTCGTAGCCTGGCTTCTTGACCGTCAGAAAGCGCAGGTCGCGACCCATCTGCGCAAAGACATGCTGCTCATAGGTGGTACGCAGCGAATCAAGGAGCAGATCGCTGACGCCAAGGGAGGTATCGGGGCTGGAGAGAATAATGCACTCGGGATTGAGCAGATTGACTAGATTGGCCAGAGCTACCCCCAGGAGAAGACCAGCACGCCCAATGGCCGCCCGCGCCGCCTCTTCACCTGCTCTGGCACGCGCAATGACTTCGCCCAAGGTCGGCGTGGGTGGCTGCCACAGCGGATCAAGCTGCAGCGGGACCGCGCTCGCCGCCTGAACAGCTTCCAGATAATTCTGCACAATACCGCTCTCCGAGACATAAGTCTCCAGACAGCCGCGATTCCCACAGTTGCAGCGCCGCCCATCGAGGGCGACCGCTGTATGACCGAACTCACCCGCCCCTCCAAAGGCCCCACGGTAGAGGTCGCCGTTGAGGATCAGACCCAGGCCCACACCGCGCCCAATGGCCACAACCAGCGCATGGTTGTAGGCCCGCGCCAGCCCAAAGAGCTTCTCGTAGATGGCCAAACAGTTGACGTCATTATCGACAAAGACCGGCAGGCCCAGCCGCTCCTCTAATGGCTCCCTGATCGGCAGCTCCTTCCAACCGAGAATGTGCGACTGCAGACACCAGCCCCGTTCGGCATCGATCAGGCCACTGAGACCAAGACCCAGCCCAATCACGCGCGCCCGCGGCAGCTCACCACCGCTTAGCAGCTCCTCAACGCAGGCCGCTATCAGCTCTATGACCCGCTGCTGATGACCAGCCAGCGTCAACGGCCATTGACGCGCCATCACCAGATCACCCGTCAGATTGACAATGGCCGCCGTCAGCGAATCGGGCTGCGGAATCAGGCCAATGGCAAAACCGCCCTCTGGATGCAGCTCCAGCAGCCCGGCCCTGCGCCCACCGGTCGATTCCATCCCTTCGCGCTCCAGAATGAGCTGACGCTCCAGCAGGCTGTTGACAATCTTGATAACCGTCACCTGGCTCAAACCCGAGAGGGCCGCCAGCCGCGGACGCGAGATCGGGGCATGGGAACGAATGAGATTTAAGACAATGCTCTGGTTAATGCCACGGATCAAAAAACGATCCGCCGCCTTCCGAGGTTGTCCCTGCGCGGCCAGTTCCGCCACCGCCTTTCTTAAGTTAGTAAGGAAAATGGTAGCGCAAAAAGCCTGCGGCGTCAAGCTCGAGTTGCTCCTGCCTCTGCGCCCTCCCTCCATCTCAGCGGGCAAACTATCCCCCTTCGCCAGCTCAGTCGTTGCGCTGTTCTCCTCGCCCATTGACAAGCTCCCCGCACCCGACTATACTATCTACTAATCCTATTTTACTTAAGTTACTTACTTAACTTGTCAGCGCCGGAGGCCACCCCTGAGAGGCGGGCGATCAGGAAACCAACCTGTCAGGCGGCGGGCGGGCAAGTTTGGTAAGCGAGCAGAGAAGCACCAGGAGGAGGAGCGTGGCGCAGGCCCGCCCTGCCAGTGACGGCAGCCGGGCCGGACACCCGGGAAGCGCGCTCATCATGGCAGATCGAACTCACTGAGCGCGAAGGAGCGCGGGCAACGTGGCCCACTTGAGCCAAGGCGACGGGTACGGTGCGAGTGGAGGCCCGCCCAGGCTGCTGCGAGAGGGGCCGCAGCGAGCCACGGAGAGCCAAAACCAGCCAGCGTTTGTCTGCCTGCCGACGCGAGGTGAGGCGATGCGATGCAATGCAATGCAGATGCGCTGGCCCTCTTGCTTGGGTCAGCAATCCAGAGGAGGATCGACGCCTATGCAGACCACCGACGATCGCGACCCCAGGGTTCTGCTGAATCGGCGCCAGTTTGTGCGCCTGGCTGGAGGCGCTACACTTGGACTGGCCGCTCTGCTGAGTGGCTGTGGCGGCGAGTCTGGAGGCGGGAGCAGTGGCTCCGGCTCACTCGCCATTCACTTCCTCTCGGTCCAGCAAGCCGGCACCGGCTGGCCCCTGGTGCTGCAGACCATCACTACCGACTACGCCAAGACCCACCCCGGCGTTAGTTTCACCGTCGACTACGTCGCTCAGACGAATATCTACCAGAAAGTGCAGCTCCTGGCCGGGCAAGGTGCCCTGCCTCTGCTCTACAACAGTCCTCCCGTCGATACCCTGCTTCAACTGCAGAAGAATGGCCAGGTGCTCGATCTGGAGGCAGCCTTTCGACAACTGGGGGTTCTGGACCAGCTTGTGCCCGCCGCTGTTACCATTGTCAAACAGCTCTTCAACAACCAGCTGCTGGCTCTCCCCTTTGAGCTAAATATCGAAGGCTTCTGGTACAACAAGAGCATCTTCACGCGCTATGGGTTGCAGCCGCCGCAGACCTGGGACGAGCTGGTGAGCCTGGCTGGTCAATTGCAGCAGCACGGCGTTCAGCCCTTCGCCGCCTCGGGCATCCAGGGCTGGCCCTTGACGCGCCTGATCGGCAACTACCTCTTCCGCAAGTATGGCCCCGAGGCCCTGCTGCGCGTCAAAAACGGGCAGGCCAGGCTGACCGACGCTGGCTACGTTGAGGCAGCCCAGGCTGTGGCCAGCCTGGGGAAGCAAGGCTATTTCGGGAAGGGCGTCGCCGAGCTGGATTATGATCCCGCTGAAGATCTCTTCCTCCAGGGGAAGGCCGCCATCTTCTACATGGGTAGCTGGGCCTTGCGCGACTTCAACAATCCGGCCCGCAATAAGATCGGGGCCGAGGCCGTCGGCTATTTCCCCTTCCCGACGGTGGCCGGCGGCAGCGGCACCAGCGACCAGGCCCCGATGAACGCCGGCCAGACGACCTCTGTCAACCAGGCCAAATATAACAGCGCCGCCGGCGACTGGTTGGCCTACGTCGCTCGCCACTATGGCGACGTCGCGCTCGCGAAAGAAGGGGCCGTCACCGGTTTCGTCGTTCATCAGCAGCCGGCTTCTGTTCCGGCCTTGACGCGGCTGGTGCTCAATCTGATCGGCCAGGTGAAGCAGCCGGTGCTCTGGTTTGAGGCTCTCTTCTCAACCAAGGCCACCACTCTGTCGCAGCAGAATGCGGCTCCTCTGGTGACCGGAGCGATGTCTCCGCAGGATTTCATGGCCGCTATTCAGCAGGCGCTTGACCAGGGCTAATCTTCCTCTGCACGGCAGGCGCGCGATCCTGGTGTGAGCGCCGCGTTGTGAGGCGCCGGACCTTGCCTTATTCAATCTGGGCCGGGGACGCCCCTTCTCCAGCCTGGTTGCTCGCCCGCCAGCGGCAAGGCCCCGGCGCCTTCCCTCCCACCGTTGCGCGCCAGAGACAGCCATCCTCGGCTCCTGGACTAGGCCCTAACAGGGAGAAGCAAGCAAGAGAGAGAGAGAGAGAGAAAGGGAGTGCTCTCCGTATGGAACAGATCTTGCGCAACCGGCGGGCGATTGTGCTCCTGGTGGGACCGGCTCTACTGGTCTATAGCGGCGTGGTGTTGCTGCCAATCGTCTGGTCGCTGGTCTATACCTTCTTCGAGGGCAATGTTATCGGCGGTTTCCATTTCGTCGGGCTGCAGAACTACCGCCAGCTCTTGAGCGATGCGGCTTTCTGGCAGGCCCTGGTCTTTACGCTGAAGTATGCCGTGACAGTGACGGCTGGTCAGATCCTCCTTGGCCTGCTGCTGGCTTTGCTCTATGTGTTCTATCTGCGCCGGGCCTCGGCCCTGGTGCGTACGCTGGTTTTCTTTCCCGTGGTCTTACCGACGGTGGCCGTGGCCCAGCTCTTCGCTAAGATCTTCGCCATTGCTCCGCAATATGGCCTGGTGAATGCCGGGCTGGCGCTGCTGCATCTTGACGGCTGGATTCAAGCCTGGCTCGGTCAGGGATCAACGGCCTTCTGGGTGCTGGCTCTCATGGATATCTGGCGCGCGATGGGGTTCTACGCGGTGCTGCTCTATGCCGGCCTGGTGGAGATCCCCGCCGAGCTGATCGAGGCCGCGCGCGTCGATGGCGCCTCCGGCCTGCGTCTCGTCTGGCACGTGATTCTACCGCTGCTGCTGCCGATCCTGCTCTCAGCCCTGATCTTCAGCATCAATGGAACTCTGAAGGTCTTCGACAGCATCCTGGCCCTGACAGGGGGCGGCCCCGGCCAGGCTACTACGCCGCTGACGCTTTATATGTTCAATACTGCTTTTTCTTATGGCCAGTACGGCTATGGCAGTACTCTGGCAATGGCGCTGGCTGTGCTCAGTCTGATAGTGACCATCATGATCTTTGGCTCAGCGCGCCGCGATGTGGCCTGAGCCGCGCTTATCAGCTAGCCAGCCTATCTTCTGGTTTAAGGACCTGCGCCAGTTTCAATGTCGTTGCAAGACAAGAGATAGACAGGGAAGAAACAGACTAAAAAGGGAGGCCGTTTTCAATGATGCGCTCTGATGTGGCTGCCAGATCGTCCCGGCCTGCTCCGGCCCCTGTTTTCACCCGCGTAGCTCGCTGGTCGCCGCGGAGTCGCTCCCAGCGTCAGCCGCGCCGACGCCGTCTGTCCTGGCTATGGCGCCTTCCTGTGCGCCTCCTCCTGTTGCTGCTCCTGACGATCGAGATCTATCCACTGATTTGGCTGCTGCTCTCTTCGTTTAAGGAGGACGCGGAGTTCTCACTCAGGCCGCTGTGGGCCTTGCCCGCGGGCCTGCACTGGCAGAACTATGTCGAGGCCTGGACCACCGGCAATATCGGCCTCTACTTTCTCAACAGCGTGCTGACTGTCTTTCCGGCGTTGGCGCTGATCCTGGCCCTGAGTGTGCCCGCCGGCTTCGCGCTGGAGGTTATGCGCTGGCGTGGGCGCAATCTCGTGCTGTTGCTCTTCCTGGCGGGTATTATGGTGCCGCTGCAGATTCTGCTGCTGCCCCTGTTTACGATCTATTTTCATCTGGACTTGATCGATACACGCTGGGCCTTGATCATTACGTATACGGGCTTCGGGCTGCCACTGACGGTCTTTCTGATGGCCGGCTACTTCAAGGCCATCCCGCGCGAGCTGCTGGAAGCGGCTATTCTCGATGGAGCGGGTCTTGTGCAATTGTTTTTGCGCGTGGCGGTGCCGCTGGTGAGCAATGGTTTGGTGACGGTGGCCCTGGTACAGTTCTTCTTTCTCTGGAATGACTTGCTTTTCTCGCTGACCTTTATCAGCAACGATCAGCTGCGCACCATTCAGACGGGTCTGCTGAACTTCACCGGCCAGTATGGACAGGTGGCCTGGGGGCCGACGTTCGCCGCGGTGAGTCTGGCGGTCTTCCCGACCCTGTTGCTCTACCTGCTGCTCAATCAGCGTGTGATCAAGGGGCTGACCGCTGGTGCTCTCAAGGGCTAAGCCACAAGTAAGCGAGTGAACAGCTCGCGGTCGCGGCCCTTCCGCTGCTGCAATCTCTGTGTCTGTAAGGAGCAAGCATGACCGATCACGAAGGAGATCAGTACGAACACGATCCGGCGCAGGCCGCTGGCGTCGAGATTAGAGCAGAGAGAGAGGCGGCGCTACACATCCGTCGAGTCCGGATTGAATATCATACAGAGTCGGAGGTCCTGGGCCTGGGTGCCGAGCGCCCCCGCCTGAGCTGGATGATCGAGACGGAGCGTCCCGCCTGGCACCAGGCTGGCTATGAGATCGAGGCGTATGACGCCGCTGGCCAGCTCTGGGCGAGCAGCGGCCTGCTGCGCTCGGCTGAGTCGGTGCTGGTGCCCTGGCCCTTTGCACCCTTGCACTCGCGGCAGCGTTTACAGGTGCGGGTGCGTGTCGAAGGGCAGGATGGTAGCCGCTCGCCCTGGAGCGCGCCGGTCACGTTGGAGGCTGGGCTGCTGCAGCCTTCCGACTGGGAGGCGCGCTTTATTACACCCGACTGGGATGAGGATACGACGCGCCCGCAACCGGCGCCATTCCTGCGCCGCGAGTTCGAGGTGGCGCCAGGGCTGGCGGCGGCCCGCCTCTACATCACAGCCCTTGGCGTTTATGAGGCTCACTTGAATGGGCAGGTTGTCGGCGATCAGGTGCTGGCCCCCGGCTGGACGAGCTACGATCAGCGCCTGCTTTACCAGACCTTTGATGTGACGGCGCTCTTGCACGAGGGGCACAACGCTATCGGGGCGATCGTGGGCGACGGCTGGTTTCGTGGGCGCCTCGGCTTTCACGGCGGAGGGCGTAATCTCTATGGAGAGCGCCTGGGGCTGCTGGCCCAGCTAGAGCTATACTACGCCGATGGACGCTGTGAGCGCGTCGTCACCGATCTGAGCTGGCGCGCCAGCACTGGCCCTATCCGCGCCAGCGACCTCTACGATGGTGAGGAGTATGATGCGCGCCTGGAACAGGACGGCTGGTCTGAACCGGGCTACGATGACCGCGCCTGGCACGGTGTGCGTCTGCTGGAGTGGGATCTGACGCGGCTGGCCGCCCCCGAGTCGCCGCCGGTGCGGCGCATCGCCCTCCTGGCGCCGCAGGCCATCCTGACTTCTCCGAGCGGGCGCACGATCCTCGACTTCGGTCAGAATGTGGTTGGGCGGCTGCGGCTGCGTGTGCGTGGCGAGG
Source organism: Thermogemmatispora sp. (assembly GCF_019683635.1). GTDB lineage: Bacteria > Chloroflexota > Ktedonobacteria > Ktedonobacterales > Ktedonobacteraceae > Thermogemmatispora. The sequence continues at coordinate 3,071 of NZ_JADGIA010000193.1, read as the reverse complement.
CAGGGCAACAGATTACGCTACGTCACGCCGAGATCCTCCAGGAGGGCGAGCTGTGCACTCGTCCGTTGCGCACCGCTCGGGCGACCGATCGCTACATTCTGCGCGGCGGCGGCCTTGAGATCTGGGAGCCGCGCTTTACCTTCCACGGCTTCCGCTATGCCGAGGTCGAGGGCTGGCCTGGCCCGCTGCAGGCTGATGACATCCAGGCGGTGATCTGTCACTCCGATCTGGAGCGCACGGGCTGGTTCAACTGCTCGGAGCCGCTGCTTAACCGCTTCCATGACAATGTTGTCTGGAGCATGCGCGGCAATTTCCTCTCTATTCCGACCGACTGCCCCCAGCGCGATGAGCGCCTCGGCTGGACAGGCGACATTCAGATCTTTGCGCCGACGGCCTGTTTCCTCTACGATTGCGCCGGTTTTCTCTCTTCCTGGCTGCGTGATCTGGCCAGTGAGCAGACGCCAGAGGGCATTGTCCCTTTCGTGGTGCCCGATATTTTGCGGCGCATCCCAGCTTTGCCAGAGGGGCGACTGCTGCCGGTGGCGGCCTGGGGCGATGCCGCTGTGCTGGTGCCGTGGACGCTCTACCAACGCTATGGCGATAGCGAGCTGCTGAGGCGGCAATTTCCCAGTATGCGGGCCTGGGTCGATCTGCTCGATCGGTTGGCCGGCGCGGAACATCTGTGGCGTGGGAGCTTTCAATTCGGCGACTGGCTTGATCCGGCGGCCCCGCCAGAGAAGCCAGCGGCGGCGCGCGCGGCGCCAGAGGTTCTGGCAACGGCCTACTTTGCTCGCTCAGCCGAGATCGTCTCGCTGACGGCGGGTGTGCTGGGCCTGCGCGCGGAGGAAGCGCGCTATCGAGAGCTGGCCGCCCAGGTGCGGGCAGCTTTCCGACAAGCCTACGTTAGCCCCGATGGGCGCATCTTCAGCGATGCCCCTACCGTCTACGCTCTGGCCTTGCAATTCAACCTGCTGGAGAATGAGGAGCTGCGCCAGGCCGCGGGCCGGCGCCTAGTGGAGCTGGTGCAGGCTGAGGGCTATCACCTGTGCACGGGGTTTGTCGGTACGCCCCTGCTCTGTGATGCGCTCTGCAGTGTTGGGGCCGCTGAGGCTGCTTTCCGCCTGCTGCTGCAGCGCGAGTGCCCTTCCTGGCTTTATCCGGTCACAATGGGAGCAACAACCGTTTGGGAGCGCTGGGACAGCCTGCTGCCCGATGGATCGGTCAATCCTGGCGAGATGACTTCCTTTAACCACTATGCTCTCGGCTCGGTGGCCGACTGGTTGCATCGTACGGTTGCAGGTCTGGCGCCCGCGGCACCGGGCTATCGCCGGCTGTTGGTGCGCCCGCTGCCGGGCGGCGGCCTGACCAGAGCTGAGGCTCGCCTGCGTACCCCCTACGGTCAGGCGGAAGTCCGCTGGCAGCTTGTCGATGGTCTCTTTGAGCTGACGGTCGTGGTCCCGCCCAACACGACAGCCAGCATCATCCTGCCGGGCCGCCAGCAGCCCGCTGCCGAGGTGGGCAGCGGTACCCATCGCTGGCGCCTACCCTATCCTGCTGGAGCTGAGGCGGACTCCGTCAGCTCCTAGGCTGGAGCCTTGAGCCACCCAGGGCCGAGCACAGGTAGAGATGGGCGGCCTTTCTTCGCGCCGCCTGCTTACCTGGTCCCGGCCCTCTGCCGGTTCTCCCCCCTACTGCCGTCCATGTGCTGGCGCTGCCAGCTCCCAGGTCGACTACGATCCGTTAAGATGGACCTTCGCTTTTCTGTCGAGCATCAAATCGACCGCCTCGGGTCGAGAGGGAAGTGTGCAGTTTCTTCCAGGATTGCCGGAGAGCTGCCAGTCGTCCCGCTTCAGCGGGTTGACCGCCGTAGCGCTCGGGCAGGTACGCTTGCGTGAGCTGGTCCCCGAACTCTACCAATTGCTGAGTTGAGGCCGTTGCCGGAAGCGAAGTGCGAAGGCGCGCCAGATATTCTTGTGGCGTTTCTGCTGGATGACGTACCCATGTCCGATCACGGGCAGCCAGATCCTGCAGCCAGGCCCGGTAGAGCCAGCGCAGCGAGGTTGGTGGCAGCGGCTCTATCAAGACTCGCCTTCGACGCTGACCCCGCCTCTGTCTCAGACGTTCGCCGAGGAGTGCCAGCGGATTGAGCATCTCGCGTTCCTCCTCGACCTCGGGTACAAGGGATTGCCAGCGTCCAAGATGGATAACGCGGATTACAAGCCAGAGGAGACCGCCGATGATCAGGAGAAGCAAGAGCAGACGCCCACCCATGAGAAGGAGCGGCGGCACAGAGAGATGGCTCTGTCCTTGCTGTGTCAGCAACTGGCGGCGCAGAGTCGCTGGCGAAATCAGGACGGGAGCGGGGACCGGTCCTTCACGACGCACTGCGGCCACGACAAGAGCAAAGAGATCGAAGAAAGGCGTCAGGATGAGGACGATGAGCCAGAGGAGGACCTCGCTTACCCAATCCCAGGCCCTGGCGACAACAGGAGTGAGCAGCGTGATCGCGGCCTGAAACGTAACGAACGAAAAGATTGTCTCCAGAAGGGCTACCAGCAGCAGGATCAGGAGAGAGAGGAGGGCCAAAGCCAGCAGCCAGGGACGTGTCGGATCAGCAACGGCGCCCGTATCCCCGGCGCGACGCAGACGCTGGCGGCGAATCGTGCTCAGACGTGCCAGCGAGAGCGTCAGCAGGCCAGAGAAGAAGAAGAGTGGCAGCGTCAGACTGAGGACGGCCAGCAGGTCGCGCCAGGAGGCCAGCAGGGCCAGCATCAGGCTAGTCAGCAGCGCCAGGAAACCCAGGCGGAAGGAGCGCGTCAGCGCTTCATGCTCAAAGCCGAGACGGGCCCGCGCCAAAGCCCGGCGCCAGAGCCAGACGAGGAGCAAGGCAGCCAGGGAAAAATCGACCAGGAATCGGCCCACCAGTACCTGTGGCAGCAGTGGCCCCCCAACACTTCCCAGAGCCAGTGCCAAGGGCAGCAGTCTGGCCGGAGCGCGGCCGCCCGGGGGGGGGGGGCGGGGGCGTGGGGCGCCCCCCGCCCCGCGCGGCCCGGGGGGGGTTTAACAACGGG
>NZ_JADGIA010000192.1 GCF_019683635.1 Thermogemmatispora sp. | reverse complement strand
CTTCTTAAAGCCAGCATATTCCTCAATGATCCGAATGAGGGGCTTGCCCACTTTGGGCATGCTGACATCCGCTGCCGGCGATCGCGAGACAGAGCCTCGCGCTTCCAGCCCATTGCAGAACGCCCACCTGGGCCGCGCATAGGTGTTGACCGAACGGGCTGCCAATCGTTTGCCATGTGCTCCCGTTCGCGTACCCAGCTCACTCAGCCAGGAGAGCAGATGCACTCGCTCGATCTCTTCGACGAGGGTGATGCCTTGCTGCTCCAGGAACGGCTCCAATTTCCTCAAGGTGAGCTGGTGCCATTCGAGCGTTTTGGGACTATGGTTCTGACTCCAATGGTCCAGGAGATACTCCTCAATGCAGTGGCGTAGCAGATGTTCCCCCTTGGGAGGAGGCGTATAGCGGGAAACCACTGTCTGGCGAGGGGTCTGAGGGGAACGCTTGCCTTGCTGCTGGTGGATACGAGCGACCACAGGAAACCTCCTTCAGAGAAGGCGCTTCCCGGCCAGGCAGGCACTCACCCGTGAAGGAAAATCAGCCGAAGGCAGATACTCTATGATCGCCGAGGCAGGTACGCACTACCGTCGTTATCCGACTGATCCTCCCGCCAGGCGGACGAGCCTGCTGGCAGAGAAGCCGCTTGAGAACTGGTTTCCTGAGTCGAGGGAGCGGGAGACGGGACTCGAACCCGCGACAGCCTGCCTGGGGATAGGCACTCGGCCCAGGGCCGTGCCATCCATGGTGCTTCTTGCATTCCACTCCCGGCTTCTGGATACTTCTGAGTGAGTAAAGCTACATATCGGCATTCCTGAGTCACTCTCATACGGAACAAGCAAGCGGAGAGCAGAGGGCATCTGATGGACGGTGATCGTGCTGCGTCCCCGCTGGAGACTGGTCCCCTCTTTCGCGTCTGGCTCTGCGGCCCCTTCTGCCTGGAACGACGCCAGGAAGGGGCCTCTGCACCCCTCCCCGTCAGCTTCTGAAGGCCCTGCTGGGGCGCCCCCAACGCACGGAACAGGCCCCCGCCTCGCGTGGCGAGGAGGAGGAGGCCGATCCGGCCTGGCAGGAGGCCCAGCAAGGGGAACTGCTCTATGAGCAGGCCCGCTGCGCGCTGCAGCTGTACCGCTTTCGAGAGGCGATCGAGGCCTATGAGCACTGTCTGCAGCTGGCCCAGCGCCGTGGCGATGAGGAACAGGCCAGGAGGTTACAGGGCCAGCTCGGCTATCTCTCTCGCCGGCTGGGCCAGTGGGATGAGGCGCTCCACTATTCCTCTGCCTCGCTGGCCTATCATCAGCAGCGGGGCAGTCTGGCCTGGTATGCCAATCTGCTCAAGAATATCGGGCATGTCTACCGGTTGCAGGGGCGGGTGGCCGCAGCGCAGGAACGGTGGGAGGAGGCGGCGGAGCAGCCCACCGAGGCCGCTGGCGACACACGGCGGAGCAACATTCGCTGATTTGCTGCGTGCTCTTCCTTTCCGCGCTCAGGACTGCTGCATAGCCAATGCCTACAAAAGGCGGAGCGCGCTCTCGCATCGCCTTTTTCCTAGCGAGGCGCAGACAAGGGCATCGATGCCGTGGGCCATCAGGCGCATGGCGCACCCATTACCTCTACCGGGCTCCTTGGGGACGGACAGAGGCCTGGGGCTGATCCGGCCAACGGCGTTGTTCACCCCGGCCTACAACTGATCAGCTCCTTCTCTGTCCTCACGAAGCCTTGCGCCAGATACCTCGCGCTCCTCAAGCACCGCCGCCGAAGGGGAAAGTAGCAGCTCTCGATAGCGTTGATAGCGCTCCTGGTAGACTGTGCACTCCCTGCCAGGAGCCGTCACCGCCAAGACCGGCGGGCGCCAGGCCGCCAGGGCGCCAGTCTCTTTCCAACAGCCTGCCGCCAGCCCCGCAAGCAGCGCCGCACCACGCACCGCCGTCTCCTTCTCCGCCACGGCCCAGAGTTCACACCCCAGGATATCAGCCAGCATCTGCCGCCAGCCAGGATGCAGGCTTCCCCCACCCACTACCAGGATCTGGCCACGCTCCTTTCTCTCAGAGAGCGCTTCCAGAGCCAGACGCATTCCAAAGGCTACCCCTTCCAGAGCGGCGTGAAGCAGGTGGCGACGCTCATGATCGAGACGCAGATGCACCCAGCCCGCCGCCCGCGGCCTCGGATGATACGCTCGCTCTGGCGTCAGACAGGGGAGAAAGAAGAGCGGCCCCAGGGCTACCGCCTCGCTCTCACTGCAGGCATACAGCTCCTCCCAAGTCGCCTGCAGGCTTCGACATATCCAGTCGAGAGCCAGCCCGGCATTCTGCACCGCGGCCATCCGATACCAGTGCTGTCCGTCTGCCGCTCGATAGAGGTGAGTTCTCCGCTCGGGATCAGGCCGCGGCTCTTGACAGAGCTGCACAAATTGCGCCCCCGAGCCAAGCGAGAGCAAGAGAGGACCGGGCGCAAGCACCCCAGCCCCAAGCAGAGAAGCCGCCACATCAGCCGCACCCGTTGCGACAGGCAGACCAGGTCTGAGACCCAGCTCTCTGGCAGCAGAGGCTTGCAGATACCCCGCTGGCGCCCCAGCCGGGAGCACAGGAGCAAACAGCTCCCTTCGTAGACCAAGCGAGTCCATCACCTCCGTCGCCCACCGATCTTGCAGCACATCATAGAGCAGAGTCGCCGATGCATCGCTGGCCTCCGTTGCCACCGTCCCAGTCAAACGCCAGCGCAGCCAGTCTTTGGGCAGAAGCGCCCAACGCATGCGCGCGAAAGACTCAGGCTCCTCCTCAGCGAGCCAGCACAGCAAAGGACCAGCCATACCTGGGGCCAAAGGGTTAGCCAGAGCTTCACGGAGCGGAGCAGGCAACTGCTCAAAATGCGCCAGCTGCCCGCTCGCTCGCTGATCAGGCCAGAGTAGGGCAGGTCGCACGGGATCTCCCATTGCATCGACAGGAACCACACCATGCATCTGCCCGGTGACCCCAATAGCCGCCACCTGATCCGTATCCACAGAGCGCAGAGCCGTACGCACTGCAGACACCGTCTGCCGCCACCACTCCTCGGGATCGGCCTCAGCCCAGCCAGGCTGAGGCGTGAGCAAGGTATATGCGGCACGGCCCTCCCCGAATGGTTGCCCGCTGGCCGCATCCAGGACCAGCACCTTCACCGCACTGGTGCCCAAATCGATGCCGAGGAGCACTTTCCCGGTGGCTTTCCTTTCATCCCCCACCATCGCCACTAGCTCCCGTGCATATCTGCAGCCTCCAGACCCGCGGCAATGAAGGCCCGAGCCTGCCTGGCCAGATCAAAACGGTCGGTCCAGGTATGACGCCAGATCGCCAGCGAGCCAGAGAGGTTCGCAATCTCCTGCGCCCGAGAAAAGCTCTCAAAGGTCACCGGTCCATGATAATCAGCCTGCCTCAGCGCCCGGAAAAAGGCAGAGAAATCCACCGTGCCCGTGCCAAGATAGCCTCGATGGCTTTCACCCACATGGACATAGCCCAGTCGCTTCCCACAGGCCAACACTGGTTTCACAAAATTTTCTTCCTCGATATTCATATGGTAGGTATCCAGATGGACCACGAGATTGGGCGCCCCTATCTCCTCAATCAGCGCCAGGGCCTGCTCCGCAGTATTGAGAAAATTGCTCTCATAGCGATTGACCACTTCCAGACCCAGCTGCATGCCACTGGCTGCCGCCTCTTCAGCCAGACGCGCCAGGACTCGCAGGCTGTTCCTCCGCCCGGCAGGAGCCAGCGGCTCACGATAGCGCGTCAAAGCCCCAAAGATCACCCCGCCAAGATAGGTCGCCCCCAGATCCCGAGCAACCGCCAGCGCATCATGCAGCAGCCGCTCGCCACGTACTACCACTGCCTCATCTGTGCTGGAAATGTCTGTCTCGGGCGTCAGGGCCAGGGTACAGGTCGCCGCAAGGCCCACTTCCTCTAACAGACTCCTCGTCAGAGCCACATCGATCGTCCTCGGCTCAAGCAGGGGGATCTCAATCAGATCGTAGCCACAGGCACGACTGCTTTCGAGCGCCCGACGGCACTCCTCTTCACTCCAGCCGCCAACCCAGACGAAGGCATGAATACCTATTTTCTGTTCCATAACATCTCCACGCTTGCTCTCGTGATTACTCATCGCTTTTGACGCCGGTAATCATGGCCACGAGTTCATCGCTCGTCGTCTCACTCGTCCGGCGCCCTCCTACCACACGTCCGCTGCGCATGACCCAGACCTGTTGAGAGAGACGCAGCACCTGCTCAAAGTTATGGCTGATCAGCAGGATCGCTAGCCCCTGTTCCCGCAAGCGAAGAATCAACTCCTCAACTCGTCGGGTCTCACGCACTCCCAGCGCCGCCGTTGGCTCGTCCATGATCAGCAGGCGCGACCCCCAGCTCGCCGCTCGCGCGATGGCAATGGCCTGCCGCTGCCCTCCTGAGAGCCGGCGCAGCCGGGCATGGATCGAGGGTAGATGGATCTCAAACTGCTGCAGCATCCGCAAGGCCTCACGGCGCATAGCGCGGCGATCCAAAACAGCAAAGGGTCCCAGGCGCCTGACACGCTCGCGGTTGAGAAAGATATTTTGCCAGACCGTGAGGTCCTCAATCACCGCCAGATTCTGATAGACCGTCTCAATGCCTGCCTGGCGCGCTTCCTGGGGAGAGGCAAAATGCACCTCCTTGCCTTCGAAGAAGAGACGCCCACTGCTCGGGGCATGCAGGCCCGAGATGCACTTGATCAGCGTCGATTTGCCCGCCCCGTTATCTCCGACAATGGCCGTGATCTCCCCGCGCCGGGCCCACAGGGTCACTTCCTGCAGCGCCACAATGGCCCCGAAGTGTTTGCTGACGCGCTCAACCAGCAGCAGCACCTCGGCAGGACCGGGCACCTCGGATCTGGGAGGGACGCCTGGAGCACTATCACGCTCTGGCGTCCGAGGAGCAGAAAAGATCCGCTCAAATTCCGTGGGACTCATCGCCAGTACCTCACCAGTAAAGCGGCCAGCACGACCGCCAATCCAACCACCACCGGTTGGTAGAATTGCGAGACTCCAAGTAGGGTCAGCCCATTGACCAGCACCGTGAGCAGAAGCGCACCTGCCGCAGGACCAGCGATCGAGCCACGCCCACCAAAGAGGCTAACGCCCCCCAGGACCACCGCCGCCACTGAGTTGAGCAGGTAGCTGGTATCCACAGCCGGCTCGGCAGCCCCGATGCGCGCCGTGAAGAGAATGGCCGCCAGACCGGCCAGACCACCTGCCAGCACGTACGCCGTCAGCTTGATCCTCGCGGTACGAATGCCCATTGCACGTGCCGCCTCGGCATCGCCGCCCGTAGCAAGTAGATGGGTGCCAAAGCGAGTGTAAAAGAGCAGAACATGCCCAAGGAGCACAACGATCAAGGCGATCAAGACGAAGTAGGGCACTGGGCCAAGTGAGCCTGTGGCCAACTGGAGCAGGAAGGTACTGACGATGGTCACAGGCTCACCACTGGAGAAAATCAGAGCTGCGCCAGAGGCCGCGCTGAGTGTACCCAGCGTGGCAATGAAATCCGGTATCCGCCCCCAGGCAATCAAGAGGCCATTGATAAGGCCCACGAGCAGGCCGGCCACGATGGCCAGCAGCGAGGCCAGACCAATATTGCCGCCGTGGGCCACTACCTGTCCCAGGACAACGCCGGCCCAGGTCATGGTGGCTGCCAGAGAGAGATCGATGCCCCCCGTCAGAATCACTAGCGTCTGTCCTACCGTCAGGATTACCAGGAGAGCCGCCGCTATCAGTACAGCCCGGATGTTGCCGAGGCTTAAGAACGCCGGCGAGGCAACGCCAAAGACGATGACCAGAATCGCCAGGGCAATGACCGCTGTCCAGTTAATCCAGAACTCGGGGTCGCTGAGCCGCTCTCTCCAGCTGAGTCGCTCAGCCTGCGCCACGCTATCCGTTGTCAGTGCGCTGCGCTCTTCCATCTGTTGTCTCCTTCCTCTGTAGGGGAGTGAGCGGAGCATTGACGCTGCCAGCAGGGGCAGGTCTGTGTGATTGGCTCTTCGCCTCTTCGCCCTCCACTCACTCACCGGCCCGCTTCCTTACCTGTTACTTGAGTAGGCCCTGGAAGGGATCAACATAGCTGCTGAAAGGCTTGGGGAAATTGGCCAGGGCCTGAGCGACATTATCGCTGGTCACTACGAGTGTAGGAGCGGTGACCCTGGCTGGCAGCGTCTTGCCCGCCAGCGCCGCCTTGCAAGCCTCAACCCCCATTGCTCCAATCGTATAGGGGTACTGGGAGACGGTCGCTGAGAGCTGACCCGCTTGAATGGACTTCAGCGCATCCTGGATACCGTCAACGCTGACCACCTTGACCTGACCCTGTTTGCCAGCGTCCGCAATGGCCCGTACAACGCCTAGAGCCATGTCGTCGTTAGCGACAAAAAAGCCTTTGAGATCAGGGTGAGCCCGCAGGATATCACCCGCGGCTGTCAGCGCTTTCTGGCGATCCCAGTCTGCTGCGACTGTCTGCACGATCTGGATCGCCGCAGGAACACCCTGGCTAAAACCCTGGAGACGCTGCTGGCTGGTCACGTCTCCGGCAATGCCTCCAATCAGGGCGACTTTGCCCCCTGTCGGCAGCAGTTTGGCCATCTCGCTGGCTGCCTGATGACCGGCACTGATGTTATCTGTTCCAATGTACGTGCTGATCTTGATGCCGGCAGCCTGGGCCGCCTGCGCACTAATAGGGTTATCGATGTTAATAATCGGTTTGCCCGCTTGCGAGATCGGTGCCAGCGCCTGAACCAGATTGGTGCCACTGATAGGGTTGACGATGTAGCAGCCATAGTTCTGCCCGGCCAGGGCCTGGAGCTTGTCCGCCTGACCAGTGGTGTCTGTGATACTCGCGGCAGCCTGCACCGTAACGGACACGCCCACGCTCCTGGCCTCATCTTGAATGCCTCGCTGCATGGCCTGGAAGAAGGGGTTGTCCAGCCCTTTGATCACGGCTGCAACCTGCGCACTTCCAGAGCTTCCACTCCCACTGCTGGCTCCGCCACAGGCGGTGATGATCACGCCAAGCACCGCCAGCAGGATCAGGCTCATCTTTGTCATCAGCGATTGCCTGCACACTGCAGCGCCTCCTTCTGTCTGTCTCTGGCCGCAAAAATAGCCGGTGAAGCGCTTCAGTCGACTCAGCAACGACTTCTGATCAGCTGAGTCGTGTTAACCCTTCACTATTGGCAGATTATATCCATACTTATGTATTATGTCAAGCAAAAGTTGGCCATCTTCTGAACGGATAAGGGAGAATCCTGGTAAAGTAGCCTTGAGAAGGCCGCTTCTCTTTGATAAAATATGGGCGAATATGCTAAATATGCCTGTGGACAGCATGGATTGCCCAGGTAGCCCTCTCTATTTTCGGAGCTGTGAGGAGTGCCACGCTGATGAAGTCGCCTTTCGAGGGCACCGATGCCTCTCGGTCGGGAACTATTCTTGCCTTGTTCCGCACTGGTCAGGCGCGTACGCGGGCCGATGTCATTCGCCTGACAGGCCTGGCGCGCTCGACAGTCACGCAGCGTCTGGAGCGCCTGCTCGCTGCCGGCTTGCTGGTGCCCGATGGGGCAAGCGCCTCGACTGGAGGTCGTCCTCCGACGCAATTCAAATTCAATGCAGCGCGTGGGGTATTTCTGACTGCTGATGTTGGGGCCAGTCATTTGCGCTGTGCATTGACGGACCTGGCAGGGACCATTCTGACGGAAGAAGCCGCTGAGCTGGACGTGGCTGCCGGGCCGCATCCCGTCCTTGAGCAGGTGACGAGGACATTCTTTGCTCTCTTGCAGCGGCAGCAGGTGCCTCCCCAGAAGGTGCACGGCATTGGCATCAGTGTCCCCGGCCCGGTCGAGTTTGCCACCGGGCGCGTGGTAAGTCCGCCGATCATGACCGGCTGGGACGGCTTTGATATCCCGGGCTACTTTCTCGAACGCTTCGCCTGTCCAACGCTGGTGGAGAATGATGTGAATGTCATGGCCTTTGGGGAATATAAGGTCTGCTGGCCCGAGCACCCGCATATGTTAATGGTGAAGGTAGGAACGGGGGTCGGTTGTGGCATCATTTCGAATGGGCAGATTCTGCGTGGCGCTCAGGGGGCGGCTGGAGACCTTGGTCACATCCCCTACAGCGGCGACCTGGCCAATCTGACAACGCCTCCTCTCTGCCGCTGTGGTAATCGCGGCTGCGTGGAAGCCTATGGCGGCGGCTGGGCCTTGCTGCGCGATCTCCGCGCACTCGGCCATCAGGTTCATTCGACCTATGAGGCAGTCCGTTTGATCCGGGCCGGCCAGCCGGACGCGGTGCGCCTGGCTCGCCAGGCGGCCCGAGTGTTGGGTCAGGCTATCTCCGACGCGGTGAGTTTGCTCAATCCTTCCCTGGTGGTTTTGGGTGGTCGCCTGGCTCACGCGGATGAGCCGCTGCTCGCAGGCATTCGCGAAGTGGTCTATCGACGCTCTTTGCCGTTGGCAACCCGCGATTTGCAGATTACTACGAGTCGTCTGGACATTCACGCCGGCATTACCGGCCTGGCATTGCTGCTGGGAGAGTACCTCTACGCACCTGAGCTTGTCGATCTGGCGCTTGACCCCGAGGCTCCGACTCTCCCGGAGGAACGCTATGGACCGCTGCGTGGGCAAGCGTTGAGATACACCCTGCGTCTCCTGAGCGGAAGAAGCTGATCATAACGGTATCAGAGGCAGAGAGAGATGGCTTGCGACAGGTCAAAACGCTCTGCTGGCGAGCGGCGGCCTGCTTGAGGACGGCAGCGTGTGCTGATTTAAGCGCCGGGCTTCAGCACAACCCCAGGCCCAGCCCAGCAAGGGAGACCCGGTGATGCCCCGGTGGAGGCAGGGGTCGTGGGCGTTCGCGATTCCCGAGGCGTCTCCTGGTCCTTTTGGAGGAGTTTGGGGACTATCACCATGACCTCCCCTGGTATCGCCAGATCCTGCGGAATAGGCTCATCCATTGACTCCGGGATGTAGAAAGCTCCTCATGAAAGTATGGACAACAGAGAGCCAATTTGTTATCCTCTACACAGGGAAATTCTCCAAACAGATCGAGCACCAGGGTATCTCTGGCATCGGACTCAGCAAGAGGAGAAAGCGGTTTGCCTCGGCCAGGTGCTTTGCCTTGGGTGTGGTGTGATTCTGGCAAAGAGCCGCTCTGCTCACGTGCCGTGTGGAGATCACACGAGGGCAGAAACCGGCCTCGACGGATTGCCAGGCTCCAGGAGAGATAGGCCAGGAGGCATGCTGAACCGTTACATAGACGGTATCCGATCTGAGCAGCTATCGTCGGACAACCACAACGAAGAGCCAGCAAGCCAGTCAAAGCCAGCCTACGCTGACATGGGGGTGTCAGCGTATCTACAGGGAAAACCTGGCTATTGATCCTGGTAGAAGAGGGCGGACTTTGGCAGAACCTGCAGCTGGCAGAGCAGAGAGGCCAGCACGTGGCCTATTGCTGATAGCAGCAACCACGGCAAAGGTGAGTGTGTTCTGACAAAAGCCGACCTGAACTGTACCTCATACACACGAGAGCTGGCGCGATGTGACCCAGGGATACTTCCCTGCCCCTGGCAGCGGGCTTGCCCGTTCTGAGAGCACAAGCTGACCCAGCCCTCTCCAGTCGTGCGGGGAGGGTAAGGGGGGCTGTCTTGCCTGGAAGACGCACCAGGCAAGAACAGCTGGCTTCTCTTGGGCTTCTGCCCAAGGGCCAGGCCTCAGGTGTTCATCCAGCTCTACTAAGCTTGGGTTGACTTCTTTGAAGCAATGAAAGCGAAAGCCTGGCACGAGCGCCCTGAGCAACTCAAGAGCACTCCGGGACGCGCTCCTAAATCTTTGCTACACGGAGCACGATCAGGCAAATCGTGCCCATCTCTCACAATGATCGCCGCCTCCCAGGCTAGTCTGCTCTGTTCCCCCGGACTACATCCATCCTGTATTGATCAAATCTGCAGTGAGCGAGCGCTCCTTCTATTCCCAAGGCTCCCCCTCAGACTTTCAGGCCAGGGGATAAGATCCGGACAGGAGCCGTTTGATCCTGGTCCACTCGCCACTGCCGATTGGGATGGTGGGGTGCTTCCCCGCCTGGCCTCTGCCAGACCGGGAAGCACCCCACATCTGGCTGACGACTCGTCCTTCAGGAGCCCCCAACTGTTGTTCCGACAAACAACATCCTCACCC